>JBAPYB010000226.1:0-18752 GCA_049284515.1 Thermoanaerobaculia bacterium
AGGCCGGCCGGGTCACCGTCACCTGCCGCAGGTAGGCCTCCCGCTCCGGCGGCTCGAGAGCCGCAACGGCGAGGACGATCTCGCCGACGCGCACGAGGTCGTGCGACGACGATGCTTCAGGAATGGAGCTCACCATAGAGCCATGTCCGTGCGGCCTGCCAGTCGCGCACCACCGTGGGCCGCGACACGCCGAGCGCCTCGGCGGTTTCGTCGACGGAAAGGCCGGCGAAATAGCGCATCTCGACCAGCTTCTCGTACCGGGGATGGATCTTCTCCAGCCGTTCCAGGGCCTGGTGGACCGCCAGCAACTCGTCCGGTGCGCGGTCCTGGGAATCACGGCAGTCCTCCGGGATCTCCGCCCGGGTATCCACGCCGTCGCGCTTGCCGGCGAGGCGACGCCGCGCATCGTCGACCAGGACGAAGCGCATGGCGCGGGCGGCGACGGCGAAGAAGTGGCCGCGGTCGTGCCACTCCAGACTGGACGCCGACGGTCCCAGCAGCCGCAGGTAGGCCTCGTGGACGAGGGTCGTGGTGCCGAGCCGCGGACGGCCTCCCCGGCCGCGGAGCACACTGCGGGCCAGGATCTTGAGCTCGCGGTAGAGGACCGGCCACAGCTCCTGCTCCGCCTCGGAACTGCCCGCACGGCACTGGCGCAGCAGCAGGGTGATCCCCTCGGGGGAAGGGAGTCGACTCATCGGGTTGGGGCGAGCTTAGCACGTTGCGGCCCCGGGAAATACGCTCGCGAGGCTGGTAACGGTGAGCTTCAGCTCCAGCGCCGTTCGCGCAGCAAGCGGGCCTGCAGCTCCTTCGGAGATCGATCCTGTGGAGCGTTGCCGCTGCCCCACGGGAGCCCTACAATGCCCCCATGCCACCTGACCCGAGCTTGGAGGTCACCGAGCTTCTCGACGCCTGGAGCGGCGGCGACCGGCAGGCCCTCGACCGGCTGGTGCCGCTGGTGATCGAAGACCTGCGGGGCCTGGCCCGCGCCTACCTGGCGCGGGAGAACGCGGGCCACACCCTGCAGCCCACCGCCCTGGTCAACGAAGCGTTCCTGCGTCTGCTGGGCCGCCGCCAGGTGCAGCTCGAAGGCCGCGTGCAGTTCTTCGCCGTTCTCGCCCAGACCATGCGCCGCATCCTGGTGGACCACGCCCGACGCAAAAAGGCGGCGCGCCACGGGGGCGGCACGCCGCCGTTGCCCATCGAGGAGGCCCTGGGGTTGCCAGTCCGATACGACGTGGACCTCGTGGCCCTCGACGAGGCGCTCACCGAGCTCGCGAGCTTCGCACCCCGGCAGGCCGAGGCGATCCAGCTCTCCTACTTCGGTGGCCTGACCTTCGACGAGGTCGCCCTCGCCCTGGAGGTCTCGCCGGCCACCGTCCAGCGCGACTTGAAGGCGGCGCGGATGTGGTTGCTCAAAGAGCTGCAGCGCCGGGAGGCGGGAGTGTAGGACCCGCGCTAGGGCGAGCGCCGCGGCGACTTCGCCATGCCCAGCAGGAAGCTGTAGTCCGACGCAAAGAGGGGTTTAGGGTCCTGAGCGCTCTTTGCCGTCGTGGCGCTGCGATGGCAGTCGACGCACGTCGTGGTCTGAACATAAGTTTCCATCACCGCGTTGGAGGAGGGGAAGGACGGCGGCGAGGGCCGCAGCCCGCTTTCCGAGAGCGGCGTCACCGGGGGTTTAGGGGCCAGGTTCTCGTCCACCGCCGAATCCGACCACAGGACGTTGACGAGTTGGTAGTACTGCCAGACCGAGTCGGGGTTGGCTTTGCGAATCATTTCCTGAACACCCGAATTGAGGCGCCGGACCGGATTGTCGTTGGAATCCGGAATGGGCAGCTCGCGTACCACCTGGATGGGATAGGGAGGGCACTGCTGCTCCGAAGGGCCGTCGAGCTTCAGGCAATAGGCGGGCGCCGTATTGGGCTCGCAGCTCGTCTGGGTGATACCAGCCGGCGGCGGAGCACAGCCTTGGGACTTGTGAGCCCGGCAGTGCGCCGGTATGGGCAGCGGCTGGCATGCGGACCGATAGAACGTGTAGCGGTCGCCCGCGGTCGAGGCCTGGCTGCGGTCCGGCGCGTTGTCCACGTGCTCGAAAGTGGCCCAGGTCCATTGCGGCTGGGTTTCCGTCTTGTGCAGGATGTGCAGGCCGACGAGGGCCAGGGTGGCGGCGGCGCAGGTGTCGTGCCGCGGGTCGTAGACGAGGGCCCGCGAGAGCTTGTACCGCCGCCATTTCTCGGCCGTGGGGTCCTGTACCCTCAGCCACGCGGCCTTGAGCTCCATCGCGCCCTGCCGTCCCTTCTCGTGGGGGCCCCTGTAGACGCCCCGCGGCAGGTCGACGTGGGTGCCTTGCGACACCTTCTGATACTGGGTGTCGGCGTTGTAGAAACCGGTGGTCTGGACGATGTAGTCGTACTCGGGCTTGTCGATCAGAATCTCGTACCAGACGAGGTTGCCGTCGCGGTCGGCGAGCCAGTTGGGCCGTTGGGTGGGTGCCGCCTCCGCGAGATCCTCCGGCGCCTCGATGTCCACCCGGAACTTGGCGGTCATGCGCAGGACTTTCCTGTCCTCGCTCGCTCTCCGCTGTGTGCACGCTGGTGGCAGCGGCGACGACTGGCCCCAGGCCATGGGAGTCTGGGCGCCCTCACGCATCACGCCGTGCACGTCCATGTACGTCTCCCACACCACCGGCCTGGTTTCTCCTGGCTCGCCGAACCGCGAGGCGTCGACGGGCGCCGCCTGGCCTGCCTGCGCCGCTGCCGGCCAGTTGAGGGCGATGAATTCCTGCCAGGCGAAGCAGTCGAAAGGCGCCTGGCCCAGGAGCGGGCTGTCGCCGGGGATCTCGGAGCTCAACGCCGGCGCGTTCAAGGGACACAAGGCGGCCAGCAGACCCGCCGAGGCAGCAGGCTGGGCCGGCCTGGGCGGCTGTACCGGCCCGGTTGCGCTCCGGGAGGCGCAGCCCGCGTCGAAGAGAAGAGCCGCGATCAGTAGCCCGGCCAGAATGGATGGATCAAGCCGGCAAATTATTTTGAGCATGTTGGTTCCTCGCACTTTCTGGGTCGTGCTCACCGCTTGGCGACGATGGTAAGGAAGCCCGGAATCGGCCGCTGGGGCTGGGCTCCGGAATTGATCACGCGTAAACCCTGGCCACCCGGCTTGACGCCGTTGCCCACTTGGACTTTCAGGTGGTACGTGTACGAGTCTCCCGGTCCAAAGTGCGATTTCTTCCTGGGGGGCCGGGCGGCCTTCAGAGAGTTGAAGACCTCGACCTTGATGCCAGGGTCGGTGAATTCCACCTTGGCGTCCGGCGTCCCTCCCACCACCAGCAGGGCCAGGGTGGCGCTGGAGCCTGGGGTCATCTCGAGGGCGAGTTGCGGCAGCGGCTCATTGGGATTGAAATCGTTGTAGGCGTTGTATACGTCGAGCGGCAGGAGAAGCTGCGGCCAGGGATTGAAACCCTGGTCGCGGTTCGCCGGGCAGGGCAGGGGAGCCTGCTTGGGTGCGCCCCTGGCGGCGATGCCCGTGGCCGCCAGGGCGATGTGGAAGGTCTGAGCGATCTGGCCGGCGAAGAGGATCGGCTGGCCGTTGATCTTGAGATCGCCGACCGTGAAGCCGAGCTCCTCCGGCACCTCGAAGTTGGCGTGCAGGATCTGATCGTAGCTCTCTCCCGCCTGCGTGGCCGTGCGGCCGCGCACCACGGTCCAGAACTTCGCCGGATCGTGCCCTCCCGGGGCCTCGTAGTTGCTGAAGTCGGGCCTCTGGATGTAGAGACCCACGGGATCGGTGAGCGTGCCCATGAGGCCGCCGTTGCGCACCACCTGGTTGACCGAAAAACCGATGTTGGGATCGCTGTTGCGAAAGGGCGCGCCGTACTCGGCGCAGCAGATCATGCTCTGCTCGTTGTAACCTTCATCGTCGATCTGGCGCAGGAGTGTGGCGGCGGCGGCGAGGTAGATCTCGGCGCCGATGGTGTTGGGCGGGCTGGTCAGGTGCATGGCTCCGCCCCCGTCCGCCGTCATCTGGGTGCCCGAGTTCCACCGGTTGAGCGGGTTGTACACCTTGCCGCCGGTCAGCGGATCGGTCACCACGGCTCCGAGCTTGTCGTGGAGGTAGAGATCTTCCGGGGCCACCCGCGGCCGCTGGCCGGGGAACAGCACCGAGTTGTAAAGCTCCACGACTCTCCGAGGGTCGACGCTCCACAGGTTGAGCCAGTACTCGGGATTCTCGCAGGTGAACATCACCCGGGTGATCTTGCCCTGGCTGTTGCGGGTTACGCTCCACTCGCAGTACTCGTCGAGCCAGCCGCGCGGCCCTTCTGGCGGGTAGGCCGACCATTGGTCCTGGGGGGACTGCCAATTCAGGTACGGGCAGATGTCCTGGTTGCGGGAAGGCACGTTGACCGCGTCGAGGCCCTTGTCGAAAGGGGACACCTGGGCGAGCTTGCCGTAGTCGGCGAGTTCCAGGACCTGCGGGCCGGTGAGCTTGTAAGGGCTCTTCTCGCTGGCGGCGAAGTAGACGCTGAGACGGTTGGGAAAAGCCGTCCAGAACACCGGTACGACGGGAGAGCCGCCGGGGATCGCGGTCTTCAGCGGATTGACATACCAGGAGCGGTCGTGGTCGTTCTCCACCGTCCAGGGATCTCCGATGATCGCCTGCTCAGTGAAGGCCGCGAGGGTCTGGCTCCATTTCGCCGCCAGGGCGGCGTGCTTGCGCGGGTCGCCGGGAAAATCGTTCTGGCCCGCCGGCAACGTGAAGGCTTTGAGGACGCCGCCGCCCTGGCCGCTCTGAACATTGCCGGCGGCAAACGCCGCCCGCTGGAGCCAGGCGGGACTGCAGGCGGCCAGTGCAGCACCGCCAGCCAGCCGAAGCAGCCCGCGCCGTGTGAGAGGAATGTTTGTGTTCATCTCATTTCTCCTTGCTGGCGCGCGGTGGGCATCCCGTTCCCGCACTTTTTCCCGGGTAGTTCTTGATCTCGATCGCTGACGCCAAGGCCGGCGACAGCAAAAGAACC
This sequence comes from Thermoanaerobaculia bacterium, assembly GCA_049284515.1. Lineage (GTDB taxonomy): Bacteria > Acidobacteriota > Thermoanaerobaculia > Multivoradales > UBA5704 > DATARR01. The sequence goes on from JBAPYB010000226.1 coordinate 5,006, forward strand.
GGCAATAGAAAACCTGAAAGTCCTGGGAACTTGTTCTTGCTCATTCTGTTTCTCCTTACTGAAGGACCGTGATCCCCGCGCAGCTCTGCCAGGGGATCGGGTTGGTCGCTTCGTTCGTTACCCAGGTGCAACGGTTCCCTTGCCGGGCCAGTTGACGCCCGTCACCGTGCCGTTGCCCACGACCTCGGCGAGTGCCAGGACCGGCGACAGCAACAGGGCCAGCAACAGACAACCTGAAAATCCTGCGACTTTGTTTGCGTTCATCTCGTTCCTCCTGAGTTGGGTGTCTGGAGAGGACGCGCAGTCCGCCGGCGGATCTGGTCATCCTGCCCGCAAGAAGGCGAAACAGCCGGCGGCCACGCCGGCAGGGCTGCGGGTTGCATTGTTGTTTCATCGGTGCGGCGCGAGGGCGACCTTGAGGCCGCCCCCGCGTCGCTTTTGGTAAAAGCGCTGAAGCGTGAGCCCCTTGCCTTACTCGGGGGTGACCACGGCAGGCCAAGGCCGTGCAGCTCTCCCACTTCGGCGGCCTCACCTTCGACGAGATCGCCCTGGCCCTCGAGGTCTCGCCAGCCACCGTCCAGCGCGACCTCAAGGCGGCCAGGATGTGGTTGCTCAAAGAGCTGCAGCGCCGGGGGCGTAAGGGCTTCGGTGCCGAAGCCGATCCACCGAGCCCTCGCGTTCTCACAGCGTTAGCGGGATCTCAGTTGGCCTTACGCTTGTAGTTGGCCAGGCTCTTGTCGAACTCACCGGGATCGATGATGCCGTTCTTGTTGGAGTCGAGCTTCTCGAAGGCTTTCTTTAGATCTTCGCTCGATTCAAAATACCGTCCCGCGTGGTTGGCCCAGACTTCGAATTCTTTCAGGGAGATTCCACCGCTTTTGTCGAGATCGATGGAATTGAAGCGATCAATCGTGGCGGCGCTCGCAACTGCATCGGGGGAGGCCATGCAGGGCCCAGTGCGGCAGGTGCCATCGCAGTTGCAGCAGAAGACATTGCACGAGCCGGTAGCACAGCAAGCGGCGTGAGTGCCGTCCTTGCATTCGCCACTGCCGTTATTGCTGCAGCATATAGCGAGCGCAGGCGCCGAGAAGATCGCCGCCGCAAACACGACAAGAAGGAAAGCAAGGATGGCGGCGTGGTTGGACTGGAAATAACGTGGTTTGTTCATGAGCTCCTCCGTTTGGGTTTAGGGTTTACTGTCTTGGGCGCCGGTTCTGGTCAGCGCCTTCTACTGGAGAGAACGCGTGGGCCAGCCGCCGATCTAGTCATCGCGCGCCGGCTCACTTTTTCTGCACGAAGGAGAAGGTGGCCACCGCGGCCTTCCCCCGGTACACGTCGAGCGTGACATCGACGCCATCGCCCGCGGCGGCTTGCGTTGAAATCTTGACTGTGTCGCCCTCTTGAATGGCCTTGTTGCCGATCCCGATACCCTGGACGACGGAGTTGATGTGTTCGAGGGTGATCTCGAGATAGGGGTGCTCGTGACCCGTTCCGGTGAAGACGACGAAGAGCTGGGCCTGGCTCTTCGGTTGGGTCACCATGATGAGGTTGTACTTCTCGCCGGCCTTCACCCACCTCGTGGCCTTCTCGGGCGTATAGGCTACGTGACCGCCGGTCACTGCATCGCCGTTGGCGACCGTGAAGTCCTTGACGTTCCCATGGTCGGGCCAGTTGACGCCGGTCACGGTACCCTGGCCCACGACCTCGGCGAGCGCCAGGACCGGGGACAACAGCAGGGCCAGCAACAGAAGACCTGAAAATCGTGCGACTCGGTTTTTGTTCATCTCATCCTCCTGGTTTGGGTTTCTGGAGAGGACGCGCAGCCCGCCCGGGAATCCAGTCATCCCGCGACTGGAATCTGCCGTGGTAGAGTTCCTCCATTCCTGTAGCTGGCGAGGACGATGCGATGCAGCCCCACCGCCGGGGCGAGGTCCTGGCACTGTTGGACCAAGCCCTCCAAGCTCCACTCGATGCGCGGCCGGCGCTGCTGGACGCGGCTTGCAGCGGCGACCGGGAGCTGCGCCGCGAGGTCGAGTCGTTGCTGGAGCTGGAGACCGAGGCGGAAGGCTTTCTCCCCGCCCCGCAGCCGCCAGGGCTCTCACCCGGGATCCGCATCGGTCCTTACCGTGTCGTCGAGCTGCTGGGCCGCGGCGGCATGGGCGCGGTCTACGAGGCGGTGCGAGAGGACGACTTTACGCAGCGCGTGGCTCTGAAGCTCGTGCCGCGCGAGCTGGCGAGCCCCTTCGTCGTCCGGCGCTTCCACCTGGAGCGCCAAATCCTGGCCCGCCTCGATCACCCCAACATCGCCCGGCTGCTGGATGGCGGCACGACGGAAGACGGCCGGCCCTACCTGGTGATGGAGCACGTCGAGGGGGCGCCCATCGACGAATATTGCGAGACGCGGAACCTGGCGCCGCGGCAGCGCCTGGAGCTGCTGCTGCCGGTCTGCTCGGCCCTCGCCTTCGCCCACCAGAACCTGGTGGTGCACCGCGACATCAAGCCCGGCAACATCCTGGTGACGGCGGACGGCGTGCCGAAGCTCCTCGACTTCGGCATCGCCAAGCTCCTCGATCCGGCGGAGGGGCCGGCGGATCTCACGCGCACGCTGGAGCGGCCCATGACGCCGCGCTACGCCAGCCCGGAGCAGGTGCGGGGAGAGCCGGTGACGCCGGCGAGCGACCTCTTTTCCCTGGGCGTCCTCCTCTATGAATTGCTCACCGGCCGGCTTCCTTGCGGGTTGGACACGTGCGGCCTCGAAGAGGTGGCGCGGCGGATCTGCGAGCAGGAGCCGGCGCGGCCGAGCGCCGCGCGGGGGACGGGAGACCCGCAGCAGCTCCGGCGGCTGGCCGGCGACGTGGACGCCATCGTGCTCAAGGCCCTGCGCAAGGAGCCGCGGCAGCGCTACGCCTCCGCCGAGCAGCTCGCCGAGGACGTCCGCCGATACCTTGACGGCCATCCGGTCCTGGCGCGCCGGGGCACGCTGCTCTATCGCAGCGGCAAGTTCGTTCGCCGCCACCGCTTCGGACTCGCCGCCGCCCTGGCCGTCCTGTTGGTCACCGGGGTTTTCCTCGTCCGGGAGCAGGAGCGCCGGACCGCGGAGCAGCAGCGGACGGAGCGCACCATCGGCGTCCTGCGCGGCCTGCTCGACCTGGCCGATCCCGACCGGCGCAGCGATGCCGCGGTCGTCCAGGTCCTGGAGACGACCCGGCGCCAACTCGCGTCTCTGCGCGCCGATCCCGACCTGCGCGCCGAGCTGCTGGCCACCCTCGGCCGCGTCCACCGCAAGCTGGGGCACGGCAAAGAGGCACGCCAGGCCCTCGCTGAATCGCTGGCGATCTGGCGGCAGCGTCATGGCGACGATCACGCGGGACTGGCGGTCCGCCTCAACAACCTCGGCGCCCTCGATCTCGACCAGGGGGATTACGCCGTGGCCGACGCGCGGTTCCGCGAGGCCCGGGCGCTCTATGAAAAGGACGTCACGGCGACGCCGGAGGAGCGCGCCGTCAACCTCGACAACCTGGCGACGATAGAGCTCTACCGCGGCCGCTTCGCGGAGGCCGAGGCGCTCTACCGCACCGGTCTCGGGCTGCGGCTCGGGGCCTTCGGCCGCGACGATCCGCGGGTCTCCTTCAGCCTGCGCAGCCTGGGGGCCCTGGACTACAACCGCGGGGACTTCGCAGCGGCCGAGCCCCTCTTGCGCGAGGCGCTCCGCATCCGGCTCGCCGCCTACGGCCCCGAGAACACCGACCTGGCGCCGGTCCTCGACCTGCTGGGCAACGTCCGCCTGGCCCGTGGCGATCCGGCCGAAGCCGAAACGCTCTACCTCCGGGCCTTGGACCTGCGGCGCCGCCGGCTGGGGGTCGAGCACGTGGAGCTTGCCCGTAGCGAACGCAACCTGGCGGTGTTGCGGCTAGGCCAGGGCAAGGTGGCAGAGGCGCGGGAGCTGGTGGAAAAGGCCCTCTCTCGACTGCGGCGGGCCACCCACCCGGGCGACTGGCGCCTCGCCGACGCCGAGAGCGTCCTGGGAGCGGCGCTGGCCGCCGAAGGCCGCTCCGGCGAAGCCCGGCCATTGCTGCTGGGGAGCTACCGCACGCTGGTATCGACCCGGGGCGGGTACGCCGCCGCCACGCGCGAGGCGCAGCAGCGGCTCTCGGCCTTCGAAGCCCTGCCTGTCACCAAGACGAGCCTTTCGCCTCGCCGTTGAAGGCCGCGCCGACGGGCTCGACCTCGATGGGCTCCGGGCGTACCGCGGCCGCAACCAGAGGCTGAAAATCCAGGGTCTTTTCGAGAAGGACGCGCATGGCCGGCATGGGCGCGCCGGGATAGGGAACCGACAACAGCAGAAGAGCCGAGAGGCTGAGAACGAGGTGAAGCCGTGACGTGAGCATGGAGATCCTCCCTGGCGGGTGCGGCCCGCCCCTGCGGAAAAGAGCTGTTTGCGGGTCCCGCCGTGGCGGCAAGCCAGGCGGGGGTTTGCGGTTCAGCCCTTCCCTCGCAAGCGGAAGGAAAAGAGGATCATCGCGGCCCCTTCCGCAAACTTGGGCGCTTGGTTAAAATCCCTCCGTGCCCCCTGAGCAGGCTGATGACTGGCGGGATGCCCAGACCCGCACGGGATGCGACCAGCATGAAGCGGCGTCTTTCTCCGTCGTGGGGCTGACGATCCTGGCCCATTCCGACGTCCGGCGAATCGGCGAGCGCATCGGCTTGCTCGACCTCGCGTCAGGCCGTGAAGAGCCGCTCTCCCGCTTGGAGCCTGCGTTCGCAGCTCCCGGCGAGTCGTTGCAGCGTCCTCTCGCCGACCCCTATCTGAGCCGGCGTCCGCTGTGGTTCCTGCCGGATCCCGCCGGCGGGGTCCGCCTGGCCTGCCGCGACTCTTCGAACGTCGTCGCCGACGGCGAGCCGGTCCGCGGCGAGCGCGTCTTCGAGGAACGAGAGATCGACCGCGGCGTCGTGCTTCTCGTGGCCGATCGGGTGGCGCTCCTCCTCCACCGCTTTCGGCCGGTGTTCGAGCCGGGCCTTCCCCGCTATGGCCTGGTGGGCGAGAGCGAGCCGCTGCTGGAGATGCGGCGGCAGATCCGCCGGGTGGCCGACCTGGACGTGCCGGTGCTGCTGCGCGGCGAGACCGGCACCGCGAGCCTGCGCCCCGAGACGCCGCAGGCGCTCTCGGACCTGATCGACCGCCTGTTGGAGAAAGAACCCGTCCACCGGCCGCAGAGCGCCGAAGAAGTCGCCGCCGCGCTCGACGGCCTGACCGGCAGCAGAGCCTCCCAATCCCAGGCCTCCGGAGGGGGAGTGGCCGTCGGGGGGGAGACGACCCTGGTCGATGGGTACCGTACGCACCTGCCGCCGGCGCTGCGAGCCCGCAGGGACGCTCACCTCTCCCTCGAAACGAGCTGGTCCAGGCCCCGGGCGGTCCGGCGCACCGCCCTCTGGCTGAGCCTGATCCTCCTGGTGGTGGCCACGGCGGGTTACTTCCTCGTCTGGAGGGCGGCTCCCTTTGATTCCTATCTCCAGTATCGTAAAGGCCTGGAGCATCTCAGCCACTTCGACCGGGACGGCAATCTCGACCGGGCGATCGAGGACTTTCAAAGAGTCCTCTCCGGCGACGACCACCATGCCGCCGCCCATGCCGCACTCGCCAAAGCCTATTGGGTGAAGCTCCAGACCGAGAGCAAAGATCCCATCTGGCTCGAGCGGGCGCTCCCCATGGTGCGCCGGGCCGTGGAGCTCGACAACGACCTCGCCATGGCCTGGGTCAGCCTGGGGTTGGTCAACTACTCTGCGGGCAAGCTCGACGAAGCCAGCCAGGATTTCAACCAGGCCCTACGGCTCGAGCCTCTCAATGCCGACGCCTACTATGGTCTCGGCCGGGTCTACACGGCGCAGAAGAAGCTCCCGGACGCGGAGGCAGCCCTGCGCAAGGCCATCGGGATCCGGCCGGACTCGATGTACTACGACGAGCTCGGCGGCGTCTACTACCAGACCGGGCGAATGCCCGAGGCCATCGCCGCCTTTCGCAAGAGCATCGAGCTGGCTCCTGACCTGGTCTACGGCTATCGCAATCTCGGCACCGTCTACTATGCCCAGGGGGACCTCGCCCAGGCTGCGGCCCAGTTCCAGAAGGCCCTCCAGATCCGGCCCGAAGCCACGCTCTACGGAAACCTCGGGAACCTCTACTTTGCCCAGGGATTCTATGCGCAGGCTGCGGAGACTTTCGAAAAGGCCCTCGCGATGCCCGGAGGCGCCAACAGCTACCTCCAATGGGGGAACCTGGGAGACGCCTGCCGCTGGACTCCGGACAAGAAAGACCGCGCCCGCGAGGCCTACCTGCGCGGCATCCAGCTCATCCGTGAAGAGCTCCGCAAGACGCCGGACGACGCGACGCTCCACAGCCGCCTGGCCCTCTACCTCGCCAAGCGCGGCGACCGGGACGAAGCGCTGAGGGAGCTCGCCCGGCTCGAAACCACGGCCGGCAAGGATGCCCGCGCCCAATACCGGATGCTCGTGGCCTACGAGGTGACCGGAGCCCGGGACAAAGCCCTCGCAGCCCTCGGCCAGGCGCTGCGAGGAGGCTTTCCCAGCGAGGAGATCCGGATGGACCCCGAGCTCCTCGGCCTGCGCGCCGATCCGCGCTATCACGCGCTGGTTGCCGATCTCGGCGCCTCTGCCTCTTGGTAGTCATCAATTACCACCGAGACTCCCCACCACCATCTCGGGGTCAACCCGGGTCAACCCGGAAGAGCCGTGGAGTGTCTTCGCCCACCTTCTGGATATTCAGAGTGACAGTAAAGAAAAATTTTCCATCATGGGCCACTTCCGTCGACCCTGGAACTCCCCACACCTGAAACTGTACCTCTTGCGCAAGTCCGCTGAAGATTGCGCTCACCTCCTGGCTGGCGACCGACGCGGCCATTGCAGGGATCACCATGGTTGGTAATCCATTGATTGTTGGTAAACCATCGAAAGGAGCTGCGCTTCCGTCCGTGGTCTCTGCTTTCGCGTAGACAATTTCCCCGTCTGTAATGGAAAAGTCGCTCGCTGTCGCACCAGTGGTGACATTAAAAACTTTGAAGCTGATCATATCTCCAACATTGAGACCAAAGGGCGTGCTGGGTACCCTCTTGCTGTCGTCTGTGATCCTCACGAATCCATTCTGGACATAGAACCGGTTGCCGTTAGCGATGTCCGGGAGCGAGTCGAAGTCAAAGCCTAAGTGCCATTCATAGGTAGTAGCCATAGTCCCTCCTTTTGGGTGTTTATCCTCAGGAGAGCAAGGCTTATACCAACCCACAGCCCGAGAAGGAGGAAAAAATCAGCCCTTTTTTCAGGTTGCCAAGATCGTCAAGGTTGTCAGGATCGTCAGGATTCCGCCGGGAACCGCACCTCCCGATGCCTCCGGTGGAAGGCCCAGAAGAGGAGGGCAATCACCGGGAAGATGAAGACGCTGGCCTCGGGGCCCATGGGGCCGCCGGTCAGCCAGTCCGGGCCGTGGAACGTCGAGGCCAGGAGGTGGCCGGGCACGGGATGGCCGTCGTTGCCCGTGTTCGGCCCTCCGAAGACGAAGAGCGAGCCGAAGTTGTAGGTGAAGTGCCAGCCGACCGCCCACCAGACGCTGCCAGTGCGGCGGACCGTAAGGCAGAAGAAGAGGCCGATCAGGCTGACGCTGAGCAGGTCCATCCAGGTCTCGCGCGGCTTGACGAAGTAGTGCAGGGCTCCGAAGACGAGGGAGAGGAGGACGGCTCCGCTCCAGAATCCCATGCCGCGGCTGAGCGTGAAAAGCGTATATCCCCGGAAGTAGTTTTCCTCGTAGAGGCCGATCGCCAGCGTGGCGAGGGCCCAGAGGACAGCCCCCTTCACCGCCTCGCCGCCGTGGATCGCCAGCCCGGAGACGGAGTACCCCCCGGCCAGCGCCATCATGCCGACCACCGCCGCAATGCTGAGGATCCCCCACAATGATCCCGTCCAGAACTTCCGCCCGAACGCCTCGCGGAACGGGAAGCCATAGGCCGCGAACGTCCGGCCCTCGATCCAGCCCATGAGCGCGATGCCCACCAGCACGAGGACGAAAGAGAACGCCTCGAAACCGAAGAGCAATCCAGGGTCCCACGCCGGATGCTCGGGCAGGGCGCCGGCGCGCTGCAGAGCCAGCCCGGCCAAGCCGCTCGGCAGCTCGCAAACGATCAAGAAGATCAGCAGGCTCCATCCGGCCCGCAGGCCGTGAGGGCCGAGAAAGATCCGTCGCAAGCGCCGCCAGGGGTTTGCGGGGCGGTCCGGCGGGCTGGAGGCGGCGATGTCGGTCATGGGAGGCTCCTTGGATGCTCCTCCCTACGAGGACGGCGGAAGGAGGGTTTCCTTCGCCGTCCCTACTTTCCGAACAGCGCCAGCACGCCGTCCGCGAAAGAGCCCCGCCAGTTCAGGATCGAATGTCCGCCGTTGAATTCCCGGTACTCGACGGCGTTGCCCCGGGCCTGGAGCACGGTGCGCAGATGCCGGTTGGCGGCCAGCAGGCTGACCCCCTCGCGCGGCTTGTCCTCCATCAATCCCGCCTCCAGGTAGAAGCGCAACGGCAGCTTCGCTCCGGTGGCGAGCTGCCGCGCGAGCCATTCGGGCTCGGTCTCGCCGGGCGGCCGCCAATAGAAAGAGCCGGAGAGCGAGAGGACGTTGCCGAAGACGTCCGCATGCTTCACCGCCGCGCAGGCTGACGCCAAGCCACCCAGGCTGGACCCGGCGATCGCCGTGCGGGCCGGATCGTCCGTGATCCGATAGCGCCCCCGGACCCAGGGGACCAGCTCGCGCGCCAGGAACTCGGCGAACGGCGGATGGCAGGACAGCTCCCGCATGCGCGCCTCCGCGCTGGGATTCGCGACGAAGACCGCCACCAGCGGCGGGATGCGCCCGGCCGCGAGCAGATTGTCCAGCACGGTCGGCGCCGGCACGTCGGAGGTGTAGGTGCGGCCGTCCAGGACGACCAGCAGGCCGTAGGGCTTGCCGTTGGGATCGTAGCCGGGCGGCGTATAGATCCGGACGATCCGTTCGTTGCCGAGCTGCTCGCTGCGGAACCGGCTCTCCGCGAGCCGGCCCGCGGGCACGTCCGGACGCGGGACGATCCACGGCTGTTTCCGCGCCGCCGGCAGCGCGGCCAGCGACGCCAGGGGCTCCGGCGCCTTGTGCGGATTGAGCGGATCGGGCTTGAGCGCGGCCCAGCGCGCCTCCTCCTCTTGCTCCGTGGCCTTGGCGAGAGGAACGAGAGAATCGTTCACCGAAAAGGCATAGCCGAAGCGCGCGTCGGCCCCCATCCGGCGGGACTTGTAGCAGACGTCCGTGCCCGGAATCCGGCTCAACCGCGCCCCGGCGATCCCCTCTTCGCTCTCGAAATCGGACGGCGAGACGATCACCAGGACGTTCCGCCCCTCGCCACAGCCGCGCCAGACGAAAGTCACCAACCTTTCCGGCTCGGCCCCCTCGAGCGGCTCGACGAGAGGCGTGCCCTCCGTGGCAAGCCGCTGCCAGAACCGCTCCAGCGCGCCCGGGCCTCCGGCCTCGATCTCCTTGCGCAAGGCGCTGAGGCGGGGGCTCGCGAGATCCTCCCCGCGCGCTCTTCCCTGCCCCGCGACCAGGAGGAGACCGGCGATGAGAGCGATGCGTTGTAACGTCAGACCTGCCCCTCCCAGCCGGCCCCATGGGCGCGAAAGGCGTCGCGGATCGCCGCCACGGTCCCCGCCGGCAGCGGCCCTTTCGCCACCTGCTCGACGTTGCGCCACAGGTGCTTGAGGCGGCTCGTGCCGACGATGGCGCAGTGGACGCCGTCCTGGTAGGCGGCGAAGCGCAGGGCGAGCTCGGCCCACTCGTAAGGGCTGGGTTCGAGGCCGAGGGCACGCCAGCGCTCCCAATAGAGCGCGACGTCCTGGGCGGCCGGGCGCTCGGCGAAGCGCCAGGGAGCGTTGGCGGCGGGGCGCTTGGCGATCACTCCCAGGCCGCGTTCCGCCGCTGGCGGCAGCGAACGCTCGATCGCCCGCTGGTCGACCAGGTTGACCGAGGTCTCGACGCTGTCGAAGCCCCGGGACTCAATGGCCCAATCGAGCGGCGCGTTGTCGCCGGAGTAGGCGGCGACCCGCACTTTCCCCGACAACACCGTGGCCTGCAAGGCCGAGACGACCTCGCCGCGCTCCAACACCTCGAGCGGGCAGGAATGAAGGTGGACGATGTCGATGCAGTCGGTGCGCAGCCGGCCGAGGGCCGCGTCCACGCCCGCCGTGATCGCCGGCCCCGTCCAATCCTCGGTGCCCGGAATGCCGTAGCCGATCTTGGTCGAGAGGATGAATTCGTCGCGGCGGCCGGCGAGGTGGCGGCCGATGCGCTCCTCCGAAAGGCCGTAGGAGCGCGCGGTGTCGATCAGGGTGACGCCGAGGTCGAGGGCGCCGTGCAGGAGGTCCCTGACCATCGCCTCGTCCAGCCCCGGATCGCCGATATGCCCGGCACCGAAACCGAGGACGGGGACGGTGAGGCCGGTCCTGCCGAAGGGGCGCAGCTCCATGACAGCGCAGTTTAGCGTGGTTGCGGCGGATGGACCTCGGTGAGGCGTGAATGACATGATCCATCCCGCGGCCTTTTCCACCGGAGACAGATCGAATGCCCATTTCCAAACCTGGTCGCAGAGGGCTCCTCGTCCTCTCGGCCCTGATCGCCCTCCTCGGGCTCGCCGTGCCAGCGATATCGCAGCCCGCGGCCACACCGCCGCCTGCGGAGAAGACCGGCTCCGCTCCGCCGGCCCACAGCAGCTATCTCGACTGCGACGTCGACATCCGGGTGAACCGGATCGAGAAGAAGGCGACGGTGACCGAGGGCCTCGCCAAGCAGCTCGGCCTGGGAAAGGAAGCTGTCGGCCGCCTCGGCCTCGTGAAGCTCGACGGCACCGCGGTGGAGGCCAAAGCGATCCCGGGCGGGGACGCCGAGGGCTGCGCCGCCCTGGTGGGGCACGACGGGAGCCTCGTCGTCCAGTACGAGCTGTCGGACCCGCGGGTCGAGACGCTGATCCCGGAGAAAGTGGTCCGCCTCCGCTTCACGGCGCGGGAAGGATTCCCGCTCTACGGCGTGCCCGGCTCGGAGATGTGGAGCTTCCCGCGGTAAGCCGGCTGTTTCGGGCTACGGCGCCGCCCGCACCTTCTGGAGCGTATCCGCCACGACTCTGCGCAGGGCCAGCACGTCCGGCTTCTCCGCCGTTTCCGTCGCCGCCAGGTACTTCTCGTAGAGGGCGATGGCCTCGGCCTTGCGGCCCGCCTCGCGGTCGAGCTCGCCGAGGAACCACCAGGCCCGCATCACGTCTGGATCTTTCGTCCCTCCGAGGTCGCTGCCCAGCGATTCGAGCTCGCGCCGGGCGAGGTCGGACCGTCCGGACAGACGCTGGAGCACGGCGAGGTTGACCGTGTACTCCCCCCTCCGGTAGGGCGTGACCCGGCGGCCGTGCTCCATGACGGCGATCGCCTCGTTCAGCCGGCCTTCTCCCCAGTACACCATGCCGAGCATCTCGAGCGCGTTGCCGAGGTCGGGAAATTGCGCCAGGACCAGCTTCAGGTGCTCCTCCGCCTCGGCGTACCGCTTCTCCTTCTGCGCCAGGGCCGCCAAGGCCACGTGGGCCGAGGTGAGACCGGGATTCCGCTCCAGCGCCCGCTCGAATTCCCGCCGCGCCTCTGTAAACCGATTCTCCCGGCGGTAAGCCTCGCCGAGTTGGGCATGCGGATACGCGGTCTCCGGGTTCGTCTGGACGCCGCGCTCCCAGAGCGAGACCTCATCCATCCAGGCAAGGTTGTAGGACCGCGTCACCGGCACCAGGAGCGCAGCGAGGACGAGCCCCATGGCCGCAAATGTCGCAATTACCGCGAAGCCCGCCTCGCCCGCGGCCGGCTTTCCCGGCCGGAGGCGCGCCCAGGCTTCGGCCGCAGCGATAATCACGAACGCCAGCGCTCCGAACAGCGGGAGATACAGATAGCGATCGTGGGCCACGTCCTCCGGAATGAACGACCGCACGTCGAAAACCGGGATCAGGGGGAGGATGAACCACGGCAGGACCAGCCGGTAGATCCGGTCGCGGCGGCAGAGGAGGAACGCCCCCGCGGCCAGCACGAGGACCACGGCGAGAGGCAGGAGGAACGTCGAGGCCGAGAGAGTCGCCCCGGTCACCGTCTTGAACGGGTAGCTGGGTCCGAGACCGAACGGGAAAAACGCGTGCCGGAGGTAGAACAACAGAAGCGAAGGCGCGCTCCACACGACGCCGTCGAGCCCCGGCGCGCCCGGGGGCGTGATGTGCTGCATTCCCACGAGGCTGAAGCGGACGGCCAGGTAGACGGCCGCGATCCCGAGATAGGGAAGCGTGGCGAACAGCGCGGTCCGCCAGGCGCCGGGGCGCTTCTCCTGGAGCGCCAGCTCGGAAACCAGGACGATGACGGGGAAGACGATCGCGATCTCTTTCGCCAGGAGCGCCGCGGCGAAGGCGGAGAGACCCGCCACGCGGAGCCCCCAGCCGCCACGTCCGCCATTGGGCCTCGCCGCCAGATAGCAGAGAAAGGCGGCGAAAAGGAGGCTCGCCGCCAGCGGATCGGGCGAGCCGGAGATCCAGGTGACGGACTCGACGTGGACCGGGGAGACGGCGAAGAGCCAGGCCGCGACCGCGCACGCCGCCGGCCGGGCGCCCAGGGCGCGCAGCACGAAGAACCCGAGCGCGGTGGCCAGGAAGTGGAGGCCGATGTTCGTGAGGTGCCACCCCACCGGGTCGGTCCCGAAAAGGGCGTACTGGAGCGAGAGGCCGGCGACGAAGAGGGGTCGCCAATAATTGCTCCACGCCTTCCCTTCAGCCCCCGAGAACGCCCAGACGTCCGAAACCAGGGCCTTCCCGAGCAGGTGCGGTTCCTGGATGAGCGGATTCTGGAGGATCTGCTTCTGATCGTCGTAGACGAACTGGCCATGGACGGCGTTGCCATATGCGAGCACCACCAGGACGAGAGCGATCGCCAGCACCAGCGCCGCCCCACCGCGGCCCGCCAGCGGCCCAGCGGGTCTCTCGGAAGGAGCCGCGCCGCGCCGGGATGCCGGCGAACGGACGCCCTTGCCCTGCTTCTTGCCGTGCCGTCCCATCGTGCTCGGTGGTATCCGGTTCTCCGTGAGAGGCGGATGGTATCAGAGACGGTCCGGCGGCACAGCCAAATCGGCGTGCCATGTTGTCGCGGCGAAGGAACGGGTGGCAGGCTTTACATTCGACTTATAAATATCAAGGATTAATCCTTCGTGTGACTTTACATTCACCGTGGCATACCCTCTGCAATCGACCACGCTGTTGTCCCTGCTGTCCTTGCAGTCCTTGATGTCCTTGGTTCGGGCTTTCTGCCGCGCAGGCTCCTAGGCCGGGACTGAAGCGCCACCCCCAGGGGTGGCAGCCGCGCCTCGCAAGCCTGATAGAGTCGTGCCGCTATGCGGCGATGGCTGATCCGTCTCGGGGTAGTCGCAGGACTCCTTCTGTTGGGCTTCGCGCTCCGGCGGACGGTCTTCGCTCCCCAGCCCCTGGAGGTGAAGGTGGCCACGGCCGCCCGCGGGCGGGTGGAGTCGACGATCACCAACTCGCGGGCGGGGACAGTCAAGGCGGGGCGGCGCGCCCAGATCTCCCCCGAGGTCGGCGGCCGGGTCATCGCCATCCCCCACCGCGAGGGGGAGAGTGTGAAGGCCGGCGACGTGCTGCTGCGCCTCGACGACCGCGTGC
>JBAPYB010000227.1:0-6815 GCA_049284515.1 Thermoanaerobaculia bacterium
CGACGCCGGCGGAGATGGCCATGGCGCCGCCGAAGGAGTGGCCGACGAGGGCCACCCGGGGACGCCCCAGGGATTCCAGGTAGACGACGCCCGTGAGGACGTCCAGGGCGCAGCCTTCGAGGTCCTCCGGGTCGCGGTAGTCGAGGCGCAACGAGGCGATGCGGTCGCGGGCCAGCGTTCCCGCCAGCCGCGAAAACAGGCCGCCCGCCGGCCCGTTCAGCCCGTCGCTCGCGCCGCCCAGCCAGACGACGGCGGAGCGCCCTTCCAGCGCTTCATGGAAACGGCCGTCGAAGCTTCCGCCGTCGGTGTGGAACCGTAAACTGGCGACCCCTTGCACGACCGGGCCCTGGTCAACAGCTTGCAATTCCTGGCTAAGAGTCTGGCTCATATTCGGTGACCTCGCTAGTTAGACCTCGGTGCGGCGCCAAAAGTTCACCCGCAACAGGTCTTGGAGGCACGACTCGTGCCAGCTCCGCCCGGATGATTTATTCGAGGCTCAAGTCCACGTCCCGATCCAAGCTTGCCAAAACGGCCTTGTCCTCGCGCCAACCCGGCTCTAAACGCACGTTGAGATCCAGGTACACGCGACGGCCGAGAAACTCTTCCAGGTCGTGGCGGGCGGCGGTGCCGATCGCCTTGATCATCTGCCCCTGGCGGCCGACGACGATCTTCTTCTGCCCCGGGCGGTCGACGAGGATCGAGGCGTAGACGAGCACCAGGTCCTTCTCCGCCTCCTCCTCCCAGCGCTCGACCACCACGGCGGTCGAGAACGGCAGCTCCTCCGTGGTCAGCTCCAGCACCTTCTCGCGGATGCGCTCGGCCACCAGGAATCGCTCCGGGTGGATGGTCAGCAGCTCCGGGTCGAACATCGGCTCGCCTTCCGGCAGCAGGCTCCAGAGCACGTCCAGCAGGCGGTCGCAGTTGTCCCCCTTGGCGGCGCTGACGGGCACGATCTCCTGGAACAGGCCGGTCGCGGCGTAGCGCTGGATCAGGGGCAGCAGCTCGGGCTTCTTCACCCGGTCCACCTTGGTGAGGAGGAGCACGCGGGGCTTGTCGGTCTTGCCCGCCAGGTCCAGCACGTAGGCGTCGCCGGCGCCGTATTTCTGGGTGGCGTCCACCAGCAGGCAGACGACGTCGGCGTCGGTCATGGCGTCGAGGGCGTAGCGCACCATCTGGCGGTTGAGGCGGTGGAGGGGCTTGTGGATGCCCGGCGTGTCGTAGAACACCATTTGCCCTCGGTCATCGGAGAGAATGCCCACGATGCGGTGGCGGGTAGTCTGCGGCTTGTCGGAGACGATGGCCACCTTTTCCCCGAGCAGGCGGTTCATCAGGGTCGACTTGCCGGCGTTCGGCCGGCCGACGAGCGCGACGGTTCCGGATTTCGGCATCAGGCCTCGGCCTCCTTGCTGTCGGCCCGTCCGGAGGCATCGAGCCGCTCGACGCGCACGGTCTGGATGCGCCGGTCGTCCACCGCCTCGACGGTGAAGCGCAGGCCGTGAGTCTCCACCCGCTCGCCTACCTGGGGTACGTAGCCGAGCTCGCTGAAGATGAGGCCGGCGACGGTTTCATATTCGGGATCTTCGATCTCGACGTCGAACAGCTCGTCCAGCAGCTCGATGTGGGCGCGGCCGTCCAGCCGGTAGGCGCCGCCGTCCAGCGGCTCCAGCTCCGCCGCCAGGGCCTCGTGCTCGTCCATGATCTCGCCCACGATCTCCTCCAGCAGGTCCTCCACCGTCACCAGGCCGGCCGTGCCGCCGTACTCGTCGACGACGATGGCCACCTGCTGGAACCGTGCCTGGAGCTCGCGCAGCAGCTCGCTCAGCGCCTTGGTCTCGGGGATGAAGAGCGGGGCTTTGAGCAGCTCGCGCAGGTCGAACGGCTCGGGCGCATGCACGGCGCGCAGCACGTCGCGGATGTGCAGGATGCCGACAACGTGATCGATCGAGTCCTCGAAGACCGGGATGCGCGAATGGCCGGACTCGATGAAGCGCTCGGCCAGCATGCCCAGGGAGGCGTCGAGGGGCGCGCAGACCATGTCGATGCGCGGCGTCATGACGCTCCTCGCCTGGGTATCGCCGAGGCCGACGATGCCCCACAGCCACTCCCCCTCTTCGGGCTCGAGGATGCCCTCGCGGGTGCCGACGTCGATGAAGGCCTCGATCTCTTCGTCGGAAGCCTCGGAGTCCTCCCCCTCCTCGTGCCCGTGGCGCTCGAAGGCGCTCGAAGGGACCAGCGGCGAGAGGAGGGCGATCAGCGGCGAGAGGAGCCACAGGGTTACCCGGTAGCCCCAGGTCAACGCGCGCAGGGCGCGTTCGGGGTCTTTGCCCACCAGCATGCGGTTGACGATCTCGGCCAGCGCCACCAGCGCCACTACGAAGCCCAGCGCCCAGAGGCCGGGCCAGGCCCGGTGCCAGCCGATGAGGAGCGCCGACAGGTCGGCGTAGAGGACGAGGGGCGTGGCGCGGGAGAACAGCGACAACAGGTAGCGGAAGATGCCGAAGCGCACGGGCGTTTCGAACAGCTTGCGCAGCGAGCCGCCGGCCTCCTCGGACCAGTGGCGCAGCCGGATGGGGCCGCTGCGCTCGAGGAGCGCGGAGAGCGTGGCCGCGGCCACCGCCAGCACGGTCAGCAGCGCCCATCCCCAGAGCAGCAGGCCCTGCGGCACGCCGTGGCCGGCGTCAGTCATTCCCATCCTCGCGCAGCCAGGTGCGGCGCAGCCGGCGCTCGACGCGCTCCATCTCGCCGCCGTCGGTCTCGTGGTCATAGCCCAGGCAGTGGAGGACGCCGTGGAGCAGGAGGGTCCTGATCTCCCGCTCGGTGCCGTGACCCGCCGCAGCCGCCTGCCGGCACGCGGTGGGAATGGAGATCAGGATGTCTCCCACATGCCCGTCCTCACCAGGAAAAGAAAGGACGTCGGTGGTCTTGTCCAGGTTCCGGTACTCCCGGTTCACCCGGCGCATCTCGCGGTCGCTGCAAAAACGTACGCCCAGGCTCTCCCGCCCCGAGGCCACGGCCGCCAGCAGGCGGGCCAGCCAGGGTCGCAGCCGGCGGGCGCGGACCTCCGGGTAGCGGTTGGGGTTCTGCAGGACGATCTCGACCGATGGGATCAATTCGCTCAATTCGCTCGCGCTCACGAAGCCTGCCGGATGGCCCTCTTCTCACGCTTCGGCACCGCATTGAAGTCGAAGCCCGGATAGTCGATCCGCTGGTGGAAGATGTTGGCGAGCACCCGGTGGAAGGACTCGCCGGCCAGGCGGAGGTCGGAGAGGGTGAGGTCGGTCTCGTCGAGCTGGCCGTCCTGCAGGCAGTCGTCGGTGATGGTGCGGATGAGGCCGCGGATCTTCGCCGTCGTCGGCTCGGCGAGCGTGCGGCTCGCGGCCTCCACGGCGTCGGCCAGCATCAGCACGCCCATCACCTTGTTCTGCGGCCGCGGCCCGGGATAGCGGTAGTTCTCCTCGGTGACGTCGGTCGCGTCCGCGTCCCTCTGCTCCAGCGCCCGGGTGTAGAAGAACTTCATCAGCCGCGTGCCGTGGTGCTGGGTGATGGCGTCGCGCAACACCCGCGGCAGCGCGTGCTCGCGGGCCAGCTCGACGCCCTCCTTGACGTGGTTGATGAGGATCAGCGCACTCATCGACGGCAGCAGCTTGTCGTGCCGGTTGTGGCCGGGGCGCTGGTTCTCCACGAAGTAGTCGGGGCGCAGCACCTTGCCGACGTCGTGATAGAGACCCGAGGTGTAGGCCAGCACCGGGTCGGCGCCGATCGCCTCGCACCCTTCCTTGGCCAGATTGGCCACCATCAGCGAGTGCTGGAAGGTGCCGGGGGCCTCGAAGGCCAAACGGCGCAGCAGCGGCAGGTTGGCGTTGGCCAGCTCCAGCAGCTTGATGTCGGTGGTGATGCCCAGCAGCCACTCCAGGATGGGCAGGGCGAAGCTGGTGGCCGCCGTCACCAGCAGGCCGCCGGCCAGGGCGCAGAGGAGATCGAAGCCGATCTGCGCCAGGCTCCGCTCCACCGGCTCGACGGCCGCGAAGACGAGGACCATGGCGGCGTTGATCGCTCCCACCACCATGCCGACGCGGGCCGTCACCAGACGGTGGCGGAACTGGAAGCGGTCGACGGCGAGGATGGCGCCGAGCGAGCCGGCGATGCTGTAAAGCACCAGCCAGAGGCCGTCGCCGTCGACCGCCATCCGCGAGGCGAGGACGGAGAACAGCACCGAGAGCACCAGTGCCGCATAGCGGCCGAGCAGCAGGGTGGCGACGAGGGCCAGGGCGGCGAACGGAATGGCGTAGGAGTAGCTGCGGGCCACGCTCAAAGTGGCGCTTTCGAAGGCGCCGGAGAGGGCGCCGGCCACCACGTAGCTGATCTTGGCGCCGAGCAGCGACAGCAGCAGGAGCAGCAGGCTCTCGCTGAACAGCCGCCCCCGGCTGTGGTCCGCCACCCGCTCGCCGCGCTCGGCGAGCCAGACGACCAGCGCCGCGAGACTCAGCAGCACGAACGTCGCGGTGATCGGCGGCACCCGCTGCGGCAGCCGCCGGTCGCCCCGCATCTGGGAAATGATGCGGGCGTCCTTGGAGCGGATGACGTCGCCCTTGCGGACGATCACCTGGCCCTTGCGGATCTGATTCAACACCAGGTTCACGCCGGCCGCGGCGACGTCCTGCCGCGCCAGCGTCTCGCTGCGGTTGGGCAGCAGGTTGGGGGGAAGGTTCGCCACCAGGAAGTCCACCAGCAGCCGGCGCTCGTCGCTCTTGAAACCGCTCCAGCCCCGCACCTCGGACTCGAAGAGGTCCCGCGCCTCGCCCGGGTAGCCGAGATTGTCGAACAGGTCGAGCTTGACGCTCTCGGTGCCCGCCTCCAGGTTGCGCACGGTGATGCCGTGCATGCGGTTCTCGAGGAGCTGGTCCTTGTTGGCCACCACGCCCCGGCGCAGGGTCTGGTTCAGGGTGCCATGGACGCGCTCTTCGAGGTCGGCGGAGAAACCGCGGGCGGCGAGCAGCGCGGCCTGCTCCGGCGTGACCTTGATGTCGTCGGGACCCGCCGGGCTCGCGGTCAGCTCGCGCACCGCCTCGGCCCGGATGGCGGCCTCCTTGCCCTGCCCTTCGGCCAGCAGCCGCCGGCCGTTGGCGAAGAACCGCGCCAGGACGGTTTCGCGCTCGACGCGGATGCGGGGATCGAGGTCGTAAACCCGGAGCACGGCGTCGCGGGCCTCCCGCTGCTTGACGCGGGTGGCGTCGTCGTCGTTGAGCAGCAGGTCGTGAGTGGCCACGTAGTCGCGGTCGGCCACCGTTCCGGCCTTGGCGCGGTTGGGAAAAAGGAAGACTCCGGGCGTCAGCGTCCAGGTGGCGAGCAGCAGGAAGAGCCCCAGCCACAACCAGGGCCGCTCCATCGCCGTCTCCCACCGGTCGCGCAGGTCAAGCCGCCGGCGCAGCAGCATGGCGCGGGCGCGGGCGTTGGGCCGGATGTCGACGACGCCGGTGGCGGAGTCCTTGTCGCGCGCCATGATCGTTCAGCGCTCCTCGTCCGGGGCCCGCAGAAGGAGGCCGGCAGACCGGTCCCCGGGGCTCATGAGGGCTGGTAGCCCCCTCCAGGGCCTTGGCGCGTGGCGCGCGCCTCGACCTCGCGTTCGCTCTTCCTCGTCTCGAACGATTCGTAGGCGGTGACGATCTTCTGCACCAGGGCATGGCGCACGACGTCCCGCTGGTCGAAGTAGAAGAACTTGATCCCTTCGACGCCCGAGAGCACCTCCTGCGCCTCCTTGAGGCCCGACGTGCGCCCGTGGGGGAGGTCCACCTGGGTGACGTCGCCGTTGATCACCGCCTTGGAGTTGAAGCCGATGCGGGTGAGGAACATCTTCATCTGTTCGGTGGTGGTGTTCTGCGCCTCGTCGAGGATGATGAAGCTGTCGTTGAGCGTGCGTCCGCGCATGAAGGCGATGGGCGCGATCTCGATGATCCCGCGCTCCAGCATCCGCCCCACCTTCTCGTAACCGATGATGTCGTGCAGGGCGTCGTGCAGCGGGCGCAGATAGGGGTTCACCTTCTCCACCAGGTCGCCGGGCAGGAAGCCGAGCTTCTCCCCCGCCTCCACCGCCGGCCGCGCCAGGATGATGCGCCGCACCCGCTTCTCCAGCAGGGCGGCGGCGGCCATGGCCACCGCCAGGTAGGTCTTGCCGGTGCCCGCCGGGCCGATCGAGATGACGATGTCGTGGTCGATCATCGACTGGATGTAGAGCTGCTGCTTGAAGCTGCGGGGCGCCACCAGCCGGCGCACCGAGGCCAGCATCCCCTCCGGCAGGAAGAAGTCCACGAGCGACGACTCCGGCGCCTCGGCAATGACGCGGATGGCCGTCTGCACGTCGCCGGGCCGGAAGCGGTAGCCCTTCCCGGTGACGGTGCCCAGCTCCGCGAGCAGATGCTGCACCCGCTCGACCGGCTCCGGCTCGCCGTGGATGTGGAGCTCGTTGCCGCGGGCCGTGATCGTGACGCCGAAGGTGCGCTCGATGCGCCGGAGGTTCTCGTCCTGGGTGCCGAAGAGGGTGTCGAGCCCCTCCTCGGCGAGAGTGACTTGGGTCATGGGTATGTGAGTCTCGCAGGAGCCATCGGTAATGCAAGACGGCGGCCATCGTGGCCGCCGCCCTGGGATAGGGGGAGTGTATCAGAGGCGGAAGGTCCCCCAAGACCCTCATCACCCCGGCCCTCTTCTCCCAGCCTCCCCCCCGCCAGCCGGGAGAAGAGGGAGAACAGCCGAGAGAGGCCCCGAACGAATGGCATAGGCGCTAACTTTGCTTCGTGTAGGGGCGGGTCTGGAGGGTCGGG
>JBAPYB010000228.1:0-6200 GCA_049284515.1 Thermoanaerobaculia bacterium
CCCCCAGGGGGCGCGCTTCACCGCCGTGCTCGCCTTCGACGCCGACAACGACGGCCGGCTCGACCTCGCCGCCGCCGGTCCCGGGGGAGTCGTCGTCCTCGGCCAGAGGGGCACCCCCGCCGCGCCCAGCTTTCAGCCGCTCGCCGTCGAGAGCGGGCCGAAGTCCGCCACGGCTCTCGTGGCCGCCGATCTCGACGCCGACGGCGACCTCGACCTCGTGGCGGCGGGCGAGGGCGGGCTCCATCGCCTGACCAACGAGGGGGGCAACAAGAACCACTGGTTGGACGTGCGCCTCCGCGCCCTGACCACGGGGAGCGGCAAGAACAACCTGCAAGGGCTGGGAGCGGTCCTCGAAGTGCGGGCCGGCACGGCCTACCAGCTCCGCGAGGCCGCGGCGGAGGTCACCCACTTCGGCCTCGGCAAGCTGCGCGAGGCGGACGTGCTGCGCGTGGTGTGGACCAACGGCGTGCCCCAGGACCGCCTGCAGCCCGGCGTCGACCAGCGGGTGGTGGAGCAGCAGCTCCTCAAGGGGAGCTGCCCCTTCCTCTACGCCTGGACGGGCGACCGCTTCACCTTCGTCACCGATCTGCTGTGGAACTCGCCGGTCGGCCTGCCCGTTGCTCCCGGCGTCTATGCCCGTCCCGATCCCGACGAGCTGGTGCGGGTGGACGGCGCCCAGGCGGTGGACGGCGTCTACCGGCTGCGCATCACCGAGGAGCTCTGGGAAGCGGCGTACTTCGATGCCGTGCGGCTCTGGGTGGTGGACCATCCGGCCGAGGCCGAGGTGGCGAGCCGGCTCAAGGTGGTGCCGGGGGAGCGGCAGCCCGTGGGCGTGCTGGCGGCCCGCGGTCTGCGTCCTGTGGCCGCGGCCTGGGACGGCCGGGGCGAGGACGTGACGGCCCGCGTCCGCGCCCGCGACGAGGTCTACGCCGGGGGCTACGAGCCGAGCCCGTACCAGGGAGTGGCCCGTGCCTGGGCCTTCACTTTCGACCTCGGCGATGTCAGCGATGTCAGCGATGGCGGCGAGGCGCCGGCCGCTCCCGTCCGCCTGTTCCTCGACGGCTGGATGTTCCCCGCCGACGCCAGCTTGAACCTCGCCGCGGCCCAGCGGCCGGATCTCCCCTATCTGCCGCCCCGCCTGGAGGTGGAGACGGCCGGCGGCTGGCAGGTCCTCGTTCCGGCCATGGGCTTCCCGGCCGGCAAGACCAAGACGATGGTGGTGGACACGCCGCCGCTGCCGGCCGGCGCCCACCGGCTGCGCATCGTCACCTCCCTCTGGCTGGCCTGGGACCGCATCGCCTGGACCCGCGATTCGGCGGCTGCCGCGGACGCCGAGCCGCAGATCCGCGCCCGCCTCGGCCCGCGGTCGGCGGAGCTGCGCTACCGCGGTTTCTCGGCCCTCGTCCGCCGCTCCCCCAACGGCCCTCACGGCTATGATTATGGCCGGGTGGCGAGCGCCTCCCCATGGCTGCCGTTCGCCGGCCACTACACGCGCTACGGCGACGTGCGCGAGTTGCTGGCGGCGACGGACGATCGCTCGGTGGTGATGGCCCCCGGCGATGAGATCGCCCTGGAGTTCGACGCCGGCGGCCTCGAGCCCCTGCCGCCGGGCTGGAAGCGCACCGTCTTCCTCCAGAGCCAGGGCTGGGACAAGGACGCCGACCGCAACACCTGGGAGGCCCAGCACGTCGAGCCCCTGCCTTTCCGCGCCATGCAGCAGTACGGCGATCCCCTGCCGGACACCCCGGAGTTGCGGGACTACCTCGCGCGCTGGCTGACCCGCGTGGTGCCGCTCGAGCCCTGACGCCCGCGTCTCACGATCGCGGGCTTTGCGGAACGTCGATCCTCTGCTATCTTTTAGAGTCCTGACAGGAGAGGCGTCCGTCTTTGTCGCTGCGAGACCAGAGACTCGGGCCGCCCTCGCGAACCGTGACGGCCGGTGGAACCGGTTGGGTCGGCTGAAGGAATAGGTAGGGAAGGGAAAAGGGCCTCGTCAGGCCAGGAGCGACAAGAGACATGGGAAAGAAGCTTTTCGTCGGCAACCTCAACTTCAAAACCACGGATGACGACCTGCGGACTCTGTTCGCACAGGCCGGCACGATCGAGTCGGCCACGGTGATGATGGACCGTGCCACCGGTCGTTCCCGCGGTTTCGGCTTCGTCGAGATGAGCAGTGACGAGGAAGCCGAGAAGGCAGTCAGAGAGCTCAACGGTCACGAGCTCCAGGGCCGTGCCCTGAACGTCAACGAAGCCCGCGAGCGCACGCCCGGCGGTCCCCGCCCCGGCGGCTACGGGGGCGGTGGTGGCGGTTATGGCGGCGGCGCGCCCCGCGGCGGTGGCTATGGTGGCGGTGGCTACGGCGGTGGTGGTGGCGATCGCGGCGGCTACGGCGGCGGTGGTGGCGGTCCCCGCGGCGATTTCAACTTTGCACCTCCCGGCGGCGACGACAGCGGTGGCTTCGGCGGCGGCTTCAACCGCGGCAACTTCAAGCCCCGTAAAGAAGGCGGCAGCCGGCGCGGTCTGCGGGCCAAGAAGCGCAGCCTGTAGAAGCACCCTCGGACTTTCGTCCCCGGTCCTCCTCCCTTTCGGAGCCTTCCCAGGCTCCGTCCATGGAAGCCTCGCCTTCGGGGCCTCAATAGAGGTCGAAGAGAAGAATCCGCCCTTCCAAGGGGCCGTTCATCACCGGAAGCCGCCGCCGGGGCCGCAGGCCGATGTGTTTGCCGCGGTCCTCGCCGCCTGCCAGGACCGCGGCCTTCCACCCTTTGTAACGCTGCTTGAGGAGGTCGCCCAGGGCGCGCCAGTGGGCTGCGTCCGTAGCCAGGCGCTCGCCGTGGGGAGGATTGAGCAGGACGAGGCCGGGGCCCGGGGGCGGCTCGAAGGCGGAGGCGTCGCCACGAGTCAGGGTGACGCGGTCCAGGAGGTTGGCCTGCTCCAGGTTGGCGCGGGCACCGCGCAGGGCTTCGGCGGATTCGTCGTTGCCATGGAGCCGGACGTCGGGGTTCGGCGTGGGGAGCGGCTCCTGGAGGATGGTGGTGAAGGCCGCAGGGTCGTAGCCGGGGAGGCGCTCGAAGGCCCAGTGGCGGCGCAGGCGGCCCGGAGGCCAGCCGAGCGCGAACCAGGCGGCCTCGACGAGCAGGGTTCCCGAGCCGCACAGGAAGTCCACGACCGGACCGCGGCCGTCCCAGCCCGAGGCCAGGACGCAGGCAGCGGCCAGTTGCTCGCGCACCGGCGCTGCGGTGGAGACGGCACGATAGCCGCGGCGGTCCAAGGGCTCCCCCGACGTATCGAGAAGGAGGGTGGCGCGGTCGCGAATCAAGCGCAGCCGCAGGTGGAGGTCCGGGTCCTTGCGGTCCACGTCCGAGCGCCGGTCCCAGCGGTCGCGCTGACCGTCCACGAGGCCGTCTTTCGCCGAGAGGACGGCCCAGCGGGTATCGCGCACGGCGGACGCCGTCGAGGTCGCCTGGATGACGAAGCTGCGGTCGGGGTGGAGGAGGGCGGCGATGTCGACACCGCTGCGCTGCACCCGGGCGGGGGAGCGCCCCCCGGCGAGAGCCCGGGCGCCGGCGGCCAGGGCTTGGCCGTCCGGCGCCTCCCACGTACCGAGCTCGACGAGGACGCGATTGGCGGTGCGCAGCCGCCAGTTGGCCCGCCAGCAGTCCTCCCAGGTGCCGGTGAAGGCCACGGCGCCGCGCTGGCGCTCGACCTCCCGGACATCCCGGACGTCGAGGCCTCGCACCTCCGCCTCCAGGATCTCTTCCAGGCCCAGGACGCAGGTGGCGATCAGGCCGAGGGGCTTCATTTCGCCGGTTCGCCCCGGTGACGCTCCAGGAAGGGCAGCAGCGCCTTCAGGAGCTCCTCCGGTTTTTCCTCCATCGGCAGGTGCCCGCAATGCTCGACCGCCACGAACTCGGAGCCGGGGATGCGCGCCACGAAGCGCCGGCCGGCGGCGAAGGGGACCACTCGGTCCTCAACGCCCCAGACGGCGAGGGTGGGGACGCGGATCTGGTCCGGCACCACCTTGGGGCCGGTCGCGAGGCGGGGGACGGTGAGGCCGAAGAAGGCATCCTCGGTGCCTTCGATACGCACGCGGTCCAGGTAGGCCTTCACCAGCTCGGGAGTGACCTGGGATTGATCGAAGAAAGACTCCTGGAGGCCGCGACGCACCATGGCAGGGCGCAGCGCAAAGGCGCGAAGGTACAGGTTGGCGAAGGAGCGGAACGAGGCGATCCGGCTGCGGCGGTCGTCCGAGTAGGTAGGGGCCGAGCTGTCCACCAGCACCATGCTGCGCAACCGCTCGGGATGAATCGTGGCGAGGACCAACGACAGGCCGCCGCCGTAGGAATGGCCGACGAAATGGGCGCGATCGATCCCCAGGGTGTCCATCACGCCCAGGATCAGGGCGATCTGGCCCTCGCGGGTGTAGGGCGCCAGATCCTTCGGCCGTTCGGTGTAGCCGAAGCCGCTGAGGTCGATGGCCAAGACCCGGTGGGACGCGCTGAGCGCGGGAATCACCTTGCGCCACGAATAGCTGGAAGCGCCGAAGCCGTGGAGGAGCAGCACGGGCTCGCCCTGCCCTGCCTGCTCGACATGCACGAGTTGGCTGCCGACGCGAACGAACTGGCTCTGCGGAACCTCGCGGCGAACGTCGGCGAACGAGCGATAGGACGCGCAGCCGGAGAGAAGAACAGTCAAGGCATTGAACAGAAGGCCGGGGAGGGCAGGGCGCATGGCGGGGAGTCTACACCGCCCCCACCCTTCGCCCAGGCCCTCCTGGTTCTCCTATCCGCGGTCACCTGCCGCCGCTGCCGCCGCGCGCCCAGTTTTCCCCGATCAGGGTGTCATCCTCGTCGTCCTCCGCCGGCCAGGGGATGCTGGTGCCGTCGAGGCGGTCGTCGCCCAGGCGATGGTAGAGGGCGATGGCCCTTTCGAGCGAGCTCGCCGCCTTGCCGTATTCGCCCAGGTCGCAGAGGAGGCTGGTCAGCGTACCCAGGAGGTTGGCTTCCTCCATGAGGTCGCCGGTGCCCATCTCCAGTTGGATCCGGGCCTGGCTGAAGGCGAGACGGGCACCCGCGAGGTCGCCGGCCGTGCGGCGGGCATCGCCCAGCGTGGTGAGGGCGGTGGTCTTGAAGTCGGCCAGCCGTTCCTCGCCATAGGCCTCGGGGGTCAGCCGCTCGGCCACGGCCAGGGCCATCTCGGCGAGGCTCATGGCGGTGCCGGCGTCGTGGGACGCGGCCTCACGGCTCTTCTCCAATAGCAGGTCGTAGATCCCCCAATGATGGAGCCGCTGGTCGTTGCGTACCATCACGAGCTGCCGTGCCGGGGGGTGGCTTTCAAGCGCCGCCCACTGGATGCTTGCCAGGCTCCGCTCCCGCCGTACCTGGTCGTGGGCTTCCGTGAGCTTCTGCTCGGTGCGGCGGAACGCCTCGTCGTAGTGCGCTCCCACACTACTGTGCCGGGCTTGGGGCCGCGGGGTGCGCTGCCGGCCGGCGACGGTCTCTTCCGGCACGATCGCCAGCAGGTGGCGGATCACGGTACTGGTGTCCTGCCGGGATAGCCCGAGCAGGCGATCCAGGTCGGAGGGGGGAGCCTCCGCCTCCATATCGTCCAGGTAGTCCACTTCATCCTCCCGGGAAACGCCATCACAAGAGTCCCTTCACTAGATCTAGTTGCTCGAAGGGCCAAAAAGGTGACAAAGCCGGGGCAGAAATTTTGCGCGAGGGTCTGCCCAGGTTCCAGAACCGGAGAAATTTGTCACCCGCTTTCGACGGGCAGTGTCACTCCCCGTCCCTATCCTCCCCTTCCACCGGCCGGAGCACCGCCGGCGAGGAGGCTTTCCGTTGTCGATCGTCCTCGAGGACCTGACCAAGCGCTACGCCGGCCACCCGGTGGTCAACGGCGTCTCCCTCACCGTGGGCGAGGGCGAGCTGTTCGTGCTGTTGGGCTCCTCCGGCAGCGGCAAGAGCACGCTGCTGCGGATGATCGCCGGCCTCACCGAGGTCGACGCCGGGCAGGTGACGCTCCACGGCCGCGACGTCACCGACCTGCCGCCGGCCCGGCGGGGCGTGGGGTTCGTCTTCCAGAGCTACGCCCTGTTCCCCAGCCTCACGGTGGCGGAGAACGTGGAGTTCGCCCTGGCGGTGCGCGGCACGGCCCGGGAGGCGCGGCGGCGGCGGCGCGACGAGCTGCTGGAGCTGGTGGGG
>JBAPYB010000229.1:0-11383 GCA_049284515.1 Thermoanaerobaculia bacterium
GGGCGTCACCGTGTAGTAGCCGAGCGGCGCCGCGGTCGGCGCCCAGGCCCATAGCTTGCCGCTCTCGTCCGTGGCGTAGAGGATGCCCTGGACCACGATCGGGCTCTCCCAGTGGACGCCGCCGAACGTGGCATCGCTCCACAGCAGCGTGCCGCTACGCGGATCGATCGCCCGCATTTTGTTGCCGGTCTCCCAGTAGAGGATGCCGTTGGCGAGGAGCGGCGAGCTGCCGCTGCCGGAGATCGTCCATTTCGTGGTGAGGGTCGGATTGCCGGAGGCGTCCACCGCCACCTGAAACGCCGAAAGACCGGCGCCGTTGCCGATGAACGTCCAGGTGCTGCCGTCGACCGGATCGCTCCAGGCGGCCGGCGCGGTCAGTACCACGCTGCCCTGGGGCAGGGAGACCTTCTGGATCTCGCCACCGATATGCCCCGGGCCGCCGAGGCCGCTCAGGTCGTCGAGATTGATCAGGCGGACCTTCGCGTCTTTGCCGCTTTGCACGCCGAGGTGGGCGAACCGGCTGCCGGGCGGCGTCGGAAGCACGGCGGGAGCGGTCGAGCCGAGGTCCGCGTCGACGTTCTGGAGCTGCTGGAACTCCGTCGGCGTGTAGGCGTCGATCGGCAGGCCGCCGCTCCCGGTGCCGTCGGTGTGGAGCGCGAAGACGCTGTCTCCCCACTCGTGGCCGCTCATGTTGCCGTCGTAGTCGCCGTTGCCGGTCGCCATGAACAGCTTCTCGTTGTCGGAGTCGTAGACCACGCCGGAGCGCGCCCAGATGGCGGTCTGCACGTGGCCGACGCAGTCGGGAGCGGAACCCTCGAGGAAGTGGACCGTCTGGTCGCTGCACGCCGCGTTGAACACCTTCTGCGAACCGGTCGCGAGATCGATCGCCGTGATGTGCCCCTGGTAGTCGCCGGCGTCCCCAGGATAGCCGCCGTTGCCGACGTAGAGATACTGGGTGCCGCCGGCCACCGTGGCCACGGTCAGCCCCGGTGAGGACTTCTCGACGTCCGGCTTGAGCGTCGCCACCTCCGGCCAGCCGCCGGTGGTGATCTCCGTGCCGTCGCCGACCTGGTACTTGTGCACCTTGCCGTCCAGCCCATAGGAGTAGACGTAGAGGCGGCTCGGATCGATCGCCGGCATCGAGGTGGTGTAGCGCGGCGTCGTCGCCGGCTGCTTCGACCAGACGATCGCTCCGGTCGCGGCGTCGGCGGCCAGGATGCGGCCGTCCTTGGTGGTAAGAAAGAGGAGATCCTTGACGCCACCCGGCGTCGAAACCGCGGCGAGGAAGGCCGGCGCTCCATCGACGACCGCCGGCAGCGCCACGCTGTAGACCTTGTGCAGCGTCGCGACGTTGCCGGCATGGATCGCCGTCTCCTGGGCGCTCGCGCCGCTGTGCCGCGCGTCGAGGTTGAACTGGGGCCAGTCCGCCGCCCCCGCCGCCGTGGCAGCCAGGAAGGACGTGACCCCGAGCAGAAGACGGAAAGATCTGGCAGATGCGCACATGCGCTGATCGTAATGAGATCGCCGTCCCGTTGCAAGCGTGGCGTGTCCGGCGGCGTTGGCACTTCCCACAGCAGGATTTCCCGCCGTTCGGAATCTTCCGCGGAAGGGAGAGCGACGTGTCGCCGCCGCTCTCCTGTCCGGCCGATGCTCAGCAGTAGATTAGCTGGTAAAACCACAAGTCGAAGCTGGTCGGACTCAAGTCGCAGAGCGACACCGCCGAAACCGGCGCGGTGGCGCCGATGAGCACGGCCATCGCGATGACGACCATGGCGAGTTTCTTCTTCAGACGCATATGCAGTCTCCCCTATTTTTTGAAGCTCCGCTCCATACGAAGCTACAAGCTAGGCTATAACACAGCCGGGCATTGGCAAGGCGTGGACCGCGGCCCGCACCGCCGGAATCAAACTCCGCCGAACCACGGGTAGCCCTTATCCTCCCAGTAGCCGCCGGGCCGCTCGGCGGTGAAGGTGATCTTCGTCAGGTACTTGGTGAGCTTGTAGCCGAGCTTGGTGGGCGAATAGAGGCGCAGCGGCGCGCCGTGGGCCGGACCCAGGGGATGGTCGTTGAAGGCGTAGGCCAGGAGGGTCTGCGGGTGTAGGGCGCTCTCCAGGTCCCAGCCGTTGGAGTAACCCCGGTCGAAGGAGTCGAAGCGGAGATACTTCGCCGTCGCCGTGGGCTGCACCAGCCTCACCACGCTCGCGAGGGAAGCGCCCGTCCAGGTCGCGATGGCGGACCACCCTTCGACGCAGTGGTGCTTGACGGTGTAGCGCACCCTCGGCATCGCCTGGATCATCTCCAGGGTCAGGCGCACCGGCTGCCGCACAAGGCCGCCCACCTCCAGGGCCCAGCCGGCGGGATCGGTGAGCTGTGGTAACGGGTGGCTGATCGAGTAGGCGGGGAACGCCCCCTCCCGAGTGCGGGCGGAGTGCGGGTACTGCGGCGCCAGGTGGCGATGGGAAAGAAAGATTTTTTCTCCCACCCAGTCGTTGAGGCGTGAGGCGCCCTGGAGGGCCGGCATCAGGGGGCCGCCCTGCCAGCCGCAGGCGGTGACGAGCGACGCGGCGCTGGCTGTCAGGCCCAGGCGCATCAGATCGCGGCGGCTAAAAAAACTATCGTCAGTCATGGCTCGGAAACCTCCCGCGATACCAGCCGGTGATCATGGCCCTCAGCGATGCGGGGTCCACCACGAGGACCAGCGTCACGTGGACGAGGGTGAAGGCGACGAAGATCCACACCGCCCAGAAGTGCCAGTAGCGGGCCGGTTGATAGCCGCCAAAGAGGGCCGTGAGCCACGAGAGCTCGGTGGGCTTGTAGATGGCGAAACCGGTGAGCACCGAGAGGATGCCCAGCAGGAGGATCGACGTGTAAGCGAGCTTTTGCAGCGCGTTGTGCTTGCCCTGCGGCGGGTGCTCCTTGCGCAGACGCAGATAGTAGAGCTGCATCTGCCAGGCCCGCGGCACGTCCCGGGGGCGGAAGAGCAGCGACCGCCACTCGCCGGTGAAGACCAGGTAGCCGAGATAGAGCAGGCCGGTGAGCACGAACGGCCACGCCAGGGCGAAGTGCCAATTGAGCCCGCCGGCGAGCCAGCCGCCCAGCCGCACCGACAGCGGGAACGGCTTGCCATCCCACGGGTTCGGGTAGTACGGGCCGCCGCGCGGGCCGAAGTGCGGAAAGGCAATGTAGATCTGCAGCCCGCTGCCGATCATGCCCACCAGCAGCAGGGCGTTGGCCCAGTGTGTCAGCCGCACCAGCCCGTGATGGCGCTTGACCAGGGGGCGGCGGGCTTGCGGCGCCAGCGCTGCCTCAGCGGGCCCCCGCCCAAGACCCTCACCCCTGTCCCCTCTCCCACCGCACTCCCCCCGACCGGGAGAGGGGGACCCGTCTGGAGCGGTCTTGCTGTTCTCCCTCTTCTCCCGGGGGTCGGGGGGGAGGCTGGGAGAAGAGGGCTGGGGTGATGAGGGTCCTGGGTCGGGGGCCTCGACGGCCGCCGGTGCCGCTGGCTCCTCGGCCGTCTCAGGTGGCGCTTCGGCCTCGGCAGGTTGTGTCTCTTCGGTGGGCTCGGCCATGAAGTCTCTGTCCTCCAAATTCTTAGTACGGCCAAGGCAGCCTGGCTGGACTCTTCGATGCCCGGGCCGCCAGCGAGGTTTCGGCGCGCGGAAACCCGGCCATGGCGGACCGCGTACTCCTGAGTGAAACTCTTCCCGAGGAGCCACCATGACACGCCTTGCCTCCACTCTACTGCTCTGCGGCTTGCTGATCCTACCCGCTCTCGCCGGGGCCCAAGCGGCTGCCGAAGCGAAGAAGCCCGCCCGCACCGTATTCCAGCGCCTCAAGCCCTGCAAAGTGCCGGGGATCGAGAAAGAGGTCCTCTGCGGCGCCCTTTCCGTCTGGGAGAACCGGACCGCGAAGACGGGCCGCAAGATCGACCTCAACATCGTGGTCCTACCGGCGCAGAGCGAGTCTCCGAACCCCGATTCCGTCGTCTACATCAACGGCGGCCCGGGTTACGGCTCGACGGGCGCGGCCGGCGGCTTCGCGCAGCTCCTCGCCGGCATCAACAAGGACCGCGATCTGGTCTTCGTGGACCAGCGGGGAACGGGCAAGTCCAACCCGCTGCACTGCGATCTTCCGGGCGGCGAGAACGACCTCCAGGGCCTCGTCCGCGGTCTCTTCCCCATGGACGTGCTGCGCGCCTGCGAGCCGAAGCTGGCGGCAAAGGCGGACCTCACTCAGTACACGACGCCCATCGCCACGGACGACCTCGACGAGGTGCGCGCCTGGCTGGGCTACGAGCGCCTCAACGTCCTCGGCGGCTCCTATGGCACGCGCGCCGCGCAGGCCTACATGCGCCAGCACCCGGACCACGTGCGGAGCACTGCGCTGCTCGGCGTGATGATCATGGACGCCAAAATGCCGCTCTATCACGCCCGCAAGGCCCAGGAGTCGATCGACAAGCTGTTCGACGACTGCGCCGCCGATGCGACCTGCCGCGCCGCCTTCCCCGACCTGCGCGCCGATCTCGCATCGGTGACCGCACGGCTCGACAAGGGGCCGGTCCAGCAGGAGGTCAAAGATCCGAAGTCCGGCAAGCCGGTGAAGATCTCGATCGCCAAAGGCGCTTTCACCACCACCCTGCGTTCCATGCAATACAGCCCGTTCCTTTCGGTCCGCATTCCGCTCTACGTCCACCTCGCGGCCCAGGGGAATTTCGCGCCGATGATCCAGATGACGATCGCGGACCGCAGCGATCAGGATTGGGACATCGGCCTGTATCTCTCCATCACCTGCGCCGAGGACGTGGCCCGGATTGATCCCAAGGAGGTCCCTGCGCTGGTGGCCAACACCTACCAGGGCGACGACCGCATCCGGGATCAGCGCGAGGCGTGCACGTTCTGGCCCAAGGCCCAGGTGGCGGAGACGTTTTTCCAGCCGGTCGACTCGGCCATTCCGACGCTCCTCCTCACCGGCTGGCTCGATCCGGCGACGCCGCCGGAGTGGGCGGCGGAGGTGACCCGGCACCTGCCGAACAGCCTGAACGTGGTGATCCGCGACGGCGCCCACAGTCCCGGCGGCCTCGCCCACCTCGACTGCTTCAGCAAGTTGATCACCGACTTCGTGATCAACGGCACGCCCTTCGGCCTCGACACTTCGTGCGTCAAGGAGATGAAGCGGTCCGCCTTCCTGACCAAGGACGAGCCGCTGCCGGCGGGGGGTGATTAGGAGGGATCGAGAGCGGGAACGAGTTTCTCCAACTCGCTCTCACGCTGCGGCATACTGCACCTCAGCCTCGGAAAGGACCCGTTCTCGGAAATAGGGACTGAGGAATCCCGGGGTGTTCAGGTCCGCTTTGCGTCCCAAAATCTTCGAGAGCTCTTCCTCCATGGAAAGGAAGGCCAGCCCCGGGACTCGCCCGGGCTCGAACTCGACAAGAACATCCACGTCGCTGTCCGACCCGAAGTCTTCACGAAGGACCGAGCCGAACAGCGACAGCCTGGAGACGTAGTGTCGGCGGCAGAACTCTGCGATCTTCTTCGGGTCGATCTGAATCTTGGCGGCCATGGCAAGAAAGATCGTAGCACCCACCGGCGGAGATGAGGGTGAAGCTCGGGGAGAGATCGGGCTGGCTCCGTAGAGGATGGCTCGCCCATGGTATCCTGTCTCCACGGAGGAGATCGTGGGAGCACTCTCTTCCTTCCCTTTTTCCTTGGACACAGGTTAGAGTTCTTCGAAGGAACGACTCCGAAAGGGAGCATGCCATGAGCCAGCCAGCCGTCGCGGCGCTCGCGCCTCTGCCTTTTGAGCTCGTCTTTTCTGACGGGGAGCCTTTGGATTCCGAGTGGCACAGCCTGCAGTTCCCCTTTCTCCGGCATTTGATCCGCCAAGCCATGGCGGAGCAGGGCCGGAGCGACTTCTATGCAGGCGGGGACATGTTCGTCTACTACTCCCTGGAGCAGGCGCGGGACGTGGCCGAGGGGCGGCCGTACTTCCGCGGACCCGATGTCTTCTGGGTCGGCGGCGTCGCCGAGCCTGGGCGTCACCGTAAAGGCTGGGTGTCCTGGGAGGAAGGCGGGAGTCTGCCGGAGGTGATCGTCGAGCTGCTCTCCCCGTCCACCGCCAGGATCGACCGGGGAGTGAAGAAGGACCTCTATGCCCGGGTCTTTCGGACGCCGGAGTATTTCCTGTGCGAGCCGAACACCTGGAAACTGGAGGGATTCCGCCTGGTAGGCCAGGCCTACCGCCCGATGGTGCCCGATCTGGCGGGACGGCTCTGGAGCGAGCGGCTCGGAGTGTCCCTGGGCCTCTGGCACGGTGTCGTAGAGAACCGGGAGGACAACTGGTTCAGGCTGTTTCGACCCGACGGTAGCCTGGTGCCGACGAAAGACGAGGCCGAGCACCAGCGGGCCGAGGCCGAGCACCAACGGGCCGAGGCGGAGAGCCTACGGGCCCGAGCGGCTGAGGCCGAGGTCGCCCGCCTCCGGGCCCTGCTCGACGGACGCGGCCAAGGCTGAAGGCCGCATTCCTGGGTCCACTACTCCGACCGCAACGACTCCAGCGGGTCCACCTCCAGCGCCCGCTGCGCCGGCAGATAGCTGGCGAGGGCGGCGACGGCGGCGAGGAGGGCCGAGATGGCGGCGAAGCTCACGGGATCGGCGGGGCTGGTGTCGAAGAGGACGCTCGCCACCACGCGGTTGGCGCCGAGGGAGAGGAGCAACCCGGAGCCGATGCCGATCAGGGCGAGCACCAGCCCCTGGCGGATCACCAGGCGCAGCACGTCGCCCCCCTGCGCCCCCAGCGCCACCCGCACCCCGATCTCCCGCACCCGCTGGCTCACCGAGTAGGAGAGCACGCCGTAGACCCCGATGGCGGCGAGGAACAAGGCGAGCATGCCGAAGACCGTGAACATCCCCCCGAAGAGGCGGTACTCCCAATAGGCCTTTTGCCGCACCTGTTCCAGGGTGAAGACCTCGAACACCGGCAGGTTGGGATCGGAGGCCCGGATCTGCGCCCGCGCCGGCGCCACCACCTGGAGGGGATCGACGCGCGTGCGGATCGTCAACCCCGTGTTGCGCGCCGCCGAGTAGGCGTAGGGCAGGTAGGCCGCCGGCTGGATCTTCTCGTTCACGCCGTTGTTCTTGAAGTCCGGCGCCACGCCGATCACCCGCAGCCAGTCCCCGTTCTTGTTGCCCTTCAGACGGAAGCGGCGGCCCAGGGCGTCCTGCTTCGGCCAGAGCTTCTCGGCCAACGTCTTGTTGACCACCGCGACGCCGGAGAGCGCATAGCCCTCGGCCTCGGTGAAGGTGCGCCCGCTCGTCAGCTTCAGGTCGAGCGCCTGGAAGAGGTGCGGCGCCACCCCTTCGTAGAAGATGCTGGGCTCCTCGCCTTGAGGGAAGTCCTGCCCCTCGACGAGGATCTGCCCGCCGTCGCCGCCGCCGCTCAAGGGGACGTTGTTCGACGCCGACACGGCCTCGACGCCGGGGACGGTCTCCAGGCGCCGGACCAGGTCGCGCACCTGGCGGGTCATATCCTCGTCCTTCTCGAAACGGCCGGCGGGCAGGTAGACGCGCATCGTCATGACGTGGCCGGTGCGCAGGCCGCCCTTCTCCTCCTGGAGCTTGAGGAAGCTGCGCACGAAGAGCGAAGCCCCAACCAGCAGCACCAGTGACAGCGCCACCTGGATCACCACCAGCACGCTGCGCAGCCAGTTGCGCCGCACGCTGCCGCCGGCGCCGCGCCCCCCTTCCTTCAGCGTGTCGTGGAGGTCCGCCTTCAGCGCCTGGAGAGCCGGGGCGAGGCCGAAGAGGAAGCCCGTAAGCAGCGCGATGGCCAGAGTGTAGAGGAGCACGGGCCCGTCGATCGTGAACTGGATCCAGTAGGGCGGCCGGTTGTCCGCCGGAATGGAGAGCTCCATCCAGCGCAGGCCCCAGACGGCGAAGAAGATCCCCAGACCGCCGCCCAGCAGGCCGATCACCACGCTCTCGGTGAGGAGCTGGCGCAGCAGCCGCACCCGCCCCGCCCCGAAGGCGGCGCGCACGGCGATCTCCCGCTGCCGCACGGTGGCCCGCGCCAGCAGCAGGTTGGCGACGTTGGAGCAGGCGATGAGCAGGACGCAGATCACCGCCCCCATCATGGTGAGGATGATCAGCTTCAGCTCGCGCCCGGAAAAGTCCTCGCGCAGGGAGACGACTTTGCCGCTCCACCCCTTGTGGCTGTCAGGATTCTGCGCCGCCAGGCGTTCGACGAAGCTCGCCGCCTCCGTTCGCGCAGCCTCGACGCTCACGCCGGGTTTGAGGCGGGCGAAGACGGCGAGGTTGCGCTCGCCGCGCGGGTTGCCGTGGACGAAAGACGCCAGCGGCAGCCAGGCGAGCTGCTTCTCCGGGAACTGGAAGCGCGGCGGCATGATGCCCACCACGGTGTGGGCGGCGGCGTTGACCAGAATGCTTTTGCCCACGATGGCGGGATCGCCGTTGAACCGCCGCCTCCAGAGCTCGTCGCTGAGGAGGACGGCGCCGGGCGCGCCGGGCTGGTCCTCGTCCTCGCGGAACCAGCGCCCGAGCGCCGGCTTGACGCCGAGAAGCGGAAACAGGCTCGCCGAGATCGAGGCGCCGGTCACCCGCTCCGGCTCCTCGGCGCCCGAAAAGGTGATGCTGCGGTTGGTGTAGGCGGCGGTCTGGACGAAGGAAGCGTTCTGTTCCTGCAGGTCCTGGTAGTCGAGCCAGGAGAGGCCGGCGCGGTCGGCGTCGCCCTTGGGCTGGAATTCGTGAATGGCCACGATCCGGTCTGGATCGGCAAAGGGAAACGGCCGCAGCAGCACGGCGTTGACGACGCTGAAGATGGTGGTGTTGGCGCCGATGCCGATCGCCAGGCACAGCACGGCGACCACGGCGAAGCCCGGGCTCTTGAGCAGCACCCGGAGGGCAAAGCGAAGATCGCTGATCAAAGCATTCATGGAACGGAACCCCTCCCAGCCGGCGCGACGGCGCACCGGCTCCCAGGGACTCTACGCCGGTGTCCCGGGGGATGTTTCAGCCTGACCCTGCCGCGGCTTGACCCTGCGGAGTACCGCCACTATCGTGTCTTCAATGCTTTCATCAAGACACCGGCGGCCGGCGTGAGCGGCCCGGCGATCCCCCTGGGTCCCTTCCTCCTCGACCGCTGCATCGGCCGTGGCGGCATGGCGGAGGTGTGGAGCGGCGTCCACGCCGCGCAGGGCGTGCCGGTGGCGGTGAAGGTGATGACGGCCGAGCGCGCCCGCGAGATCTCGTTCCGCGAGGCCTTCCGCAACGAGGTGCAGGCCGTGGCCAGCCTGGACCATCCCGGGATCGTGCGCGTCTTCGAGCACGGCGAGATGGGCACCGACGCCGAGGAGACCTCGCGCGGCCTGCTGCTCCGGGGCAGCCCGACCCTGGCCATGGAGCTGGCCGACGGCACGCTGGCGGACTATTTTGCCGATGGCATCGCCTGGCCCGGGCTGCGGCAGGTGCTGCTCGGTCTCCTCGACGCTCTGGCCCATGCCCATGCCCGCGGCGTCGTCCATCGCGATCTCAAGCCGAGCAACATCCTGCTCTTCCGCGACGGCAGCGGCCCGCCGCGGCTCAAGCTCGCGGACTTCGGCCTCGCCCAGGCGTTCGAGCTGCAGAGCCGCGAGGACTCGACCGAGGTGGTCTGCGGCACGCCGAGCTACATGGCCCCCGAGCAGCTTCGGGGGCACTGGCGCGATTACGGTCCGTGGACCGACCTCTATGCGCTCGGCTGCCTGGCCTGGAACCTCGCGGCCGGCAAGCCGCCGTTCGGCGGCGTGGCGCTCATCGAGACCTACCGGCGGCAGATGGAGGAAGACCCGCCCGCCTTCGAGCCCCAGATTCCGGTGCCCTGGGGGTTCGAAGGCTGGTTGCGGCGGCTGCTGCAAAAGGACGGTGGGCGCCGCTTCGTGCGGGCGGCGGACGCGGCCTGGGCGCTCGGCCAGATCGGCGATGTGGACGAGGCTCCGGCCGGCCGGACGCGATCTGGCGATCCAACCGAGCCCACGACGGTGGCCATCAGCTTCACGGGTCTCTGGCCGGCGGCGCCCGCGTCGGGGCAGACCGGGCCTCAGAAACCGGCGTCCGAGCCCCTTCTGCTGCGCCGCTCCCCTCCTCTGCCCGCCCGCTGGGAGCACCCGGTGGCGCGGCCGGCATCGATCCGGCTGATCGGCGCCGGCCTCGGCCTCTACGGCCTGCGCTCGATCCCGCTGCTGGGCCGCCGCGCCGAGAGGGACGCTCTCTGGCAGGCCCTGGCCGCGGTGCACGAGGAGAGGCGGGCGCACCTCGTCCTGCTCCGCGGCCCGGCGGGCAACGGCAAGACCCACCTCGCCGAATGGCTCGCCGAGCGGGCCCACGAGGTGGGCGGCGCCGTCGTGCTGCGCGCCTCCCACGGCCCCAACCCCGGCGCCGAGGACGGCCTGTCGCGCATGATGGTTCGACATCTGCGCTGCGGCGGCCTCGGCCGGGAGGACATCCGCAAACGGACCGAGGTCCTGCTGCGCGCCCGCAAGGAAACGGACCCCGGCGAGTGGAACGGCCTCACCGAGCTCATGGCTCCGGGCGGCGGCACGCTGCAGACGGCGCCTGAGCGCTTCGGCCTTCTGGAGCGCTACGTCCAGCGCCTCACCCGGCAGCGGCCGGTCATCGCCCTTTTCGACGACGTGCAGTGGGGACCTGAGTCCCTCGCCTTCGCCCGCCACCTCCTGGAGCGGCGGGAGGAGAATCCGCTCCCCGTCCTCCTGGTGCTCACCGCGCGCGACGAGGCGCTCGCCGAGCGGCCGGCCGAGGGGGAGGCGCTCGCCGCGCTGCTCGCCCTTCCCGGCGCCAAGGCCCTCGACGTTCCTCCCCTGCCGCGGGAGGACGGCACGGCCCTCATCCACGACGTCCTGGGGCTGGACGGCGAGCTCGCGGCCAAGGTGGAGGCCCGCACCGGCGGCAATCCGCTGTTCGCCGTCCAGCTCGTGGGCGACTGGGTGCAGCGGGGCGTCATCCACGTGGGGGAAACCGGCTTCGTCCTGCGTCCCGGCTCCCGGGCGCCGATTCCCGAGGATCTGCACCAGGTCTGGGCCGGCCGCGTCGACCGCCTGCTGGCCGGCCAGCCGCCGGAGGCCCAACAGGCGCTGGAGATCGCCGCCACCTTGAGCCCCTTCGTGGACCGCCAGGAATGGGAGGGAGCGTGCCGGGCCGCGGGAGTCGGCTGCCCGCCCGGCCTGCTGGAGGATCTGGTGACGGGCCGCCTCGCCGTGCGCACCGAAGAGGGCTGGGCCTTCGTCCACGCCATGCTGCGCGAGAGCATCGAGCAGCAGGCCCACGAAGCGGGCCGGCTCGCCGCATACCACCGCGCCTGCGCCGCCATGCTC
>JBAPYB010000230.1:0-10217 GCA_049284515.1 Thermoanaerobaculia bacterium
CTGCGACGTCCGCATCATGGCCGATGGGGAGTTCCTCATCGGCCTCAACGAGGTTCAAGTGGGTATTCCCATGCCGCCCGTCATCTTCCAGGCCCTGCGGCGGCAGGTGGGGGCCCGGCAGGCCGAGCGCCTGTGTGCGACGGCCCAGCTCCTGCCGGCGGCCGAGGCCCGGCGCATCGGGCTCGTCGACGAGCTCGCCGCTCCCGAGAGCGTGGTGGCGCGGGCCGTCGAATGGTGCAACGCCCTCCTCGCCCTGCCGCCGGAGCCGATGGCGAGGACCCGCCGGCTCGTTCGCGCCGACCTCGTTTCCCTCTTTGCGGCGACGGAGGCCGAGGTCGCCGGATTGGTGGACCAGTGGTTCAGCCCCGAGACGCAGGGTCCGCTGCGGGCGCTGGTGGAGCGGTTGGCGAAGAAGAAGGGCTAGACCGTCCCGGGGGGCCGGGTAGGCGGATGGGAAAGCCGGAGAAGCCCGCGCCGCCCGATTTCCGCCCGACTTATGGAACAATACGGCGCCTTCCGAGGCGGAGCCCGACTGATGACCACCGACGAACCGGATTCTCCTCTCTCCCGCCGCCCCTGGGCGCTGTGGGCCCTGCTGCTCCTGCTGGCGGCCTGGGGCGGTTGGATCATCTACCGCACCTCGTTCGAGCTCGACGGGCGGCGGTACTTCTGCCTGTTCGACGACGCCATGATCTCGATGACCTACGCCCGCAACCTGGTGTTCGGGCATGGTCTCAATTGGGCGCGATGGGGCGAGCCGGTGGAGGGCTTCACCCATCCGTTGTGGACGTTTCTCATGATCCCCATCAACGCCCTGCCCCTGCCGCCGCGCGAGATGAGCCTGCCGGTCCAGCTCCTGTCGTTGCTCTGCCTGGGCGCCACGGTGGTGGTGGTGCGGCGGCTGGTCCTCGACCATTTCTCCGAAGCCCAAGCCCGCCACTGGCTCCCCGCCGCCGTGCTCACGGCCTTCTACTATCCGCTCGCCTACTGGTCGCTGGTGGGCATGGAGAGCGGTCTCCAGGCCCTGCTGACGGTGCTCGCCGTCCACCTCTCGCTCGCCGCCGTCCACTCCGGGCGGGACCGCCACCTGCCCCTCTGGCTGGTGTGCACGGCGGCGTTCCTCTTGCGCATGGACATGCTGCTGCTGGTGGCGGCGGTGCAGGCCTACCTGCTCGTGCGGGGCGGCCTGCGCCCGGCCGGCCGGCGCAGTTGGCTCGGCGGGCTCGCCATTTTCGCCGGCGTTTCGCTCGCCTATGAGCTGTTCCGCTGGTCCTACTTTCACGATGTCCTGCCCAATACCTATTACCTGAAGCTCCACGGCATTCCTCTCCTCGTGCGGCTGCTGCGCGGCCTGGCGCTGATGGCGGTCTTCCTGCGCGCCCATCTCGTCCTCGTGCTGCTGGCGGCGCTGGGCACGGCGGTGACGATCCCGAGGCACCGGCGCCTGGCCCTGCCGGCGGCGGTGGTGGCCCTCTACTTCGCCTACAGCGTCTACGTCGGCGGCGACGTGTGGGAGAAGGACATCAACGTGCGGGCCAACCGCTTCGTGGTGTTCGTCATGCCGCTGCTCTTCGTGCTGCTCAATTCCCTGCTCAACCAGGGGCTGGCCGCCTGGCGCCGTTACCGCCAGGAGGGGAACGATGGAGGATTCGCAGGCCTGCCGGCGCAGCGTTTCGCCGTCGCCGCCCTCACCGCCGCCGCGCTGCTCTCCGCCGATGGCCTCTGGTTTTCCGAGAAGGCCGACGACAATTGGGACAACTTCCTGGTGACGCAGCGGCCGCCGCTGGTCGCCAGCCAGCGGCAGGTGGTCTGGCAGACGCTCGTCTTCCGGCAGCTCCTTAAAGCCCAGGCCGTGGTGGCCACGGCCTGGGCGGGCATCCCCGCGTATTTCACGAGCTACCGGATGATCGACATCCTGGGCTACAACGACCGCGTGATCGCCCGCGGCAACCCCATCCATCCCTTCGACGAGGACAACTACGATTCGTTCACGCCGGGGCACGACAAGTACGACGACGTCCGCCTGCTCGAACAGCAGCGGCCCGACGGCTTCTTTCAGCTCTGGGGCGTCAGGAAGGCGATCGGGCTGCCCACGGACGTGATGCCGAAATACGGCTACAGGAAAGTCTACGGCTTCTGGCTGCGGACCGACTCGCCGTACCTCCTGCCGCCGCCGGCCGAAATACCGGCGGCGCCGCCGCCGCCGGAGGAGGAGCAGCACCTGGCTCCGGAGCGCAATAAGCGCCGCGGCCGGCAAGGGGCGCAGGAGGAGCCGCCGGCCACGGGGTAGCCTGCCGGCCGCTAATTCGCCACGAACTCGATCCGCAGGTTGAGGTACTTCCAGTTGTAGCTCGCGACCTCCGGTCCGGCCTGGTTGGCGTAGTGGCCGAACTCCGCGATCATGCCCTGGGTGGGGATGGAGATGGATTTCTGCTTCGAGGTGCCGTTCATGGCCATGCTCTTCACCGTCGTGCTGCCCGTGCTCATGTCGCAGGTGATCGAATTCGTCGAGAAATCGTAGACGTAGTGCAGGTGGTAGAGAGTGCCCTGTTGCCAGGGGAACGGCACGTCCTTGGCCTGGACGCCGCCCGCCGGCAGGTCGAGGTTCTCGTTCATCTTCAGCGAGGTCTTGGGGGGTGCGAAGGCGTTGACGTTGGCGATCGTATTGCTGCGGAACTTGTTGCGGTAGAGCCAGATGAGGGCGTGATTGCCCGACGGCTTGGCGGTGTTCCACGGACCGGGAACGACGTCCAG
Source organism: Thermoanaerobaculia bacterium (assembly GCA_049284515.1). Taxonomy (GTDB): domain Bacteria; phylum Acidobacteriota; class Thermoanaerobaculia; order Multivoradales; family UBA5704; genus DATARR01. Next base: position 2,755 of record JBAPYB010000230.1, read on the forward strand.
GTCCACCACCACCTTCTTCGCGGTGATGGCCCGGTCGAAATGGATCAGGTATTGCTGCTTTTCATGGCCGACGGTCGGGGTGTGGAACAGGCCCTGGACCTGGAAGACGTTGCCGGTGACGGTAGGAGTGGGCGTCGGCGAGGGAGAGGGCGGAGGAGGTGGAGGGGGAGGGGGCGGTGGCTGCGGGGAGGGGGAAGGCGGCGGTGGCGTGGCGCCGCCCGGAGCCGTGAGCGTCGAGCCCGCGGCCGCAGGGCTGAGGAACAGGAGCTGCGACGTCGCCCCCGAAAAGAACGTGCCGTAGAGATAGAAGGCTTGATTGCAGCTCGCCTGGATGCGCACGTCGGCGGCGTTGAGCTGGTTGAGAATGCCCAGCGTGTCGGAGAAGTAGAGGAAAGAGAGCGGTTTGAGCGTGAGCGGCACCGGCGGCACGATCTGCGAGCCGTCGGCGTGGAAGACCTTGACCGTGCACTGCGCCGCCTGCTGGCCGAGGTTGACGATCCCGAGGCCGGAGACGTCTCCCGACTGAGCGTCACGGCCCAGGCCCTGGACGGTGCCCGTCCTGCCGCTCGCGAAGAGGTTCGCCGAGGAGATCACCGGCAACTCCGAGTAGGCGATCAGGCCGCCTTTTCCCAGGGAGGTCAGCCGGGCGTTGACCGCCACGTCCGCGGAGTCGGCGGCGATCTCCAGCAATCCCGCTTTGCCGGCGACGCCGGGGCCGCTGAACAGGATCGTCTGGCCCGGCGCGAGGGTGCTCGGCGTCCCCGGCGTACTGCGTTGAGTGCCGTCCGTATCCGCTTCCAGAAAGGTGGTCGAGACGTGGCTGGCCGCCGTTCCGGAGTTGCTGAGCCAGATTTTGATCGAGGTGGCGCTGCCGTTGAGGCCTTGGGGATCGGGGATGGGAATGTAGACCGTGCCCGCGAGGGCCGGCCCGGCGAGTCCAAGCAGCGAAAGCAGAGAATTGCCCAGGAAGACTCTCGACGCTCTCTTCATGACGCTTCACCTCCTGCGGAGCGTGTTACGAGTGCAAAACATCTCCTTCCCGCGAGCTTCCGCGGGTTCGGTGCAACAGATTGAAACTTCTGCATGATAGCGCGATGCCCGGCGGAGGGCAAGTCCAAAAACGCTGATTTGAAGGGCACTTAGCCCGGAATTCCTCAAGAGGTTGTTCAGGCTGGCGTTCGACGCCGCTGCGTCAGGGCGACGTGAGAGGAGCTGGTCGCCGCGCCGTCGAGGCCCTCATCACCCCGGCCCTCTTCTCCCAGCCTCCCCCCCATCCGCCGGGAGAAGAGGGAGAACAGCACAGAGCGACTCCCCCTTTGTAGGGCTTCCTGCTCCCCTCTCTCCCGGCCGGCGGGGGGGAGGCTGGGAGAGAGGGGCTGGGGGAGTGAGGGCCTCGATGCGGCGGACAGAGGTCCGTTCATGAGGCGCGGGCTGGCGTCACGACCCGCGCCCCGGCCCTACCGCTGCAGCATCTCCACCCGCAGGTTGCTGTAGCTCCAGCCCCAGGTCGCCACCTCGGGTCCCTTCTGGGTGCTGTAGTTGCCGAACTCGGCGATCATTCCGCCGGCCGGCACGGTGAGCGTGTTGCCGGCCGCCGAGCCCGGCAGCCGGATGGTCCTCAGGTCGTGGCCGTTCTGCGATACGGTGAGGAGGATGGCCTCCACGGACGCATCGTAGAGGTAGTGGAGGTGGAAGACCTGGCCCTGCACAAACGTCATTTTGCCCGAGGCGTTGGTGTTGTAGCCCTTCGGCAGGTCGATGTTCTGGTTGATCTTCGCGAAGTTATTCTTCGGGCCGCAATAGCTGACGTTGGCCACGGTGTTGCTGCGGAATTTGCCGCGGTACAGCCAGAGGAGGCCGTGGGCGCCGGCCGGGTTCTTGGGGCTCCAGGGACCGACGGTGACGTCCCAGTCGACGGTCATCTGGCGCAAGGCCAGCGCCGCAGGCACCGGGATGCGGATGACGCCCTTCTCGTTCTGCTTGGAAGCCTTGTGGAGCAGGCCGGGAGCGTTGAAGACGATCGTCCCCTTGGAGTCCACCGCCGCCCGGGGAGCTTTCGCCGCCGCCTTGACAGCCATGGCGCTCTCGGGCGTCGCGAAGGAGATCTCGGAGGTCGCCCGGTTCACCGCCACGGCGTAGGCGTAGAAGGCCTGGCTGCAGGAGACCTGGGCCGTGGCCGCCTGGTCCGCGGGGAGCACGCCGAGGGCGTCGTCGAACTGCTGGAGGGTGCCCGCCGGCACCACCACCGTGGCGCTGGCCGCGGCGAGGTTGCCGTCGGCCCGCAGGAAGTCGACGTCGCAGCGGGCCGCCTCGGCGCCCAGGTTCACCAGCCCGATCTTGGCGAGGTTGCCGTTGAGGCCGTTGAGGAACGCCGTGGCGCCGCCCTCGGTCTGGACGTCCGCCGAGATCACCGGCACCCGGGTCATGAAGGTCTGACGGCCGCGCGAGGTCTGGATCCAGGCGTCGACCCGCAGGTCCGCCGCCTCGATCTCCAGCAGCCCCGGTTCCTGCCGCAAGGAGGTCTTGTCGAAGAATACCGCCCGCTCCCCGGGGACGGTCCCCTGGAGGGCCTCCTCGTCGACCACGCCGTCCGTCCGGCGGAACACGGTCGAGTAGGAGCGCGAGTCCCCTGCGTAGTTGGTGATCCAGAGCTTGGTGGCGAGAGGGCGTCCGCCGGCTCCCTGTAAGCCGACCATAGGCACCCACACGGGAGCGGCCTGCGACGGGATGGCGGCGAGAGCGGCGAGGACGAGACTGGCGGCGAACCGCGTTTTCATACAGCGACCTCCTGAGCTGCGAGGCGAAAGCCCGAGGGAGTGGGCTTTGCCTCCGGTCTTCGAACGACGAACGGCAAGGACCTGGACGGAATGGTACGAAATTTGGAGGGCCGGCGCAATCAAGATTTGCATTTCTCTATGTTCTGCCGAACCGGGATCGGTTTTCCCCGCGATAGGATGGGGCCATGGAGCAGCCGCTGCGTGGCTTGAGCCGCCGGGCGTTCAAGCCCATTTACATCCTGTATTACCGGCTCCTCTTCGGGCGGCGCTTCCCCTTCTCCGAGCGCCTCGCCGCGCGGGTCCACGCCTGGGAGCTGGCGACCGGCCGCGGCGACGCGCCGGTGGGGAAGGAAGTCTGGGAGGAGCAATACCGCCGCGGCCACTGGGAGCTCATGCGCGGGCTGGACGAGGTGGCCCGCTACAGCGTCATCGCCGGCTACCTCCACCGCCTGAAGCCCGGCGGCTCGGTGCTCGACGTGGGCAGCGGCGAAGGGCTCCTGCTCGATCACCTGGCCCCCTACGGCACCTCCCGCTACCATGGGATCGACCTCTCCGAGGCCGCCATCGCCCAGGCCGCGCCCCGCGCCAACGAGCGCGCCACCTTCGCCGCCGCGGACGCCGAGACCTACGTCCCGCAAGGCCGTTTCGACGCCGTGGTGTTCAACGAGTGCGTCTACTACTTCAACGATCCCGTCGCCTCCGTGCGGCGCTACGAGCCGTACCTCGCGGAGGGCGGCTGCTTCGTGGTCTCGACGTTCCGCTCCCGCCGGGCGGACGTCATCGCCCGGCGCCTCGGGGAGGTCTACACGCTGCTGGAGGAGACGGCGATCACCAACCGCAAGGGGACGTGGGTGGTGCGGATCTTCAGGCCCACGAGCTGACTTTGCCGGTTCCGAGCGCCCCCCGCCCAAGACCCTCACCCCTGCCCCTCTCCCGACCACCCCAATCCCCCTCCCCGGGAGAGGGGAACCCGGCTGTGGCGGTCTCCCCACGTCCTTGTCGTCCTTGTTGTCCTTACAGGCTGTTCTCCCTCTTCTCCCGGTGAGGGGGGTGGGAGGGGTCGGGAGAAGAGGGCCGGGGTGATGAGGGTCTTGGGAGGGGGCGCTCGGAGGTGATCGTCAGGCAGGCACCGGCGCCTGCCAGCGCAGGGCCGCGTCCAGGCGCCCCTCGGCCTGCAGCTCCTGTATCCGCTTCAGGCGAATGAAGCGGGCCCCCAGGAATTCTTCTTTCGTGAGGCCGGCCTTCCGATAGGCATCGTACAGCTCGCGGGCGCCCAGGCGGGCGGTCCACTGCGGCTGAAAGGCGGGGAGGATGCGCTCGATCTTGCCGCAGTCCACCCGGTAGCAGCGCAGATCGGGACCGGCGCCGGGCTCGTAGGTGATCTCGCAGCCGGGAACGGTTTCGGCGACGATCTCCGCCAGCTCGCGGATGCGGTAGTTCTCCGCCGTGCGGCCGACGTTGAACGCCTGGTCGTGCACCAGTTCGCGCGGGGCCTCCAGCACGGCGAGGAAGGCGCGGCTGATGTCCTCGATGTGGACAATGGGGCGCCACGGCGTGCCGTCGCTCATCATGTGGATCTTGCCGGTGGTGACGGCGTAGCCCACGAGGTTGTTGAGCACCAGGTCCACCCGCAGGCGGGGGGAGACGCCGTAGGCCGTGGCGTTGCGCAGGTAGGTGGGGCTGAAGCGGTCGTCCGCCAGCTCGGCGAGCTGCTGCTCCAGGCGCACCTTGGAAACGCCGTAGGGGGTGACGGGATTGAACGCCGCCGACTCGTCCAGGAAATCGTCGCCGGCCGCGCCGTAGGTGCTGCACGACGAGGAGAAGACGAAGCGCTCGACGCCGGCCTCCTTGGCCAGCCGCGCGAAGCGGATGGAGGCCGCGTCGTTGATGTCGTAGGTCAGCGTCGAATCGAGGTTCCCCAGCGGATCGTTGGAGAGGCCGGCGAGATGGAGCACGGCCGCGAACCCTTCGAGATCACGGCGCTCGGCCTCGCGCAAATCTTTACGGATCTCTGGAATGGGCGGAGCCGCAGGTTGCCCCGCCAGCAGGCACGGCTCGAAGAAGTCGGCGTCGAAGCCCACCACCTCATGCCCCGCCGCGCGCAGCAGGGGGACGAGGACGGTGCCGATGTAGCCGTGGTGGCCGGTGACGAGGATTCGCATGGCGGGCGGAAGGGTAGCATGGGACGGAGGAATGGCCGATATCTTAGAGGGTGTCTGAAAGTCGCCGGTGTCCCCTTCGAATCCTCACCCCCGGCCCCCCCGGCCCCTCTCCCGGCGGGGGTGGCTGGGAGAGGGGAGAGGGGGAAAGGGGAGGGGTATAGGCGCTAACTTTGCTTCGTGTAGGGGCGGGTGTGGAGGGGCGGGAGGGGGCGCGACCCGCCCTGCAGCGGCGAAATCGTCGAAATCAGGGCGGGTCGAGCCACCAACCTGCCGCCCAGACCCGCCCCTACACGAAGCATTGGGGCCAAAGTTAGCGCCTATGCGAGTCGTATCAGGCTGATCTTGTAGGGTCGCCACCAGAAGATCGCCCTGGCTCTTGAGCTGGGCTGCCTGCGCGGTGCCCCGGACGAGGCTCTGGCGGCCGGGCCGCCGCGAGCTCACGTCCCCTCACTTCCCCTGGATGAACTCCCCGATGTCTCTCGACAACTGCTCGAGCGAACCCTGGTTGAGGTACATCATGTGCCCCGCCGGGTAGGTCCGGATCGTCACCCGCGCCGGGTCGATGCCGCTGTGGTGCAGCATGTAGGCGTTGGCGAAGTAGGCCGTCGCCAGGTCGTAGTAGCCGCTGGCGGTGAACACCCGCAGCGCCTCGTTGTCCTTGGTGCCCTGCGCCAGGTCGCCGGTGACGTCGACGAAGCCGGCGAAGGCGCCGGCCGCGTTCTTCCGCCGCTTCCAGCTCTGATTGGCCTCGCCGTTCTGGGGCAGGTAAGGCTCCTGGATGTCGGCGCCGAGCTCATTGCGCAGATACTGGTGGAAGAGCGAGACGTAGATCGGCCCCGTCTTGACGCCGAACGGGTCGCTGTTGGGGAACTCCGATGCGTTGTCGAGCTCCTTCTGCGCGTAACGGCTGTCGAGGAAGCCCGCGGCCATCCCCTCGTCGCGCAGCAGCTCCTTGGCGAAGCGGGGCGCGTAGAGGCGCAGATCGCTGTTGAGGATGTACTGCTTGGTAATGCCCGTATAGCGGTGCAGCTTGTCGGCGATCTGCCCCTTCTCCGCCGCCGTGAGCGAATCGCCGCGGAAGAGGGCCTGCAGGTACTCGCCGGAGGCGAACTGCTCGACCTCGGGGAGCAGCGCCTGCAGGCTCGGCCAGGAATCCGGGAGCTTCTTGTGGTACCACGCCGTCGCGGCGAGCGTCGGCAGGTGCGTGACGTAGGTGAGATCGTTGCCGCCGGTGGCGAAGGGCAGGGCCCCCATGTTGATCGCCGGCGAGACGAGGATCACGCCGTTGAGGCCGATGTTCATCTGCCCCTGGAGCCGCGGTACGAGCATCGAGCCGCGGATGCCGCCGTAGCTCTCGCCGAGGACGAACTTGGGCGAATTCCAGCGGTCGTGCACGGTGAGGAAGGCGCGGATGAAGTCGGCGACGGAGTCGGCGTCCTCGTCGTAGCCCCAGAAGTCGGCGTCCTTCTTGTCGCCGAGCGCGCGGCTGAAGCCGGTGCCGACCGGGTCGACCTCGACGAGGTCGGTGACGCGCAGCAGGCTCGACGGGTTGTCCTTGAGCCGGTAGGGCGGCGCGCCCGGGTCCTGCGCATCGCTCGGGATGTCGATGCGCTTGGGGCCGACGAAACCGAGGTGCAGCCAGACCGAGGAGGAGCCCGGCCCGCCGTTGAAGAAGAACGTGATCGGCCGGTCCTCCTGCCGCTTCACACCCTCCGCGATGTAGGAGATCGTGAAGAAGCGCGCCGTGGGCTTGCCGTCGCGGTCCTTGAGGTCGATGTCCTCCGCCGTGGCAATGTAGGGGATGTCCACTCCGCCGGCGGTGAAGCGGTGGTGGGTGGCGAACTTGCGGGGTGCGGCTGGCGCCGCGGCGGCCTTATCCCCGCCCTTGTCGCCCGGCGGTTTGTCGCCCTTGGGGGCGTCGTCAGCGCGGACGGCGGCGGTGGTCGAGACGAACAGGAACAAAAAGATGGCGAGCGTCGCTTTGCGCATGCGCAGGATCTCCCTCATGATGAGCGAGATACGCTTGGAACGGGCGGAAGTTTCAGCGGCAGTGAGTGGCCAAGTTTGTCCGGCCCGTTAGGCCGGCGGGGAGGTTTTCCAACGGGGTTGTGGAAGGCCCTTCAGTCTCCGGACTTCTTGAGCTGCTCGATCTGCGCCCGCAGCCGGGCGAGCTCCTCTTCAGCCGCCTTGCGCGCAGTCTCGGCGCCCGTAGCTCGTTCTTCGGCCGCCTTGCGGGCCGCCTCTTCCCGGGTCGCTCTCTTTGCTTCCCGCGCCGCTTGCTCTTGGGCTACCTTGCGTGCAGTCGTTTCCCGGGTCGCTCTCTTCGCTTCCCGGGTCGCTCGCTCTTCGGCCGCCTTACGCGCAATCTCCATCTCGGCAGGGCTCTCCAGCCGCTCCCCCGTCCTGGCGTTGAAGACCTCGATTCGATCGCCCTTGGCCGAAACTCCGAAGAGCAGCTCCGTGGTCTCGGAAAGCAGGCGCCCCTGAGCGTCCGGCTCGATCTGCTGATAGCGCCTCAGGCGGT
>JBAPYB010000231.1:0-1992 GCA_049284515.1 Thermoanaerobaculia bacterium
TGTTTCGGTGCCACTGGGCGGCAGCAGGTTGATCGCTTTCAGCGTTCCTTCGCTCCACTCGTAGAGGTTCTGGCCGACGCAGCCGCCCGGCGCCAGAACCTCTTTGGCGTCGGTTGTGAGCTTCGCGCAGCTGGAGAGGACGATGTGGGAGAGGTCGGGAGAGGCGCCGGCAAAGGCGACTTCGAAGTCTTCTTTTGCGACCGCGGTGTGGGAGAGGTCCGAGGCGCTGAGCAGCGAGGCGAAGCCCCCTGTTTCGTTGTTTCGCGCGTAGAAGGCCATGTAGCCGGGCGGGGCGCCCGTGCCGGGCAGGACCGGGTTGGGCGCGGGGCATCCCGCAAGGTCGCCACGGCAGGGCAGGCCACCGAAGAGCAGGCCCTGGGAGAGGCCGGCGGAGAAGACCCGGTATGGGGCGCCGTCAGGTTTGTCGCCGTAGGCCGCGGAGTCCAGCGGGGCCGAGACGTTCTCGGTGCTCCAGCCCGAAGGGGTGCGCCGCGAGACGTATTGGCTCACCGGCGGGGCGCTCTGCGCCCCTTCGAAGGCGGTGGCCGAGCTGTAGGTCAGTTCGGCGGACGATGCCGCGGCCTGGAAGTCCCCGCCGCCGAAGAGCGCTTCGGGCAGGGCGATCGCGCCGCCGCCTTTGTCCACCGGTGAGACCATCTCCCAGGCGCGGTTGTCGGGCAGGACAAACTGCGCGCCAAAGCTCTCGGTGGTGAGGGTGTGAGTGGGGCCGAACACCGGCCCGGCGGGGTCGGAGTTGGTCGCCACCGGGCGATAGCTGTAGGCGGTGGATTTGACGAGGCTGCTCACATGCTGAGCCACCTTCTGGAAGGTCGTGCCCGAGCCCATCCCTGACCCCGCACTCGGCGGGGGCGGTACTTGGGAGGCGCCGAAGAAACCTTCGCGAGGGGGGGTCGCTTCCAGGTTGGCCTGGTAGGCGGCTTCGGTGATGTATTCGAAGCGATAGGTAGTGGAGAGGCCGTTGGGGTTGATTTCGGCGCGAAGGGTGGCCGAGGTGGCGGTCACTTCGGTGACCCAAGAGGCTTTGATCTGGGGCGGCCCCGCTGCCGGCGCAACCGCGGGATCGAGGAAGGCGACTACGCAGGCGAGGAGGATGGCGATCGCAAGGGAAACCGCGGATCGACCGGAGGTCGATCCAGCGGATAGCGATGCGTTCCCTAGGCGCCCCACGTAGCTCTCTTGCCCCCGAGCCCTCTGCCCCTGCCGCTTCCCAAAGATAAACCCAGGGTAGCGGTCGAAACGCAGGCCCCGACTCGATGTTGCGAGGCAGTTCGATCAAACCGACACAACGTCATAGAATTGTCGCGGGTTATGGGAGAGGCGCCGAAATTCGCAGCCGCCGTAGCGGCGGTCGTCCTTGCGTTTGGTCTCGCCGCCTGCGGCGGCGGTGACTCGACCACGACCACTGCCTCGACGTCGAACACCACCACCTCCCAGCAGAGCCCGGCGGCGAAGGACCAGGCGAAGAACGGCAGCCATAACAAGGCCGGGAAGTCAAAGGGGTCCAACGACGAAGGCTCTGCGTCGTCCGGCGGCAAAGTGGCCGCTGCGCCGCTGAAAGTCTCTGGAGGCGGCTCGGGCCAGTTCCGCACCAAGGGTGGCGACAACAGCATCCAGGAATTCGGGGCAGAGGCCAGCGAAACAGAACTCCAGCAGGCGGCGGAAGCGGTACACGGCTTCTACGTTTCTCGCGCCGAAGAACAGTGGGCGACCGCCTGCTCCTCCCTGACCAAGTCGATGACGGAACAGCTCGAACAGCTCGCCTCGCAGTCCCCCCAGTTCAAAGACAAGGGCTGCGCGCCGATCCTGCATGCCTTCACCCGGCCCCTGCCGGCCTCGGTGCGGCGCGAAACGACCGTGGTCGATGCCGGCAGCCTGCGCCACAAAGGCGAACAGTCCTTTCTCATCTACTACGGCCCCGGCAAGACCGTCTACGCAATGCCGATGAAGCAAGAAGACGGCAAGTGGAAGGTC
>JBAPYB010000232.1:0-2276 GCA_049284515.1 Thermoanaerobaculia bacterium
ACCGCCTGAGGCGCTATCAGCAGATCGAGCCGGACGCTCAGGGGCGCCTGCTTTCCGAGACCACGGAGCTGCTCTTCGGAGTTTCGGCCAAGGGCGATCGAATCGAGGTCTTCAACGCCAGGACGGGAGAGCGGCTGGAGAGCCCTGCCGAGGTGGAGATTGCGCGTAAGGCGGCCGAAGAGCGAGCGACCCGGGAAGAGGCGGCCCGCAAGGCGGCTGAAGAACGAGCTACGGGCGCCGAGACTGCGCGCAAGGCGGCTGAAGAGGAGCTCGCCCGGCTGCGGGCGCAGATCGAGCGGCTCAAGAAATCCGGAGACTGAAGGTCCTTCCACAACCCCGTTGGAACCTCCCCGCCGGCCTAACTCTGGTCGCAGTTCTGAGATCCAAGTCGAAAGGGCTGAAGAGGTTGAAGTGTATACTCCTTCGAGATTTCTGGCGGATTGAAGGCTGACGACAACCACCACCCGACCTCGGAGGTACTATGAAGCGAGTCACTGGCATTGGCGGCATCTTCTTCAAAGCCAAAGACGCTCCGGCACTACAGGCTTGGTACAAGCGGCACCTCGGAATCGATGTACAAAAATGGGGTGGCGCAGCTTTCGACTGGACCGACGGTGAAGGCAAGCCGGTTGCCGGAACAACCGCCTGGTGTATTTTTTCGGCGCAAGGTGACCAGTTTGCGCCCAGCACTGCGACTTTCATGGTCAACTACCGGGTGGAGGATCTCCACGCCCTGGTCAAAGTCTTGCGCGAAGAAGGCTGCAACGTTCTCGAGAAGATCGACGATTCCGAGTATGGGAAGTTTGCCTGGGTCATCGATCCAGAAGGAAACAAGGTAGAGCTTTGGCAACCGTCCGACGGCCAATGACCAGGGCAGTCGGCCTCAGCACGAATCTGCGGCCTAACCCTGGGATGTGAGACACCCCGGGCACGTTTTTCCCACCTGGGGTGTCTAAAGGGGACATGGAGGCCCACGAACGGGCCTCCCACGTCGACTGGGAGGAGAATCTCCATGTCCCGCAAGGCCACGCTTCTTGGCTTGATCGTTCTTGCCGCGGTAGGCGGTCTCGCCGGTATCGCGACGCATCCGGCGCAGAGCGACACCCGGCCCGCCGCCGGCTTCGTTTCGTCCTCGTTCCGGTTCCCGATGTCTGGCGCCAGGATGGTGACGGAGCCGGCCGGTCCGATCCAGCTCACCGCTTCGGACGGTACGGGCCTGTCCCTGGTGGCGCTCGAGGCGAACGGCGTCCTCGAGCCGCCGCTCGCTTTCACCGAGCTCCACCTGACGTTCGAGAACCCCCGCGACCAGCGGATCGAAGGGCGCTTTCGCATCGCCCTGCCGCCGGGCGCCGCGCTCAGCCGCTTCGCCATGAAGATCGGCGGCGCCTGGCAGGAGGGCGAGGTGGTGGAGCGTCGCCGCGCCCAGGTGGCCTATGAGGATGCTCTCCACCGCCGGGTGGACCCGGCGCTGCTCGAACAGGAGGCGGGCAACGAGTTCTCGGCCCGCGTCTTCCCCATCCTGCCCCGCGAGCGCAAGGAGATCGTCGTCTCCTACTCCTATGCGCTGGCCCGGGCCGATCAACCGTACGTCCTCCCCCTCTTCGGGCTGTCCGAGGTCGGCCGGCTCGACGTGCGCGTGCTCCTCGGCGCCCATCCGGCCCCGGATTCGGCGGCTTCGGCGAGCAATCTGGGCGGCGAGGTCCACGACCGCCGCGTCGTCGAGCTGCACAAGCGCGACTGGACGCCCGATCGCGACCTGGAGATCGGCCAGGACCGCGTCGCGAGCCGCGCCGGGCTGCGGCAGGGCAATCTCGCCGTGGTGCGCGTCGCGGCTCCCGTTGAAACGGTTCCCCAGGAGATCACCGGCCTTTACGTGCTGGTGGATTCGAGCGCGTCGCGCGCCCTGGGCTATGCCACCCAGGTGCGCCGGGTCGCGGACCTGGTCGCCGGCTTGCGCGGCGGCGCCGGCAGCGCGACGCCGCTGGGCATCGCTGCCTTCGACCAGGAGGTGGTGCCGATCTTCGAAGGCCGGGCCGGCGATTTCGGCGAGGCCGAGATGGCGCGCCTGCGTTCCCGCCGGCCGCTGGGGGCCTCCGACCTCGGCAAGGCGCTCGGCTGGTTGGGCGAACGTCTGGCCAAGGCCGGCCGCAGGTATCCCCGGGTGCTGCTCGTCACCGACGGCGTGGCCACTGCCGGCGACACCGAGGGGCGGGCGCTCAAGGCCGCGGTGAAGGCCCTCGGCTCCCGCGGCGTCGAGCGGCTCGACGTGCTGGCCG
>JBAPYB010000233.1:0-10795 GCA_049284515.1 Thermoanaerobaculia bacterium
GGCGGCCGGCAGCACGGCGGCTCCCGGGCGGGTGAGGAGAGCGCCGAGGTCCGTGCCGGCCCGGTCCGTGCCGGAGCCGCCCCGGGTGCCGCTCAGGTAGGCCCGGAACGGCCCTTCGGAGAAGGGATCGATGCCCATCAGGTGGAACGTCCATGCCGGCCGGCCCGGTTTCCGGGGAAGGAAGACGTAGTCCTCGACGACCGGCGCCGCCGTCTCGATTCCGGCGTCGACGACCAACCGGCGGAAGGCGTCGTCCGGCAGGCCGCCGGGGCCGCCCACCACCTGGTGCGTCGCCCTACCCGTCACCGCCTCGGTGGAGAGGGTGAACGCCCGTTCTGCGCTGACATTGGCAAGGTCGATCGAGACCACCACCGCCACTCCCAGCGCCACCCCCAGCACCGCCAGCCCGAACTGCCACGGATGGCGGACGAGGTAGCGCAGGCTCGACCGCCAGAGGAGGGGCGAGGGAAAGCTGGCGGTGGAAGGCTCGCTCACGTGAGGCGCTAGCGAAGAAGCATGAGGGACGAGAGCGGCACGGTTACGATTCGCGGGTCGAAGACTTCGTCGTTGTCCGTCTGGGAAACGAGAAGTCCGAACGGCGCGTTGTTGACGCTTTTTTCCAGGAAGGTACGCAAAGCCTCGGTATCTCGGAGGGGATCAAGCCTCCTCTGATATTTGACCTCGAGAGGGATTCTCTTGGTTCCGATCGTCAGGATGAAGTCGATCTCGAGCTGATCGTCACGCGCGGGAAGGTGGGAGAGATCGAGATTCGAGATCGTGGAGAGCGTCGCCCCGACGACGCTCTCGGCGATCCGTCCCGCGAGGAGGTGAAGGTGAGGATCGCGGCTGAGCGCCTCCGGATCGATTGGAACGACCTCCTGGAGCCAGCTCGCGCGCAGACCGTGGTCCGAAAGGCAGATCTTCGCGTTCCCAGGGCTCTTCTTGAGAGGGATTTCCAGCGGCTCGATCAGCCGCAGCAAGAGAGTGTCGCCCAGGAAGTGCAGATAGGTGAGGATCTTTTTGGGGCTGACCTCCGCGCCAAGGGCCCTGCGAGTTTCCCGGGCGAACAACTCCACTCCCGGCGTCTCACCTATGTAGCGGCAGGCGAGGCGGAACACCTGTTCGAGCAGAAGGACATCCCACTTGCGTCCGAGATGTAGATCGTGCTGAAGGACCCGCCGGATCACGGTCTCGTTAAGCTGATCCGCGAGGTCGCGCCACGCCGAGTCCGTTTCTTGGTGGGCCAGAGGATGGCTGCCGCGTTCTGAAAAAAACCGGAATGCGAGGTCGCGGGGCTTCGCAACTCTTTTTCCGTGGGACACCAGCTCTCGCCAGAATTCCTGCTGTGCCAGCAACTCGACACCGTTGTCGGCCAGAAAGGGGCAACCGAGATCGATCCCCCGTAAGGTAGCAATCTCCGTCAGAGAGAGGACGCCGGCCGCGATCGTGGTGGTTTGGCCCTTAAGGCTGTCCTTGCCCAGTTGAACCACCGGAGGCAGCGGCGACTCGGCCACGCCTATTCCTCTCCTCGGAGATGCAGTCGAATCGTCTCCATCGTGGCCATTATCCGCCCTCCGGCGTCCTCTCCACCAGCCGGCAGTCCTCAATGCGGAACACGCGGTCGGCGAGGCCGACGACTTCGGGGCTGTGGGTGGCCATCACCAGGGTCTTGCCGGCGCGGCGGGTGAGCCGGTCGAGGAGCTCCAGCACCTGGAGGCCGGTCTCGAGGTCGAGGTTGCCGGTGGGCTCGTCGGCGAGGACGAGGAGGGGATCGTGGGCCAAGGCGCGCGCCACCGCCACGCGCTGCTGCTCGCCGCCCGAGAGCTGGTCCGGATAGCTCGCCTCCCGGTCGGCCAGCCCGACCTCATCTAAGAGATGGAGAGCGCCTTGCCGCTCCTCCCGGCTCACCTTGCCTTTGAGCTCCAGGGGGAGGAGGAGGTTCTCCTCGACGGTCAGCGTGGGAATGAGGTTGAAGAACTGGAAGACGAAGCCGATCCGGTCGCGGCGGAAAAGGGTCCGCTCCCGCTCGGAGAGGGTCGAGATCGAGACCCCGTCGACGATCACCTCGCCCGAGTCCGGCTGGTCGATTCCCGAAAGGAGGTTGAGCAGCGTGGACTTCCCCGTGCCGCTCCTCCCGACCAGCACGGCCAGCTCGCCCCGGGCGAAGGAGGCGTTGGCACCGCACAGCACCATCCGCCGCCGGCTCCCCTCCTCGTAGGCCTTGGTGAGATCGCGCAGCTCGATGAGGGGGTTGGAGGACATGGCGGCCCGGGGATGGTATCTCCGGGCCGGTCCACTGGCCAGCTACGGCTTGCCCTCGGAACGACCCCCGCCCCAAAAAAGTTTTTCCGGCTTGTCCCGCTTTGTAGTACCCTAAGCACTCTTACCGTAACTGACGCATCGAAGCTGCCTTCTGAGCGTTGGATTTGTAGTTTTTACTTTGTGCCGCCTCTCCGGCGGCCTTTATGGGGGGAGAAGTCATGAGCAGAGCCCTGCCCGAGCCCTGGCGCATCAAAGTCGTCGAGAAGATTCAGCTCCTGCCCCGGGATGAGCGCGAGCGCCTCCTGGTGAAAGGGGGATTCAGCCTCTTCCAGATCCCGTCGGAAGCGGTCTTCATCGACCTGTTCACCGACTCGGGAACCTCGGCCATGTCCGACAATCAGTGGGCGGGCATGATGCAAGGGGACGAGGCCTACGCCGGAGCCCGCAACTTCTTCCACCTGCAGGAGACCATTCAGGACGTCTTCGGCTTCGAGCACTTCCTTCCCGTCCACCAGGGCCGCGTCGCCGAGAACCTCCTCTTCTCGACCCTGCTCACCCGTCCGGGGATGGTCATCCCCAACAACTGCCACTTCGACACCACCCGGGCCAACATCGAGGTCAACGGCGGCACCGCCCTGGATCTCGTGATCGCCGAAGCGCGGAACCCCCAGAATCCCCATCCGTTCAAGGGCAACATGGACCTCGTCCGCCTGCACCAGCTCTTCAAGGAGCGGGGCGAGGACGTGCCGGTCTGCATGCTGACGCTGACCAACAACTCCGGCGGCGGCCAGCCGGTGTCGCTCGCCAACATCCGGGCCGTCTCCGGGCTGTGCCGCGAGTTCGGCATCCCCTTCTACCTCGACGCCTGCCGGTTCGCCGAGAACGCCTGGTTCATCAAGCAGCGTGAGGCGGGCCAGGGACACCGCTCGGTGGCCGAGATCGTGCGCGAGATCTTCAGCGTCGCCGACGGCTGCACCATGAGCGCCAAGAAGGACGGCCTGGCCAACATCGGCGGCTTCCTCGCCACCCGCAATGAGGAGCTGCTGGAGGTGCTGAAGCAGAAGCTGATCGTCATCGAGGGATTCCCCACCTACGGCGGCCTCGCCGGGCGCGACCTCGAGGCCGTGGCCCGCGGCCTGCGCGAGGTGCTGGACGAGAACTACCTGCGCTTCCGCGTCACCCAGGTGGAGCAGTTCGGCGCCACGCTGACGGCGGCCGGCATCCCGATCATGCAGCCGACGGGCGGCCACGCGGTCTACATCGACGCCCAGAGGCTTCTGCCCCACATTCCCCAGGAGCAGTTCCCGGCTCAGGCGCTGTCCGTGGCCCTCTATCGCGAAGGCGGCATCCGCGGCGTGGAGATCGGCAGCGTCATGTTCGGCAAGGACGATCCGGCGACCGGCGAGCTCATCCCGGCGTCCATGGAGCTCATCCGCCTCGCGGTGCCGCGGCGCGTCTTCACCAACTCGCACCTGGAGTACGTGGCCGGCGTGCTGGAGGACATCCGCGCGCAACGCAACTCCCTGAAGGGACTGCGGATGACGTTCGCACCCAAGGTGCTCCGCCACTTCAGCGCCCGCTTCGAGGAGGTCGAGGTGGCAGCGGCAACGTTGCCCGTGGCGGTGGCGGCGTAGCAAGGATTTCGACGAGAGCCAGGGTCCCCCACCCTGGCCTTGCAGGCCGGTGCTCAGCCCCACTTGGCACCGGCCTGTTCCTTTTTGGGGGCGATTCCCCACCACCCCTCCGGCCCCTTCTTGCCACCGTCTCCCCGATCCGTCAGGATTGACCCAGCCTCAGGGGGAGAATGAGCATCTTGCAACGGAACGAGTGGAGCGATGGCTCGGGCTGACGTCGCCTGGCTGGCCGGAGTGGCCCTGGCGGCCGCGCTTTCGGCTCTCCTGACGCTCCTCATCGCCCGGCGGGCGAATCGCTCGTTGCGCGCCCGCGAGCGCCACTACCGGGGCCTGGTGGCCGAGAGCTTCGGCCTGATCTGCACCCACGACCTCGACGGCGTCCTGCTGATGGTCAATCCGGCCGCCGCCCAGGCTCTGGGCTACTCGCCGCGGGAGCTCGAGGGCAGGAATCTGCGCGAGCTCCTGGCACCGGCCGGCAGAGGCTCCTTCGGCAGCTATCTGAATCGCCTGCAGACCGGCCAGCCGGGCGAGGGGCTGATGCGGATCCTGGCGCGGGATGGGGCCGAGCGGATCTGGATGTACCGCAACCATCTCGTGACGGCGGAGGCCGCGGCTCCCTACGTGCTGGGCCATGCCCTGGACGTCACCGAGCGGTTGCGGGAGGAGAAGGTGCGCAAGCGCCACGCTGCCGAGCTCGCCCGCACCAACGCCGCCCTGCAAGCGGAGATCGACGATCGGGCCCTGGCCGAGCAGGAGCGCGACCGGTTTTTCGACATCTCCGTAGAGATGCTCTGCATCATCGGCTACGACGGTTATTTCAAGCACCTCAATCCGGCCTGGGAGAGGCTCCTGGGCTACTCCCTGGAGGAGATGCTGTCGCGGCCGATCGTGGAGCTCGTCCATCCCGACGATCGTGTGCTGACCGAGACGGAGCGCCAGCGGTTGCGTCTCGGCGTCGGCGTGGTGGAGTTCGAAAACCGCTACCTGACCCGGGACGGCTCCTACCGCTGGCTGGCGTGGCGCGCCACCGCGGCACCGGAGCGGCGGCTCATCTACGCGGTAGCCCGCGACGTTCAGCAGCAGAAGCAGGTCGAGCAGATGAAGAACGACTTCATCTCGGTGGTCAGCCACGAGCTGCGCACGCCCTTGACGTCCATTCGCGGCGCCCTGGGCCTGCTCGCCGGCGGCGTCTTCGGGGAGCTGCCGGAGAAGGCCCGCGTCCTGCTGGAGATCGCCGCCAAGAACAGCGAGCGGCTGGGGCGATTGATCAACGACATCCTGGACATCGAGAAGATCGAGTCCGGCAAGATGGAGTTCCGCTTCGTTCCCCTGGAGCTGATGCCGCTCCTGGAGCAGGCGGTGGAGAGCAACCGCGGCTACGCCACCACCTACGAGGTGGAGCTGCGGATCGTTGCGGCGCTGGAGGGCTTGCGGGTGTGGGCGGACGCCGACCGTCTCCAGCAGGTGGTCACCAACCTGCTGTCCAACGCCTGCAAGTTCTCGCCGCGGGGCGGCGTGGTCGAGATCGCGGTCACCCGCAGCCACGCCAACCGGGTGCGCATTGCGGTGACGGACCACGGCAAAGGGATCCCGCCGGAATTCAAGGAATCCATCTTCGAGAAGTTCGTCCAGGCCGACATCTCCTCCACCCGCGAGAAAGGGGGCACGGGGCTGGGCTTGAGCATCTCGAAGGCGATCGTCGAACGCCTCGGCGGGCGGATCGGCTTCGAGAGCGAGCTGGGGGTCGCCACCACCTTCGCCTTCGAGCTGCCCGAGTGGGGGGGGGCCGCCGCCGAGCCCCCGCCGAGCGGCGGCCCGCGCATCCTCATCTGCGAGGACGACGTCGACGTCGCCAATCTCCTCACCCTGATGCTCGAGCGGGAGGGCTTCGGCGCCGACGTGGCCATCAACGCCGCCACGGCCCGGCAGTGGATTCGTGAGCGGCGCTACGCGGCCATGACCGTCGACCTCACGCTCCCCGACCAGGACGGCATTTCGCTGATCCGCGAGCTGCGGGCCGAGGCGGCCACCAGCCGGCTGCCCATCGTCGTGGTCTCGGTGCGGGCTCGGGAGGGGCGCACGGAGCTCAACGGCGGCGCTCTGGGCGTGGTGGACTGGCTCGCCAAGCCGATCGACGAAGCCCATCTCCTGTCGGCCGTGCGGCGGGCGGTGCGGGGGGCCACGGCCGGAAAGATCCGCATCCTGCACGTCGAGGACGATCCGGACCTGCAACGCGTGGTGGCCGCCATCATCGCCGGAGAGGCCGAGGTGGAGGCGGCGTCCACCCTGGCCGAGGCCCGGCTCTGCCTTTCCCGAGAGCACTTCGACCTGGTGATCCTCGACCTCGCCCTGCCGGACGGCTCAGGTCTGGACCTCCTGACGCTGTTGGGCAATCTCGCGCCGCCCACGCCCGTGCTGATCTTCTCGGCCCACGAGGTGGACCGCGAAGTGGCCGGCCACGCGGCCTCGGTGCTGGTCAAATCCCAGACCTCGAACCGCGAGCTGCTGGAGACCATCCGCTCGGTGCTGGCGGCGAGGACGCCGACGCCCTGGCCGCCGAGACGGGTCGATTGACTTGAATGGACCTATGCGGTCACCGGCGGGAAGCGGTAGCCGGTGCCGCGCTCGGTGACGACGTAGCGGGGACGGGCGGGCTCGGGTTCGATCTTCGACCGCAGGCGGTGGACGTGGACGCGCAGCGTGTCTTCGAACACCTCGTCCGAGGGCCACAGGCGCCGCAGCAGGAAGTCGGTGGCCACCACCCGGCCGGCGTTGCGCATCAGCACGTAGAGGAGCTTGGTCTCGGTGGAGGTCAGCGGCACTGCGCGCGTGTCCACCACCGCCCGCTGGTGGGCGAAGTCGATGGCCAGGCGGGCGTCCACCTGAATCACCGGCTGCAGGGTGTAGGCGAAGTTGCCCATCCGCCGGCACACCCGCTCCACCCGCGCCACCATCTCCCGCGCCTTGAACGGCTTGCGGATGTAGTCCTCGGCGAACGACTCGATGGCCTTCACCACCGTCTCCTCCTCGTCCACCGAGGTCAGCATGACGATGGGCAGATCGCTCCACTCGTGCAGCTTGCGGGAGAAGGCCATGCCGTCCATCCCCGGCAGCAGGATGTCCACCAGGGCGAGATGCGGCAGGCCCCGCTTGGCCACGACCTCCAGCGCCTCCTCGGCCGTCGGGCAGGCCCAGACCTCGAAGCCCGCCCCCTCCAGCTCACGCCGGATGAGGCGGAGCAGGTCGGGATCGTCTTCCACCGTCAGGATCCGGCGGGCCGACCGCTCGTCGAAAGCGGATGACTTTTCGGTCAAAGGTTGGTGCCTTCCGTCAGCCGGGACATACTATCTCAGCACGAGTCTTTCTGTAATGTGAACCGTAATCTTGGTTCCCCAGACTCCGAGGAGCTTTGAAGGGGCCACGACAACAACCAGACCGGCTTGTGCCGCCGGCTTGTCCCACCTTCTTGTAGGGCTCTGGCTGGAGCTTCACGGGGATTCTCCACAGGAATCATGGAACGACCGGCGCTTCAGCGTATCCTTTTCGTCGAGGATGATCCAGACATCCAGGTGATCGCGACCATGGCTTTGGAGGCGCTGGGCGGTTTCCGGGTCCTGGCCTGCGGCTCGGGCAGCGAGGCGCTCGCCCGCTTCGCGGAGTTCGCTCCCGACCTCGTCCTCCTCGACGTGATGATGCCGGGCATGGACGGCCCGGCGACGCTGGAGGCCCTGCGCCGGCTGCCGGGTGGGGAGGCGACGCCGGTGGTCTTCATGACCGCCCGCGTCCAGGCGCAGGAAGTCGCCCTGTACCGGGAGATGGGAGCGGCGGAGGTGATCGCCAAGCCTTTCGATCCCATGGCCCTCGCGGCGACGGTCCGCGAGATCTGGGCCTCTCTCCCCTGAGTCCGGCATGGCCAGCATGGAAGACGACGGGGGAGTGGAGGAGCTGCGGCGGTATTTCGCCGGCCGCCTCCCGGAACGCCTCACCGAGGTCGAGAACGCGGGCACGGCGGCGCGCGAAGCCGGCTGGGCCGCCGAGCCCCTGCGCCGTTTCCACCGGCTCGCCCACTCCCTGGTGGGGGCCGGGGCCACCTTCGGCTTTCCCGCCGTCACGGAGCACGCCCGCACCCTGGAGCGCCTGCTGAAGGCTCACCTCGACGGCGGCCCACCGCCTCCCGTGACCGAGATCGCCGAGATCCTGCGCCGGCTGCGGACGGTGGCGAAGTAAGCTTCCCTTCATGCCCCGCATCCGGTTCACCCTCCTGGCACGCGTCGCGCTGGCCCTGGCGGCGGTCGGACTGCTGCCGCTCGCCATCTCCTACTTCGGCCTGGTCGGCGTCAACCGCGACGCCCTCCTCGAACAGGTGCTCAAGACCCACTCGCTGGCTGCCCAGACCGCCGCCAGCCGCGTCGGCGCCTTTCTCGACACCCGGCTCGCCCTGGCTCGCGGCCTGGCGGGGAACCGCGCGCTGGGGGATCCCCACTCGCCGGAGGCCCAGGAGCTGCTGGTCCAGAGCCTCCAGACCTGGTCGTCCCTGGGGGTCGAGGCGGTGGCCGTGGTCAACGCCCACGGCGAAACGGTGATGCGGGTGCAGCTCAAGGACTCGCCGTCGCGGCGGCGGGCCGAGGCGGGGCTCGCCGGGCCCTGGCAGGAGCCGGTGTCGATCGCCGCCGCCGTCAAGCCGCCGGTGGTGCGGATTTCAGCCCCGCTGCCCCAGGGCGCCGGCGCCGTGCGCCTGGTCTGCGACGGCTCGCTGCTCGACGAGGTGCTCCATCCCGAAGACCTGGGGCAGGAGGCCGTGCTGGCGCTGGCCAGCCGCGACGGGGGAGGCCGCGGCGGCCACCTGCTGCTGGGCAACGACACGTCGCTCGATGCCTTCCCTCCCGTGCTGGTGTCGCAGGCTCTCTCGGGACAGGTCCGGGGCTCCGTTCGAGTCGCCGGCCGGCGGGGTGGCGAGGTCCTGGGCGCCAGCGCGCCCGTGCCGGAGACGGATTGGGTGGTGCTCTCGCGCCAGCCGGCGCGGGTGGCAGAGGCGGTGGCAGTGGAGCTGAATCGGCGCTCGGCCCTGGCCTTCGGCTCGGCCCTGCTGCTCATCGCGGCCCTTTCGGGAGGTGCCTGGATCGCCGTCGTGCGGCCCATCCGCAACCTCGCCCGGGCCCAGCGCGAGCTGGCCAAGGCCGGCCCGGCCCCGTCGGGCGGCAACGAGATCGACGACCTGCGCCGCAGCTTCGACGCCCTGCGCCGCGGCATCTCCGAGCGCGAGGCCCTGGGCGACGTGTTCCTGGGCCGCTACCAGGTGGTGGAGTTCATCGCCACCGGCGGCATGGGCACCGTCTTCCGCGGCTGGGACCCCAAGCTGCAGCGGGCGGTGGCGTTGAAGACCGTGCGGCTGGGAGTCGACCTGCTGGACGACAAGCGCGCCCAACTCATCACCCAGCTCGTGCGCGAGGCGGTGACGGCGGCACGCTTCAGCCATCCCAACGTGGTGGCCGTCTACGACGTGGAAGATGCGCCGGACGGCGCCTTCTTGGCCCTCGAGCTGGTGGACGGCATCAGCCTCGAGCACCTGCTGCTGCGCCGCGGCCGGCTCCATCCCCAGGAAGTGGCGCCGCTCGGCGCGGCCATCGCCCACGGCCTCGCCGCCGCCCACGCGCGGGACATCGTGCACCGCGACGTCAAGCCGGCCAACGTGCTCTTGGGGCGCGACGGCTCGATCAAGGTGACGGACTTCGGCATCGCCGACTTCGTGGCCGCGGCGAGCCGCGCCGAGGGGCTGGTCTTCGGCACGCCGGGCTACCTGCCGCCGGAGAGCCTGCGGGGGTCCGGCCACACCCGGGCCGGCGACCTCTTCGCGCTGGGGGTGATCCTCTACGAGTGCCTCACCGGCGCCAAGCCGTTCGGCGGCGCCGACGTGTCGGACATGATCCAGTCCACCCTCTTCGGCGTCCTCAAACCCCCGAGCGTACGGACGGCGGGGATTCCCCCGGATCTCGAGACGCTGGTGGTCCTCCTCCTCGAACGCGATCCCAGCCGCCGTCCCGCGAACGCCGCCGCGGTGGCCGAGGAGCTCGACCGCATCGATGCCCGGCACGGTTTCCGCTGGCAATTCGACGACGCCATTCCGCAGGTCCCACCGTCGCAGGGACCGCCGCTGAGCCTCACCCTCGAAGCGCAGTGGCTGCCCACCACCCGGCTGGCGGCGGAGTGAGGGGCTACTGCCGCCGGCGCAGCACGATCTCCTTCTTCGTGCTGTTGCCCACCATGTCGACGGCCTCCACCTCCAGCACTACGCGGTCGGTCTCCGTGCGGTCCCGCAGGATCAGGCGTTCGACGCCGGCCCCGGCGTCGTCGGCCGCGATCCAGAGGATGCGCTCGTCGAGCCGGTCGTCCTTGCCGTCGGCGGCGACGGTGGTCTCCGGCGCGGCGAGGAAGGCCTGGGGATGGTCGCTCTTGATCTCCACGGGGAACTGCGCATAAACGCCCCGCTTCTCCTTCACCCAGGGCACGGGGACCTGCCACACGCCGGCCCAGGTCTGCCAGGCGTCGGTCGCCGGCCGGCCCCGCCCGCGCCGTCCGCGCAGGCGCCGCCGGTCGTTCTCGCTGTCGGGAGCCAGCCGGTCGGAGAGCGACTTCTGATCGCCCACCTGCCAGTGGATGGCCGGGGGCTCGGTGTCGGTGACGAAGGCCACGGGAGTCAGGGGCACGCGATGGCCGCAGCCGTCGACCACGAGGGCGCCTGCGGTATGGGGACCGGCCGTCCACGCAGCCGGCCAGGCGGCGGCTTCCTGGCCGCCGATCACCGGCAGCGAGCGCGCCGGAGCGCCGTCCGGCCCGACGGCCGTCACCTGCACGACAGCCGCCGCGGAGGTGAACAGCCGCTCGCCCACCCGCACCTGGGG
>JBAPYB010000234.1:0-28038 GCA_049284515.1 Thermoanaerobaculia bacterium
AGGATACCCAGCCCCGCGGTATCTATACTCCGGCACGCGGTAAGCATCGGCGGGACAAAGTATGGATACCGGCTCCCGCGTAAGGATACCCAGCCCCGCGGTATCGATACTCCGGCACGCGGTAAGCATCGGCGGGACAAAGTATGGCTACCGCTCTCGCGGTAAGGATACCCAGCCCCGCGGTATCGATACTCTGGCTCGCGGTAAGCATCGGCGGGACAAAGTATGGATACCGGCTCCCGCGTAAGGATACCCAGCCCCGCGGTATCGATACTCCGGCACGCGGTAAGCATCGGCGGGACAGAGTATGGCTACCCGCTCTCGCGGCAAGCATACCGAGCCCCGCGGTATCGATACCCCGGCTCGCGGTAAGCATCGGCAAGACGATGTATGGATACTCTGGCTCGCGGTAACGATGAGCGGCCCGGCAGGCATGACCAGCCCGCGCGGATCTATACTCGTTGCGGCCCCCGCTTTTCGGGGAAGGAGGACTTCATGGATCGATTCAAGTGGCTCACCTTGTTCGTGCTCTGCGCCGGTCTCCTCGCCTCGCCGGTCCTGGCTCAGACGGCGCAGACAGCGGCTTCGGCCCCGTCGCCGAGCGTGATGGCCGGCGAGATGCTCAACGTCCAGCTCTTCAACGTCACGCCGACGACGGCGGTGACGCTCGCCTTCCAGGGTCTTCGCTTCACCGGGCCTCCGCGCCCCAAGCCCGGTTCCGAAGCCGCCGTCCAGGGGGTCTCGTTCCAGGGCAGCACGATCGTCTTCAGCCCGCCCCAGCGCTCCGTGCCCATCGGCCAGTTCAGCACGGTCTCTTTCTCCGTCGGCATCGTCATGACCGGATCGGTCAGCGGCACCGCCACCGTCCACAAGCCGGTCGTCGTCACCCTGTCGACCTCCCGGGGCTTCATCTCCACGCAGGATGGCCCCTTCACCATCCCGGCCAGCGGCGGCGTGATGCCGGCGGCCACTCCCGGCCACCCATAGAGACGATGGCGAACGGGCCGTTCCAGGACGCGGTAGCCATGACGTGGTCCCTACCCCGTCAAATGCCCCGCCTCCGAGTCTCCCATCTCCACCTTTCCTGAAGGGAAGTATTCCTTCCACCGTCTCGTCACCGTCGCCGCAGTTTCTTCGTCTGCGAAGAGCTCTTTGGGGTACCAGGGCTTCATGCGGGCGTCGATGAGGATGGGACCCTTATAGGAAAGATGATGTCGGATTACTTCGGTGCCGGCGGCATGGAGGTCGGCGGCGGGCTCGAAGCGGGTGAAGGTGGTCCAGAGGAAGTTGATGGGGCTCGCGGCGGCGCGGCGGGGCTCGTCGGTGAGGACCACCAGGGGCCAGCCGGCGAAGGCGGGGTGGGCGGCGAAGCGGGCGGCGGCGCCGGGATCATCCTTATAAATAGGACCGCCCACGATCAGGCAGCCGGGGACGAAGACGTGGACGTCGGCAAGCCCCTGGGGGATTTCGGGCGAGGTGAAGGTGCGCGGGAGGTCGCGCACCGGATCGCCCAGGCCGAGCCAGACGCCCTTCGAGCCCTCGTTCACCTGCGGGCCGGTGTAGTCCAGGGTGTCCATGGCGAGGTTCGAGAAGACGTAGAGGTCCGTCTCCGGATGCGTGCGTTCCAGGATGTGGGTGAGCGTCGCCGGAAAATCCTTCAGGTCCACCCGCCGGTCGGTGACGAAGAGGAACTTGGTCAGTGAGAGCTGCCCTTCGCCCAGGATGCGGAAGGCGGACGCCATTGCTTCCCGCTTGTACCGTTGCTTGACCACTGCCGCGGCCAGCGAGTGGTAGCCCGTTTCGCCGTAGGACCAGAGATCCTCCACCGCCGGCATGACCAGGGGGAAGAGCGGCGAAAGCAGCTCCTGGAGGAGGTCGCCGATGAAGAAGTCCTCCTGCCGGGGCTTGCCCACCACGGTGGCCGGATAGATGGCGTCCCGGCGGCGAGCTATCGTCTCGACTTCGAAGACCGGATAGTCGTGCTGGAGGGAGTAGTAGCCGTAGTGATCCCCGAAAGGCCCTTCGGGACGCCGGACTCGGGGCGGCACCTTGCCGATCAGCGCGAATTCGGCCGCGGCCACCAGGGGGTGCGGCCCCAGACCTGGCGTGACGAGCTTCAGCCGCTCGCCGGCGATCAGGGAGGCGAGCATCAGCTCGGGAACGTTCTCGGGCAACGGCGCGACGGCGGCGAGGATCAGGGCCGGGGGCCCACCCAGAAAAGCGGTGACCGGCAACGCCTGCCCCTGCGCCTCGGCCACCGCGTAGTGGAAGCCGCCGCCCTTGCCGATCTGCCAGTGCATGCCGGTCGAGCGGGCGCCGTGGACGTGGAGGCGGTACATCCCCAGGTTGTGGCCCTTGCCGTCCGGGTGCTCGGTGTAGACCAGGGGGAGAGTGACGAACGGGCCGCCGTCCTCCGGCCAGGTGGTGAGGACGGGCAACCGGTCGAGGCGGACGTCCCGGCTCACGACCTCGGTGACGGGGCCGGAGCGGCGGCGGGAGGAGCCGATGCGGAGGGCTTCGCGGGCGAGGTCCCGCGCGCCCCAGATCTTCGCCGGAGTGGGCGGCAGCAGCGTCTCGGCCAGGTGGACGATGCGCCGGATGAGCTGCTGCGGACGGGTGCCGAAGGCCATCTCGGCCCGGAGGGCGGTGCCGAATAGGTTGGTGACGAGGGGGAAGTCCGCCCCCTTCACGTTCGTGAACAACAGGGCCGGCCCCCCGGCGGAGATCACCCGCCGGTGGATCTCCGCCGCCTCCAGCCGCGCGTCCACCGGGGCCTCGACGGTGACGAGGTCGCGGTTCTGCCGGAGCTGGTCGAGGAAGGCGCGGAGATCGGGGTAGGCAGGCGCCGGCGGCATGCCGGGAGTGTACAGGACGACCCTAAAGACGCTAACTCAACGTGTCTGAGAGTTTCCCCCGCCCAAGACCCTCATCACCCCGGCCCTCTTCTCCCGACCCCCTCCACCCCCTCACCGGGAGAAGAGGGAGAACAGCCTGCAAGGACAGGAGGACGAGGGAAAATGCCCCAACCGAGGACCCCTCTCCCGGGGCGGTGGATGGGGTGGTCGGGAGAGGGGCAGGGGTGAGGGTCTTCGGGTGGGGGGCCTCTGAGGACACGTTAAGTTAGAGGGCCTGGGGCAGGCTCCTACCTCCCCGGCAGCACCGCCGTCGCCTTGTCGATCTCCCGGGCGAAGCTTTCGATGGTGGCGGCCACGACGGGGATCTCGTCGGTCGCCTCTTTCCAGTTGCGCTGCTCCAGGGCCTCGCGTACGGCGGGGAGGGTCTTCACGCCGTAGCCGGTGTAGAAGCCGGGGGCGTAGATCTGGTGGACGTACCAGGAGCGGCGCGGCAGGCCCTGGGGAAGGGTGAGGACGCGCTCGGACTTCATCAGGATGGCGTTCAGGCGGTTGGCCGTCTCGGCCGGCAGCGCCTTGCCGCCCGCGGTGGCGGCGGTATAGGCCTTGTCGTAGGCGGCGGTGCTCTTCTTGAGGGCCGCGACGGCGTTCTGGAGCGGCGAGAAGTTCAGATAGGGAGCCGATTCCAGGCGCGGCGGCGCCACCCAGGTGTGGGTCGGGTCGTCCACGGCCTGGAAGACTTTGTCGTCGAGCCGCCGATTGCGCTCCTCGGCCTCCTGCCGCAGGGTGTCCGTCAGCTTGACGACCTCGTCCACGTATTTCGCCACGGCGGTGTTGAAGGGGTCGAAGGTCATGGGCAGGGCCTCGGCGTTGGCCAGCCGCAGGACGAGCCGGCCGTCGGTCTTCGACAGGGCCACGCCGTACTCGAACTTCGGATCGGCGAAGCGCACGAAGTGGTCGAAGGAGTCGTAAATGGAATGGTATTGGCCGTAATCCTCCTCACCGCCATAGCCGACGTTGAGGGCGGCAATCCCCAGGTGCTGGAGGAACGGCGTGAAGTCCGAGCCGGAGCCCAACGCGTCGAGCCGGAGGACTTTGCTGTCGCGCGTTTCGGGGGGGCCGAGCAGGGTGTTGGCGGCGAGGGCGCGGTCGAGAACGCTGATCCCCTTTTCGGGATCGGGGACGTCGCGGACGACCTGGTTGACGAGGGTCTCCAGGGTGTGGGAGCCGCCGGCGCCGAAGTAGCCGCGGGAATTGCTGTCCGTGTTGATGTAGACGACGGCGTGGTCGCGCAGCTCGGCGGCGTGGGTCTCGGCCCACTCGGTGGAGCCCAGGAGGCCGGGCTCTTCGCCGTCCCAGGCGGCGTAGACGAGGGTGCGCTTCGGCTTCCAGCCGGTCTTCGCGAGCTCGCCGATGGCGCGGGCCTCGTCGAGCTCGGCGACCATGCCGCTGATGGGGTCCGAGGCGCCGTTGACCCAGCCGTCGTGATGATTGCCGCGGACGATCCACTCGTCCGGCAACTCGGAGCCGGGCAGCCGGGCGATCACGTCATAGACTGGCGACAGGTTCCAGTTGAACTCGACCTTGAGGTGCACGCTGGCGGGGCCGGCGCCGAGGTGGTAGGGGATCGGCAGCGAGCCGCGCCAATCCTCGGGGGCCATGGGGCCGCCCAGGGCCTTGAGCAGGGGCAGGGCATCGCCGTAGGAGATGGGGAGCACGGGAATCTTGGTGATCGTCGCCGCGTCCTTGACGGCGAGCCGCTTGGCGTCCTCGGTGGCGCCGACGCCCGGGGTCAGCGGATCGCCCGAGTAGAGGGGCATGTCCGCCACCGAGCCGCGCTGGCCGCTCTTGTCGCTGCGGTAGCCGCCTTTGGGGTATACGTCGCCTTGGAAATAGCCGTCTTCGTGGGGATCGGAGTAGATGATGCAGCCGATGGCGCCATGCTCGGCGGCCACTTTGGGCTTGATGCCGCGCCAGGAGCCGAAATAGCGTGCGATGACGATTTTGCCCCTGACGTCGATGCCCCGGCGCTGCAGCTCCTCGTAGTCCTTCGGCACGCCGAAGTTGACGTAGACGAGCTCGCCGGTGACGTCGCCGTCGGTCGAGTAGGCGTTGTAGAGGGGGAGCTGCTCCGTGCTCTGGCCGGAGGTGGAGTCCTCTGGCAGGACGGGCTCGGTGAGGCTCGCCTTGAAGCGGGTTGGCGCCTCCATCTCCAGCAGGCGTACCTTGGGGGTGGGGAAGAGGACCTTGAACTGTTCGATCTGAGTCTGATATCCCCAGGAGCGGAAAAGGCCCGCCATGAATTCGGCGTTCTCCTTGTCCCAGGGCGAGCCGACGTGGTGAGGATGGGCGGTGAGCCGCTGCATCCACTGGCGCTGGTTGGCGGCGTTCAGGAAGGAGTCGAAGCGGGCTTCGAGGGCCCGCTCTTCCTTGGCGCGGTCATTGCTGAAGCCGAGCAGGGGCTCCGAGGAGGAAACCTGGGGTTGCGCTGCGGCCTGGCCGGCAAGAGACAGGGCGAGGGCCGGAATCAGGAGATGACGTCGTCCGAACATGAAGGGGTTTCCTCCGGCACGGCCGCGTTCCGGCGTGCATGGCTTGGATGAAGACAGCTTGGATGAAGACAGCTTGGATAGAGACAGCGGTGGCATGGTATCGCCCGGGATGGGTCGCATAGAGGCTTGGAGAGATACGCAATTGGCGACGGAAGGTTCAGGGGGAGTGCGCGATCGACTGGCCGGGCTTGCCGTGGACAGCCTGGAATGGGCCGTCGGCCTGTTCTGCGGCTTCATCGGCGCCTTCCTTCTCGTCGCTCCCCACCGCTTTCAGGGCGGCCCGTACAAGGTCCTCCTGGCCAATGGGCTCGCCTGGGGATCGTTGGCGCTCCTCTCCGGGGTGTCGCTGCTGGCGGTGGTCGTGGTGCGGCCACGGCGTTGGGTGAGCGTCACGGCTCATGCCCTTGCCGGCGTGACGCTGCTGGCGCTCGCCGTGAGCTTCGCGCGGGTGGGAGCGCGGACGGGGATGGTCACCTACTCCATCGCAGGCCTGGCGACGATCTTCGCCGGCGTGCGTCCCTCCCGGCACCAAGGGTCGGAGGGCGAGGGCGATCTTTTCGGGCTGGTCATCGGTCTCGTCGCCACCGTCACGGGCTTCTCGATGACGGCGCTCCCCAAGCTCTTCCAGGGCGCCTTCTATGGTCCTTACCAGGGTTCTCTGCGGGTTCTGGGATTGGCGATGCTGCTGGGGGGGCCACTCCTGGCTTGGTCGCAATTTGTCCCGCGCCTCGGGCGGCGGCAGCTCTGGGCGATCCACGTCTTCGCGGGCACGGCCTTCTTCACGTTCGGTGTATTGATCGCGCTGCCCGGCCGCCTGTGGACCGGGATCGCCATGTATTGCGGCGGCGGGATCATGGTCGCCATCCTGCCCTGGTTGCGGCGCCGGCTTGCCGCCCTGGACACTGCGTCCTTGCAGACGCGGCTGGCGCTGGCGCTGGCGATCGCGACCTCACTGGCGCTCGTTTTCGCCACCGCGGTGGTGACGGCGCAGGAAGAGCAACTGGCCGTGGAGCAGGCCCTGACCATCCAGCGCATCGAGGCCCAGGCGATCGCCCAGAACGTTTCCGATTACGTCGAGATGAGCGGCGCCCGCACTCTCGCCATCGCCGCCCTGGCGGGCCGGGCGCCTCTGACACCCGAGGCGCAGGAGGCGCTCCTCGCGGCTTCCCGCCGCTCGTATCCTGACGTAGCCGGCTTTCGCACCCTCGCTCTCGACGGCCGGGTGATTGCCGCCGCCGGCGTGCCCCTGCCAGCGCCATTCCTGCACGACTTCGCCGTCAGGATGGGCGAGGAGCGGGAGCCGCGGGTCGAGATCCGAATCGCCCCGTCCGGCGCTCGGTCGCTGCTGTTCCTCGGAGCGCCCATTCGCGACGCTGCGAATCGGCTGGCCGGTGTGCTGGTCGCGGCTCACGATTCCGAAGTGCTGAGCCGGCGCGTCGGCAGGCCGGGGTCCAAGGTGGTGATGAACGATGGCTACGGCAACCTCATCGCCACCCGGGAGGATCTCCCGCCGGACGCCGGGCGGCTGCCCGACCTTCCGGCCGGCTGGGACCGCGCGGTTCCCTCCGGCCGCGCGTTGCAGCGCGAGAGCGGCGTGACCGGTTTCGCCGGGGTACCGGGCGTCGGTTGGGCCGTGGCCGTGGAACGGCCTCGCGGCGACGCTCTGGCCGGTGTGCGACGGGGGCGCGACGTGGCGTTCTGTCTGCTCCTCGCCGTCGTTCCACTGGCGGCGATCGGCGGCATCCTCGCGGCGGGCCGCATCGCCCGCCCTCTCCAGACCCTCTCGGAGGCGGTGGACGAGCTGACGGCCGGAAATCTCGCGGCGCCCTTGGGCGACGACAGCACGGTCACCGAGGTGGTGCGTCTCTCCGCCGCCTTCCGTGAGATGCGCGACCGTCTGGCGGCCCGCACCCGGGAGAGCGAGCGTCTGGCCGCCGAGCTGCGGGCCCGCGCCGAGGCCCTGGCCGAGGCCGACCGGCGCAAGGACGAGTTCCTGGCCATGCTGGCGCACGAGCTGCGCAATCCACTGGGAGCGATCGCCAACGCCTCCTATCTGATCGAGCAGCTCGGTCCGTCGCCGCCGCCGATGGACCGGTCGGTGGCCATCATCCGGCGTCAGATCCAGCACCTGGTGCGGTTGGTGGACGATCTGCTGGACGTGTCGCGGATCACCCGCGGCAAGGTGGAGCTGCGGCGCGAGCTCCTCAACCTGGTGGAGATCGTGCGCAATGCCGTGGACACCATCCGGCCGCTGGCCGAGGCGAAATCCTTGAGCTTGCGGCTGGATCTCTTGCCGGAGGCGCTGCTCCTGGAGGGCGACGCCACGCGTTTGGAGCAGGTGTTCTCGAACCTGCTGCGCAACGCCGTCAAGTTTACGCCTCAAGGTGGGCACATCGAGGTCGCCGCCGGCCGTGGCGGCCTCGGCGAGGCGGTGATCCGCATCCGCGACGACGGCATCGGCATCGGGGCCGATCTGCTGCCGCGCGTCTTCGATCTCTTCGCCCAGGGCGAGCAGTCCCTCGACCGCGCGGGAGCGGGCCTCGGCATCGGCCTCACCCTGGTGCGCAGCCTGGTGGAGCTGCACGGCGGCCGGGTCGAGGCCCGCAGCGACGGGCCGGGGTGGGGGACCGAGCTCGAGGTGCGGTTGCCGTTGGCTCCTCCCCGAGGGTGAGTGACCAGGCGCCCCTTCTGGTAGGATCGCCTCCCTCTATGCTTGGCAAAATCGTGTGGCGAGACCGATGAGCAAAGACTGCATGTTCAAAATCGTCTTCCTCAACCAGGGCAACGTGGTGGAGCTTTACGCCCGCCAGGTCGTCCAGGGGAGTCTGTTCGGCTTCATCGAGGTCGAGGATCTGGTCTTCGGCACTCGCTCCGAAGTGGTCGTGGACCCCTCCGAGGAGGGCCTGCGCAGCGAGTTCGGCCAGGCCAAGCGCCTGTACCTGCCCATGCACGCCGTCCTCCGCATCGAAGAGGTGGAGCAAGGTGGCGTTGCCCGGAGCCGGTCGGCCAAGGGGGATGAGGGAACCGTCCGTGCCTTCCCCATGCCGGTCTTTCCGCCGAGCGATCCGCCGCGGCGGAGGTAGGAGAGCTCGATGTCGATCGAAAAACCCGAAGACCTGGAGCGGCTGCGCGCGATCGGCCGGATCGTGGGCCTGACCATCCAGGAGGTGAGGAAGTACGTGCGGCCGGGGGTCACGACGGCGGAGCTGGACGCCATCGGCGACCGCTTCCTGACCGCCCACGGGGCCCATCCGGCGCCGCGGCAGACCTACAACTTCCCGGGCGCCATCATGATCTGCGTCAACGACGAGGCGGTGCACAGCGTCCCCGGCGAGCGGCGGATCGAAGCCGGAGACCTGGTGAAGATCGACATCACGGCGGAGCGGGACGGCTACTACGCCGACGCCGCGATCACCGTGGCCGTGCCGCCGGTCGAGAACCTGCAGCACAACATCATCCAGGCCGCGCAGTCGGCGTTCCGCAAAGGGGCCCGCGCCGCCCGCGCCGGCAACCGGGTGAACGACATCGGCCGGGCCGTGGAGACCGAGGTCCGGCGGCGGGGGTTCACCGTCCTGCGGGAGCTCTCCGGCCACGGCGTCGGCCGCTCCATCCACGAAGAGCCGCAGGTGCCGAACGTCTACGATCCCCGCAGCTCCCGTCCGCTCACCGAGGGCCTGGTCCTCACCATCGAGCCCATCATCGCCGCCGGCGCCTCGCACGTGAAGGTGGACGGCGACAAATGGACCACCCGCACCGTCGACGGCAGCCTCGCCGCCCACTACGAGCACACCCTGGTCATCACCCGCGACCGGCCGATTTTGGTGACCCAGGTGGCGGAGTAGGCTTCAACCCTGCGTCAACTCTCCTGAAACTCCTCCAGGAAGGCGAGGAAGGCCTCGACGTCGGCGAGGTTGCTGATCATGCCGAGGGAGACGCGGACGGCGCCGCTGCTCTTGCCGTCGATGCAGCGGCGGAAGTCGTCGTAGGTCATGGGATCGTCCGAACCGCGGAAGCAGGCTTCGATCTCGCCGCGCGAGAGGCCTAGGGCGAGCTCGCCGGCCCCCGGGTTGCAGAAGCAGCCGGTGCGCAGCGAGATCCCACGGCGGCCGGCGCGCTCCTCGATGAGCTGGTGATCGAGAACTTCGCCCGCCGCGTCGCGGACGTTGAAAGCGAAGGTGCCTCCCCGCCTTTCGGTCGTCCGCGGGCCGTAGAGACGCACCAGCGGCTGGCCGTTGCCGTGGCGCAGAGAGAGGAGCCCCTCCAGCAGCCGGCCGGAGAGCCAGCGGACCCGCCGGTGGATCGTCTCGATGCCGAGCGACTCCAGAAGCTCGAGCCCGATCTCCACTGCCGGCAGACAGGCGTAGTTCAGGGTGCCGTCCTCGAAGCCGGCGGCCCCCACGGCCAGGCTGTGGCGGTCGGCCTGCACGGAGGCCACCGAGATCGTGCCGCCGGCGAACCAGGGACGGTGCAGCTTCGCCAGGGCCGGCCGGCGGACGAGCAGCGCGCCCACTCCGGTCGGATAGCCGAACATTTTGTAGAAGGAGAGGGCCACGTAGTCCGGATGCCAGCGGGAGAGGTCCAGGCGGTTCGTGGCCACGAAGGCGGCGGCGTCGAGCAGCACGTCCCAGCCCCGGCCCTGAGCCCGCTCGATCCATTCCAGCGGATGTTGCACGCCGGAGAAGTTCGACTGCGCCGGGAAGGCGAAGAGGTTGTGCCGGCCGGGGCGCGCGCGGTCGAGGGCGCGCTCCAGAGCGTCCTCGTCTCCCCGCATCTCGGGCGGGATCACCGGGACGTAGGTGGTATGGGCGCCGCGGGCGCGATCGAACTCCCGGATGCCGTTGACCGAGTTGTGGTTGTCGAAGGTCAACAGCAGCTCGTCGCCCGGCGCGAAAGGATAGGACTCGCCCACCAGCTTCAGGGCATGGCTCGCATTGGCGGTGAAGATGGCGACGTACTCCTCCGGCGCGGCGTTGAAGAAGGCGAGGACCCTCCGGCGGCAGCTTTCCACCAGCTCGGTGGCGGTCCGCGACGTGGGGTTCGACGAATGGGGGTTGCCGAGGACCGAGGTGCTCAGCAGGGCGGCGTGCCGCCGCACCTGGCGGTCGCCGTAGAGGCCGCCGCCGGTCCAGTCGAGATAGACGTGTCCCTGGCGGTCGAGGCGGGAGAAGTCGGTCTCGCGGAGGCGGTCGAGGCTCCGGGTCGCCACTGCGTCCGGGGACTCCGCGAGAACGCCGGGCAGGCCGCCGCCGGGGATCGCCCCGGCGGCGGAGAGAGCCTGGGAACCAGACCAACCTTTGTCCATTGGAGAAAGGATGGCGCGGAGTCGCCGAGGCCGACAGACCCCGGCGGGTGGGGGATGGGACTGCCCGTCCGGATAGGGCGGTCTCTAGCCGGCCGCGTCGAACTGCGTCCGCACGGGCGCGCCCTCGGCAAAGGCGGGGCGGTCGAGGGAGAAGAGGGGGAGCGGAGTGCGGCCGGCGAGGATGGATTCCGCGGCGTACTCGCCCAGGGCCGGGCCGAGCTTGAAGCCGTGGCCGGAGCCGCCGCCGAGGAACCAGAGGTTGGCGGCGTCCGGGTGACGGTCGAAGAGGAGGTGGCCGTCCGAGGTGTTTTCGTACTGGCAGACCCGGCTCTCCACCAGCGGCGCACGGCTGAGGGCGGGGAAGCGGCGGGCCAGGACGGCGCGGGCCCCGGCGAGGAGGGACGGTGAGAAGATCCGCTCGGTGGTCGTGGGGTCGAACGGCTCGCCCCGCGTATCGTCCCCCACCTTGAAGCCGCGGCTCTCGTTGCCGGGAATGCCGTAGTAGATCCGCTCGCCGCTCAAATCGATCCACGCCGGGCAGGCGCCGTCGTCGAAGCGGAGGTCGCCCGCCGGGGTGCCGAAGTAGAAAACCTCCTGCCGGGTGGGGAGGAGCCGGCGCTCGCCGATCACCTCGGGGAAGAGGCCGCCCAGCCAGGGGCCGCAGGCGAAGACGAAGAGGTCGGCGGCGAGCGCGGAGCCGTCCGCGAGGTCCAGCCGCTCCAGCCGCCCGTGGGCAATCGGTCCGGGCATCGCGGAAGCCCGTCGCACCTCGCCGCCCTCGGCGGCCACCGCCGCGGCCACGGCCTGGCAAGCGCGGCGGGCCAGGAGGTACCCGGCCTCCTCCTCGAAGAAGATGCTCCCCACGCCGCCAAAATCGACCTGCGGGAAGCGCCGCCGGGTCTCTTCCAGGCTCAGCTCGGCGATGGCCAGCCCGGCGTCGGCGAAGTGCGGCAGGCAGGCACGGACGTAGGCGTCGTCGCCACCGCACAGCCACAGGCAGCCGGTGCGCCGGTAGAGGGGCACGCCCCAGCGCTCCTGGGCCTGCCGCCAGAGGGGGAAGGCGCGGGCCACCCAGTCCACGTAGACCTTGTCCGACCCGTAGACGCCGCGGATGATCCGCGTCTCGTCCCCCGAGCTGGAGCGGGAGTTCCCCGGACCCCAGGCGTCCAGCAGGGTGACCCGGGCGCCCCGGCGGCGAAGCTCCAAGGCCGTCCAGCCGCCGAAGGCGCCGGCGCCGATGACTGCGACATGAAGAGGAGTGGACATTCAGCTCGCCTCGCAAGGTCCCTGGGTGGAGAGCACGCCGTGCCGGCCGCGCACGGGCGCGTGGTGCATCGTGCAGACGGGGAGGTCCCCCTGGCGCCGGCGCTCGGCAAGGAGCTCGCCCAAGGGAACGCAGCGCAGGCCGGCCGCCCTGGCCTGCCGCAGGAAGGCGCGGAAGTCCTCGTCGTAGGGGCCGCCTTCGAGCTCGGCATGGAGAGTGAAGACCGGCCAGGAGGCCCGCGCCGCCTCCTCCACCATGGCCGTGAAGTAGGAGGGCGCGTCGTGGAAGGTGTCGCCCAGCGCCTCGTCCAAAGTCGGGAGCGTGGCGGGGACCTGCGGCGTCGCGAGCGTCCGCCCGCGCACCACCGGTAGAAACGGCTCCGTGCCCCGGCAGTCGGTCGCATAGGCGAGGCCGAAGGACTCCTCGTGGACGAGGGCGTCGTCGCTGGTCAGCCAGGCCGGCGCCGCGTACGTCTTGGGCGCTTCGCCGAAGATCGATCGATAAGCCCGGAACCCCTTGTCGAGCTCGCCGGCCGTCTTCTCCGGCGGGAAGGTGAGGAGGCGGTCCTGCCACTTGCGGTGGTCCCAGGCGTGGACGCCCGTCTCGTGCCCTTCGTCCCGGGCGCGGCGGGCGATCTCCGGAAAGGCCGTGGCTATGGGGCGCGAGGGCAGCAGGGTGCCCGAGAGGATGGTGCGCCAGCCGTAGACCCGGGCCGCTCCCGTGCGCGTCATCTTGGCGAGGAAGCCCGGGCGCATGGCATTGAGCACGGCGAGCCCGCTCCTGTCCGGCCCCATGGAGAGGTAGAACGTGGCCGCGACCCCTTCCGCCGCCATGACCTCCAGCAGCCGGGGGACGCCGAGGCGCATGCCGTCGTGGGTGTCGACGTCGACGCGCAGGCCGAGGACGCGGGCGGTCATGATCTCAGGAAGCCGCTGCGGCCTCGGCGCCGGCAGTCTCGCCCGTGCGCAGCCAGTCCTCGAGGAAGGCCTCGTAGGTGCGCTCCAGGGCCTCGTCGAGGGTGGTCTTCGGGTCCCAGCCGAGGAGGCGCCGGGCCTTCTTGATCGAGGGCTTGCGCGCCACCATGTCCTGGTAGCCCTTGCCGAAGTAGGCGTCGGAGCCGACGGACTCCAGGCGCGCCGGCGCGAAGCCGGGGAGGCGGTCGTGGCGCGCGTCGTGGATGGCCGCCAGCCGCTTGGCCAGCTCGACGATCGAGCACTCGTTGTAGGGGTTGCCGACGTTGAAGATCTCGCCGTCGCAGACGCCGCCGGGGTTCTCGATGATGCGCATCAGCAGGTCGATGCCGTCCTCCACCCAGGTGAAGCAGCGCTTCTGCTCGCCGCCGTCCACCAGGCGGATGGGCTCGCCCGTCACCAGGTTGACGATGAACTGCGTCAGCACCCGCGAGGAGCCTTCCTTGGCGGCGTAGATGTCGTCCAGCCGCGGGCCGATCCAGTTGAACGGCCGGAAGCAGGTGTAGCGCAGCCCCTCCTGCTGGCCGTAGGCGGCGATGACGCGGTCCATGAGCTGCTTCGAGCAGGCGTAGATCCAGCGCTGCTTGTCGATGGGACCGTAGACGAGCGGGCTCGAATTCTCGTCGAACTCGGCGTCCGGGCACATGCCGTAGACCTCCGAGGTCGAGGGGAAGACGAGCCGCCGGCGGTACTTGACGCACCAGCGCACCACCCGCAGGTTCTCCTCGAAGTCGAGCTCGAAGACCCGCAGCGGCTCCTTGACGTAGGTGGCGGGGGTGGCGATGGCGACGAGCGGCAGCACCACGTCGCACTTCTTGACGTGGTACTCGATCCACTCCTTGTTGATGGTGATGTCCCCCTCGAGGAAGTGGAACTGGGGGTGGCCGAGGGAGTGGTCGAGCTTGGACGACGAGAGGTCCATCCCGTACACGTGCCAGTCGGTGGTGGTGACGATGCGATGGGTCAGGGCATTGCCGATGAAGCCGTTGACCCCGAGGATGAGCACTTTCATGAACCGAACCTCCCGTCAGGAGCCGAGGCGCTCCCCCGGCGCGATCCCCGCAGCCAGGGCGAGCGAGCAGGCGGGCAGCTCCGGCTGCCCTTCGAGCTGCAAGGTGATCAGGCGCACGGCGGCTTGATCGGCGCCGGACGCCACCGTGATGCCCTCCGCGTCCACGGCGGTCACGGTCCCAGGATCGCCAATGCCCGCCGGGGTACCCGGCGCCGGGAGAGCCCACCATACCAGGAGCCGCCGGCCGCGCAGCGTGGTGAAGGCTCCGGGATAGGGATGGGTCACGGCGCGCACGAGATCATAGATGCGCTCAGGCGGCCAGGACCAGTCGATGCGCCCGTCGGCCGGCTTGCGCCCGCCGCGGTAGGAGCCCTGGGAGAGGTCCAGCGGCGAGGCCTTCGCCGTCCCCGCTGCCAGGGCCGGGAGGGCGCGGTCGAGCAGGCGGCGCGCGGCGTCCTCCAGCTTGCCGTAGAGCGTGAAGGCGGTGTCCGCGAAATCGATCGCCACCCGCTCCTGGTCCACCAGGGCGCCGGCGTCCGGCTTCTCCACCATGTAGTGGAGCGAGACGCCGGTCTCCGTCTGCCCCTCGACGAGCACCCAGTTGACCGGCGCCCGGCCGCGGTAGCGCGGCAGGAGGGACCCGTGCAGGTTGAGCGCGCCCCGACCGGCGAGGGAGAGGACGGCGGGCGGGATCATGAACCGGTAGTAGAAGGAGAAGAGGAAGTCCGGCGCGTACGAGGCCACGAGGTCGTGCACCGCCGGGCTTTTTGCATCGTCGGGATAGTGGACGGGAATGCCCCGCGCCTCCGCCTTCGCTGCCAGCGACTCCCACCACACCTCCTCCCGCGGATCGTCGCGATGGGTGAAGACGGCGGCGACGTCGAAACCATGGGCGAGCAGAGCCTCGAAGCCGAGGCAGCCCATGGTGTGATACCCCATCACCACCGTTTTCGTGTTCGTCATGAAGGGGCTTTCACGCCGTCGCGGATCACCTGCCGCACCACGAAGCGCGGCCGGTCGCGCACCTGCTGGTAGATGCGGCCCACGTATTCGCCCAGCAGGCCGATGGCGAAGAGCTGCACGCCGAGGAAGCAGAAGACCACGGCGAAGAGGGTGAAGACGCCGGACACCGCCCAGCTCTGCCCCCAGATCAGCCGGCCGGCGATGAGGATGAGGGCGAGGACCATGGAGAGGGCCGCCATCACGATCCCCACCCCCATGGTGAAGCGCAGGGGGAGCACGGAGAAGCTCGTCATCAGGTCGAACTGCAGCCGGATGAGCTTCCACACGCTGTACTTGCTCTCGCCGTGGTGGCGCTCGTCGTGGGCCACGGGGACCTCGGTGACCCGGCCGGCGTAGAGGTCCGCGAGCACGGGGATGAAGGTCGAGATCTCCTGCGATGAGGCGAGGAGCTTGACCACCTCGCGCCGGTAGGCGCGCAGCATGCAGCCGTAGTCGGAGAGCTGGACGCCCGTGGCAATCGCCGTCATGCGGTTGATGATCCGCGACGCCACTCGGCGCAGCAGCGGGTCCTGGCGCTGGACGCGCACCGAGCCCACCACGTCGTAGCCCTCTTCCATCTTGGCCACCAGCTTGGGGATCTCCTCCGGCGGGTTCTGGAGGTCGGCGTCGAGGGTGACGACGACCTCGCCGCGGCAGGCCTCGAAGCCGGCGAAGACGGCGGCGTGCTGGCCGTAGTTGCGGTTGAAGTCCACCACCACGAGGTGCGGATCGCGCGCCGAGGCCTCCCGCAACAGGTCGAGCGAGCGGTCGCGGCTGCCGTCGTTGACGAAGACGATCTCGTACGGCCTGTCCAACGGCACCAGCGTCGCCGTCAAGCGGTCCAGCAGCTCCGGCAGATTCCCCTCCTCGTTGAAGACGGGGATCACCACGGAGAGATAGGGCTCGGGCATTCGGCGGTCCTTCCTCAGTCCTTGGCGTGCACCAGCACGTCCTTGACGGCGTCCACGACGTAGCGCACGTCGTCCTCGGTCATGTCGGGGAAGAGCGGCAGCGAGCAGATGCGGTCCGACGCCCACTCCGCCTTGGGCAGCGAGCCCACCACGCCGGGATACTTCTGCGCGTAATACGGCTGGGTATGGACGGCCCGGAAGTGCAGGCCGGTGCCGACGTTCCGCTGCCGCAGCGCCGCCATGAACTGGTCCCGGGTGAGGCCGGCCTCGTCCAGCACCTTGGCCACGTAGAGGTGCCAGGTATGGAAGTGGTCGTAGGAGGGCACGCCCGGCCGGCCGATCTCCGGCACTTCGGCGAACAGTTCGAGATAGAGGGCCGCCAGCTCCCGCCGGCGGGCGTTGAACTCGTCCACCGAGGCGAGCTGGTGGATGCCGAGCGCCGCCTGGATGTCCATGAAGTTGTACTTGAAGCCCGGCAGCACGATCTCCACCTGCGGCGTCCCGCCTTCCGCGTAACGGTTCCAGGCCTGCTTTTCGAGGCCATGGAAGCGCCAAGCCCGCAGCCTCTTGGCGAGATCGGGATCGGAGAGGGTCAGCATGCCTCCCTCGCCCGTGGTCATGTTCTTGATCGGGTGGAACGAGAAGACCGCCAGGCGGTCGAAGAGCCCCACGTGCCGTCCTTTATAGAGGGTCCCCACGCCGTGGGCCGCGTCCTCGAAGATCCACAGCGAGTGCTTGCGGGCGATTTCCAGCAGCGCGTCCATGTCGCAGGGCGCGCCGCCGAAGTGGACGGGGAGGATGCCCACCGTCCGCTCGGTGACGGCGGCCTCGACCGCCGCGGGGTCGATCTGCAACGTGTCCGGATCGATCTCCACGAACACCGACTTGCCGCCCAGCACCTCTACCATGTTGGCCGTTGCAGCCCAGGTCATGGGGGTGATGATCACCTCGTCCCCGGGCTTCAGCTCCAGGGCCATGAGGCCGATGTGGAGGCCGCCGGTGGCGGAGGAGACCGCGAGCACCTCCGGCGCGCCCACGTAGGCGGCGAATTCCTTCTCGAAGCGCTCGGCCTTGGGACCGGTGGTGATCCAGCCCGAGCGCAGGGTATCGACCACCTCGTCGATCTCCACCTGGCGGATGGTCGGCCGGGAGAAGGGGAGGAAGGTGTCGCGTTTGACGAACGGCTTGGCCATGAAGGATCTCCAATCGATCTTTACATCCACTTACATTTGCGGGTGGTTGGTCATCAGCAAGTACTTTTCCTGCCGCATCAGGATCTGCCCCGTCGCAAGCCCGTCGCGGCGCAGCCGGGGGAGCTTCCCCTCCTCCAGGACCAGGTAGACCCGCCGTTCGGAGGTCCAGAGCGGCCGGAACTGCTCCACGCTGGGAAACCGGCGGGCCAGCACGTCCGGCGCCAGGCGTTGCTGGCCGAAGCCCAGCTCCCCCCGGTATTCGACGAGGCCGATCGGCCGCCGGAGGTAGACCGGCAGGGTCTGAGGATAGCAGCGATAGGCGAAGACCTCGTCCCCCGGAGCGAGACGGGCGTTGAGGAAGCGCGCGATGGGCTCGGCGCTCAGCCGCCAGGCCACCCGCGGCCCGAGCGTCACGAGGCAGAGGATCAGCAGTGCCGGGGCGATTGCCGCGGCGACCGGCGCGGCCCGGCTTCCGGGCCGGCCCCGCAACCAGAGCCAGGCCGAGAGGAGGCAAGTCGCCAAGGCCGGCAGCGCGAGAGCCAGGAGCAGAGCGTTACCGGCTGGGACCTGTTTCACCCGGCCGAGGGCGATCCAGACCAGGGCGGCCGCCGGCACCGCCAGCACCAGGGCGCCGACCGCGCCGCCGGCCCGGACCCAGGAACGGAGGCGCGGATCGTCCAGCGCCAGGCCGATCAGCACCGCGAGCGGCGGCAGGGCCGGCAGGATGTAGGGCACGAGCTTCGACTGCGAGGCCGAGAAGAAGAGGAAGACGAACCCGGCCCAGCAGGCGAGGAAGATCGGCCCGGATCGATCCCGCAGCCGCGTCGCGGCGGGCAGCACGCCCGACCAGGGGAGGAGCCCCAGCGCCAGGATGGCGGCGAAGAACCAGAACGGCGCCTGGCGCTCGGCCTCCGGGGTGGCGTAGCGCTGGAAGTGCTCGTGGACGAAGTAGAACCAGAGGAAGTCCGGATTCCGGCGTGCCGCCAGCACGTGCCAGGGGAGGGCGATGGCCAGGAAGAGGGCGGTGCCGCCGGTCCACGGCATCCGTATCAGCAGCCGCCAGCGCCGGGCGAACAGCAGGTAGAAGAAGATCACCGCTCCGGGGATGACGAAGCCGATCAGCCCCTTGGCCAGCGTCGCCAGTGCGGCGGCGGCGAACATGCCGTACCAGAGCAACCGCTCCCCTCGCTCCCCCTCGTCCTTCTCCTGGGCCAGCCAGAAACAGGTCAGGGTGGCGCTCAGGAAGAAGGTCAGCGTCATGTCGATGGTGGTGGTGCGGGAGAGGGCGACCCAGAGCGGCGAGCTGCCGAGGACGACCGCTGAGAACAGCCCCGTCCGGCTTCCGCCGATGGAGCGGCCGAGCGCCCAGGCGAGCCCGATCCCCGCCAGACCGAAGAGCACTCCGGCGAGCCGGCAGGCGACCTCGGGTCGCCCCGGCAGACTCAAGGCCGCCGCGTTCAGCCAGTAATAGAGCGGCGGCTTCTCGAAGTAGAGGACGCCGTTGAGGCGAGGTGTGACGAAATCTCTCGTCGCCAGCATCTCGCGTGGGATCTCGGTATACCGCCCCTCGTCCGGCTCGATCAGGGGGTAGGACCCGAGCCCCGCGAAGAAGACGATGAACGCTGCCGCCGCGAGCAGCCAGGTCGACACAGAACGGGAGGGAGGGGCCGTGGGCGCGGACATGAAGAGGCGGATTGTATCGAGAGTGCCGGCCGGGAGCGTCAACTCTTGAGCGCCACTCTTCTCGGCAGGCTTGCCAGGCCAGCGCTTCTTGTCAGCTTGGTGACAACAGGGTACCATTTACGCAGCGTTTTCTGATCTCCCGATCAACCGATCCAAGGAGGGCGACATGGCTGCTGCGAAAAAGACTGCGGGTGCCAAGAAAGCCGCGAAGAAGACTGCCAAGAAGACCGCCAAGAAGGCTGCTGCCAAGAAGGCTCCGGCGAAGAAGGCTGCGAAGAAGTACGGGGCCAAGAAGGCTCCGGCGAAGAAGAAGGCCGCCAAGAAGGCTTCTCCCAAGAAGGCTCCAGCGAAAAAGGCAGCCGCCAAGAAAGCCCCGAGCAAGAAGGCCGCGAAGAAGGCTGCGCCTGCCGCCAAGAAGGCCGCCAAGAAAGCCAGCCCACCGCCTCCCCCGCCCGCCCCCCCCGGCACGGGCCCGGGTCCGGCAGGGTCCCCGAGCGGCTCCTAGTCGCGCGTAGAGCTCGGGATTCGGGCCCGTCCGGCGCGGGCCCGAATCGATCGCGAGCCTCCGGCTTGTCCGCAACGCCTTCGCCAATCCCCTTTCCTGTCTCCCGCAGGCGGTCGATCTGGTCGACCCATTGCGCCCGTTCTCAGGAACGGGAGTACCCTGTAAGAAATCTGCGGGAGGTGCGTTTCCATGGACGAAGGAGAAAGGAGGGCAGGAGGCGTGCAAGCTGCAGTCTATGAGAAACCACTCACGAGCCCCCCGCCGGGCGCCCTGGAGATGCTGTTCCGGGAGCACCACGGGGCGGTTTATCGCGCCGCGTACCGGATCACCGGCAACGCCATGGACGCGGAGGACGTTCTGCAAACCGTTTTCGCCCGTCTTCTGCGGC
Source organism: Thermoanaerobaculia bacterium (assembly GCA_049284515.1). Lineage (GTDB taxonomy): Bacteria > Acidobacteriota > Thermoanaerobaculia > Multivoradales > UBA5704 > DATARR01. The sequence continues at coordinate 19,636 of JBAPYB010000234.1, forward strand.
GAGAGGAGCAGCCGGACCTCTCGGAGAGCGCGGGGAGCTACCTGCATCGGGCCGCGGTCAACGCCGCGCTGGACCTGATGCGGCGGCGCAAGCGGAGCCGCAAGGTCGATCTGGACGAGGTCGGGGAGTCGCTGGTGGATTCTGCCGATCCGGGTCCGGAGCGCTTGCGGGGCAGCCGGGAGCTCAAAACCCGGCTGCGGGAGGCGATGTCACGGCTCTCCCCCCGCCAGGCCGAAATCTTCACCCTGCGCTACCTCGAAGGGTTGGGTAACCTGGAGATCGCCCGCCTGCTGGGCGCCTCCCAGACCTCCATCGCCGTTTTATTGCATCGTGCGCGGCACCGGCTCCAGAAAGAGCTGGGGTCGCTTGAAGGAGACCTGTCATGAGCCTGTTCTCGAAATTGACCTCGAAAAACGATGACCTTCTGGATGACGCCGTCGACCAAGTGGCCAACGATCCGGTCGATCCGCGCGAGGTCGAGGCCGCCGCCATCCGCGTCTGGGCCCGGCTGTCGCAGGAAGCGGCCCGCAGCGAGGCCGCCCCGGCGGCTCCGGCTGCCGCTCCGGCCGTTCCCCTCGCTCCGCAGGGCCTCCACGGCTGCGCGGATTACCAGTCCCTGATTCCCGCCTACCTGCGGGGCGAGCTGTCCCCGGCGCGCGCCCTGCTCGTCGAGGACCATACGCGGAGCTGCGTGCCCTGCCGCCGGGCGCTGCGCGAGGCCAGGGAAGGCCGCAAGGCGGACCCGATCCCGGCGCGGCGCCCAACCCGGCCCGCGGACCGCCGGGTGTGGCTGGCGCTCGCCGCCGTCCTCCTTCTGGCTCTGGGATTCGGCACCGCGACGCTGATCCAGGGCTGGCTGATGGGCGGCGCCCAGATGGCGCGCGTCGAGACGGTCGACGGCACCCTCTACCGCGTCGCCGGCGACTCCAGCCAGCCGATCGCCACCGGCGCCGCCATCGCCGAGGGCGAGGAGATCCGCACTGCCAAGGGCTCAACCGCCATGGTGCGCATGACCGACGGCTCGCGTATCGAGATGGGCGAGCGTGCCGGCCTGTCGCTCGCCGCCGCGCGCAAGGGCAACACCATTCAGCTCGAGCGCGGCCGGATCATCGTCCAGGCCGCCAAGCAGCGGCCCCGGCACCTCTACGTCGCCACCCGCGACGCCCTGGTCTCCGTCACCGGCACGATCTTTTCGGTCAACAGCGGCACCAAGGGGTCCCGTGTGTCGGTGATCGAGGGCGAGGTTCACGTCGGGCAGGGAGCGTTGGACACCGTCCTCCATCCCGGCGGCCAAGTGGCCACTCACGCCAGCGTGCAATCGGTGCCGGTGAAGGACGAGGTCGCCTGGAGCCGCAACGCCAAGCAGTACCAGGACCTTCTCGCCGAGCTGACGGCGGCGGGCCAGGACATCGACGCTCGCGTCGAGCGGCCGGGCCTGCGGTATTCGACGCGCCTGCTCGACCTCGCTCCGGATGGCACCACCATCTTCGTGGCGCTGCCCAACCTCTCGCACAGCCTCACCCAGACGCAGCAGATCCTCGACCAGAAGATCGCCGAGAGCCCCTCGCTCGCCCAGTGGTGGGCCGACACCCTCGGCTCGACGCAGAACGAGACGAAGTTCCACGACATGATCCAGCGCCTCGGCGACCTCGGCCAGTTCCTGGGCGACGAGGTGGCGATCGCCATGAATTGCAGCGACGGCAGCAAGGGCCAGGCGGTGCTGATGGCCGAGGTGACCAACGAGGCGTCGTTCCGCGCTTCGCTGGCGGCCGAGGTCGCCCGTTTGAATGCCGGCAACACCAGTGAAGGCAAGACGGGCCTCCAGATCATCGACGACCCGGCCACCGCTCCGGCGACCGGCAACACGATGCTGCTCTACGTCCACAACGGCCTGTTCGTGGCCTCGCCCAGCGGCGCCCAGATCGCGCAGATCGCCTCTCTTGCGAGCGGCGGCACCAACCCGTTCGCGGCTTCGAGCTTCCACCAGCGCATCGCCCAGGACTACCAGGACGGCGCCGGCTGGCTGTTCGCGGCCGACCTCGGCACCCTGGTGGCGAAGGGGCAGGCCCAGAAGTCCGCCGACGCGCGGCAGAAGGCCGAGCAACTCGGCCTCCTGGACCTCGACCACTTCATCGTCGACCGCCGGGAGATCGACGGCCGGGCCGAGACCCGCGCCGCCCTGACCTTCAGTCAGCCGCGGCGGGGCGTGGCCGCCTGGCTCGCGGCGCCGGCGCCGATGGGCAGCCTCTCCTTCTTCTCGCCGGATGCAAACATGGCGGCGGCTTTCGCCGTAAAGAGCCCGGTGAGCATTCTCGACGAGATGCTGAGCATCAATCCCGAGCTGGCCCAGCACCTGGCGGAAGCCCAGGCCAAGCACGGCCTCGACGTGCGCAACGACCTGCTGGCGCCGATGGGCGCGGAGCTCGCCGTCGGCCTCGACGGCCCGGTCCTCCCCTCGCCGTCCTGGAAGCTGGTGGCCGAGGTCTACGACCCGGCGCACCTGCAGCAGACCATCGCGAAGGCCGTGGTCCAGGTCAACGCCGAGCTGGCGGCCCAGGGCAAGGGCAGCCTCGCCCTCACCCAGACCTCGTCCGGCGGCCGGACGTTCTACACCATCCAATCCGCCGCGCCCAAGCTCGAGGTCCACTACCTGTTCGAGGACGGCTACCTGCTGGCCGGCCCGAGCCAGGCGCTGCTCGAGCGCACGCTCCAGCAGCGGGACTCGGGCGTGACGCTGGCCACGGCTCCCAAGCTGCGCAACCTGCTGGGTCCGGACGGCCAGGTGAACGTCTCCGCCCTGGTCTACCAGAACCTCGCGCCGCTGGCCCAGGCTGCCGGCAAGGTGTTGCCCGACGGTACGGCCAAGAACCACACCAACGGCCCGGCCAAGCTCGGCAAGCTGCTCGCCGCGCAGGGCCCGACCCTCTACTACGCCTACGCGGAGACGGACCGCATCGTCTTCGCCGGCAGCAACCAGAATCCCCTGGGCCTGAACCTCGGCACGCTGGCCGGCATGGCCAGCCTCTCCGGGATGATGAACCAGGCGCAATCGCAGGCCACGGAGACCGCCCAGTAGGTTCACACCTTTTCGGAACACGACCGTGATGACTTCCGCGATGACCTCGGAAAAAAGCCTGTCGCAACCCGTCATCGAGCTCCAGGGCCTGGAGGTCAAGTTCGGGGGGCGTCCGATCCTCAAGGGGTTGAACGCCTCCCTCACCGGCCGCTGCATCGGCCTGCTGGGACCCAACGGCGCCGGCAAGACGACCCTGCTCCACACGCTCCTCGGGTTCCATCCGCCCTCGGCGGGGACGGCCCGCATCTTCGGCAACGACATCCTTGCCGGAGCGAAGGAGATCCGCGGCCTGATGGGCTACATGCCCGAGAACGACGCCTTCATTGGCGGCATGACCGCCATCCGCTTCGTCCGCCTCATGGGCGAGCTCTCCGGTCTGCCTTCCGAACAGGCCCTGGAGCGCGCCCACGAGGCGCTCTTCTACGTCGGGCTGGGCGAGGCGCGCTACCGCAAGGTGGACACTTACTCGCTCGGCATGAAACAGATGGCCAAGCTCGCCCAGGCCCTCGTCCACGGCCCGCGGCTGATCTTCCTCGACGAGCCCACCAACGGCCTCGACCCCGCGGCCCGCGAGCGCATGCTCAAGCTGGTGCGCGACATCCGCGACGAGGGGAAGGTGAACATCATCCTCTCCTCCCACCTCCTGCGCGACGTCGAGGAGTGCTGCGAGGAGGTGCTGGTGCTCAAGGACGGCCGGGTGGCCACCTACTGCAACCTCGAAGCCGAGCGGGAGGCCAACCGCCAGTTCCTGCAGCTCGAGGTGCGAGGGGGCGACGAGGCCGCCTTCACCACTGCCGTCGAGGCCCTCGGGGTCGAGATGGCGGTCGACGGCAAGCAGCGTTTCAAGCTCGTGCTGCCCGCAGGGGTGGAGATCCGCGAGCTCTATCGTGTCGCCGCCGAGCGGCAGGTGCAGATCCGCCGCCTCGACTCCAAGCGAGACTCCCTTCAGGACATCTTCCTGAAGGCCATGGAGACGGAGGTCCCCGGCCATGGCCGTCTATGACCGCAACTTCGGCATCTACCAGGGACAGCGCACCCCCACGTGGTCGCGTTTCCTGATCCTGCCCCGCTATGCCTACCAGGAGGTCTTCCAGAGCCGCCTGTTCGTGGCGTTCCTGGGGTTCTGCTTCCTGCTGCCGTTCGCCGGGCTGCTGATCATCTACCTGCACCACAACCTTCCGGTGCTGAGCTTCCCCTTCCTCCGGCAGTTGCGGGACGCGGTGCCCATCAATGCCGCGTTCTTTTGGCAAGGGCTGAAGAATCAAGGCTTCCTGTGCTTCGTGCTGGCGCTGATCGTGGGGCCGGCGCTGATCTCCCCGGACCTGCGCAACAACGGCCTGCCGCTCTACCTCTCGCGGCCGTTCTCCCGCACCGAGTACGTCCTGGGCAAGGTCGCGGTGCTGGCCCTGCTGATGAGCGCCATCACCTGGATTCCGGGGCTGCTGCTGTTCTTCTTCCAGAGCTACCTAGAGGGTGCCTCCTGGATGGGAAACAACCTCAGCATCGCCTCCGGTATCTTCATCGGGAGCTGGATCTGGATCGCGGTGCTCTCCCTTCTATCGCTCGCCGTGTCAGCCTGGGTGAAGTGGAAGCCGGTGGCTCGCATCTCGCTCATCATCCTGTTCTTCGTGCCCTGGGTCTTCGCCACAGTGCTGAGCGTCACCCAGAGCTCCTGGTGGGGTTTCATGGTGGCCCTCTGGCCCGCTCTGACCATGGTGTGGACGCGCCTCTTCGGGCTCCCCGTGGATGCGTCCGCCTACAACGGCAATCCCATGCCGGTCGGGGCAGCGTGGTTCGCACTGATCGCCTGCGGCCTGATCTCGCTCTGGCTTCTCTCCCGGCGCATCCGGGCCTATGAGGTGGTGCGATGAGCGACCTGAAGAGGGTGGTCTTCGAGAACGTCTCCAAGTTCTATGGAGAGGTGCTGGGCGTCAACCGGGTGAACCTCTCCATTCCGCCGGGGATCACCGGCTTGGTGGGTCCGAACGGCTCGGGCAAGACCACCCTGATGAACCTCATGGTGGGGCTGCTGCGCCCCTCGCGAGGGAAGATCTCGGTGCTGGGGATGGACCCGCGGCGCCCCGAGGAACTGTTCAAGCACGTCGGCTACTCGACGCAGTACGACGCCTTCCCGCCGGGCCTCACCGGCTACCAGTTCATCCTCGCCTACCTGCGGGTGCATGGCTACACCGCGGCCGAGGCCGAGACGCTGACCTGGAAGGCGCTGGAGCGGGTGGGGCTCACCGAGGCCGCCGGTCGCAAGGTGGCGGGATATAGCAAGGGCATGCGGCAACGGGTGAAGCTGGCGCAGGCTATCTCCCACCAGCCGTCGGTGCTGGTGCTGGACGAGCCGCTCAACGGCCTCGATCCGATGGCCCGCTCCGAGGTAATCAACCTGTTCCGCGAGCTGGCGGATGGCGGCCTGCACGTCATCGTCTCCAGCCACATCCTGCACGAGGTCGACCTGATCTCGGACCAGGTGGTCCTCATCCACGGCGGCTACGTGATCGCGGAGGGCGACATCGCCAACGTCCGCGACGAGATGGAGGAGGAGCATCCGGCGCAGGTCTCGATCCGCTGCGACCAGCCGTCGCTGCTCGCCTCCCGCGTTTTCGCGCTGGACTCCGTGATGGAGGCGCGCATCGACGACGACGGCAAGGGCGTATTGATACGCACCCGCGACGCCGACCGCTTCCACCTGCTGCTCAACCAGGTCGTGCTGGAGAACGGGCTCGCCATCGAAGCGGTGGCTCCGGCCGACGCCGACGTCAACGCCGTCTATCAGTACCTGATCGGTTCGAACGGAGAAAAGTCATGAGCGAGACCGCCACCCTGGCCCCCAACGCAACGGCCGCCGCGCCGGGCCTGCCCTGGCGCCGCTGGGTGTCGCAGGCCGGCGCCGTCATCCGCCTCGATCTGCGCAAGGGCTTCCGCCGTCCCGTGCTTCTCCTGCTGCTGGCCGCGGCGCCGGTCTTCATCGCCCTGATGCGGGTGCTCTTCTCCGCGCACACCGTGAACGACCGCAGCAACGCCGCCGAAAGCACCCACGACTTCGCCTGGATGTACCAGATTCTGATCCTCCGCCTGGAGCTGTTCCTCGCCGGCGTGGCGGTTTTCGGCAACCTCATCCGCCGCGAGGTGCTGGACCGCACGCTGCATTACTACTTCCTGTCGCCCATCCGGCGCGAATTGCTGGTGGCGGCCAAGTACCTGACGGGCGTGCTCGTCACCTTCACCCTGTTCGGCCTGTCGACGGTGATCTCCTTCGCGCTCTTCTACCTGCCGCACGACAGGACTGCCGTCAGCCGCTTCTTTTTCCACGAACAAGGCCTACACCAACTGGCCTCGTACCTGCTGGTGACCTTCCTCGCCTGCGTAGGCTACGGCGCCGTCTTCCTCGCCCTGGGCTTCTTCTTCAAGAGCCCGGCCGTGCCGGCCCTGGGGATGTTGGGCTGGGAGTGGCTCCACTTCCTGCTGCCGCCGCTGCTCAAGCAATTCAGCGTCATCCACTATCTCCAGTCGCTCTGCCCGGTGCCGATCTCGGAGGGGCCGCTGGCGGTGCTCTCCGACGCGCCGTCCCCCTGGCTCTCCGTCTTTGGCCTCCTCCTGCTGGCGGTCGTGCTGGTGGCCGTCTCGGGCTGGCGGATTCGCGCCATGGAGATCAGCTACGACGAGTCGTAGGGCGCGACCTCCGAGGTGGTCACAGATTGTGACCACCTAGCCTGCAACCCTTTACTTCCCAACAATTTACGGTCGTTTCTACCGGGAGGTGGTCACAATCTGTGACCACCTCCCGCAGGCTTCTGTATTCAAGTCGCAGCTAAAGCTGAGCGATGAGAGCCCGTTTTTCCGTTTTTATAAGGAGAACGCTCTCGAGCGACGGAAAGGAGGCCTGATGGCTGTTCGGAAGGAGAAGTCGACCACGGCGCTGGTGGAGGTGCATCGCATCGAGCGGGCAATCCTGTGGATACGCAAACGGAGGGTCATGCTCGACACGGACCTTGCAGCCCTCTACGGCGTGCCCACGAAGGTGCTGAACCAGGCGGTCAAGCGGAACAAGGAGCGCTTCCCGCCGGATTTCATGTTCCGCCTGAACCGGCGGGAGAAGGAGAAGGTGGTCACAGATTGTGACCACCTCGGCCGGCTGCGGTATTCGCCGGCCCTGCCTCAGGCCTTCACGGAGCACGGGGCCGTGATGCTGGCCAGCGTGCTCAACAGTCCGAAGGCGATCGAGGTGAGCCTGGAGGTGGTGCGCACCTTCCTGCGGCTGCGCGAGATGTTCTCCTCGCACGTGGAACTGGCTCGCCGGTTGGATGAGTTGGAGCAGCGGCACGACGGGCAGCTCACCCAGGTCTTCGCGATTCTGCATGAGCTGCTGGAGCCGGCGCCAGGCGGGGACAAGCGGATCGGCTTCGGAGAAGGGTAGACCAACCTAAACAAAACGGGAGGAAGCCCTTCGGGGCCCCTCCCGTTTCGAATCGCGCTGATGTCTTCAGGCCAAACCCTGGCGGCGCTCCTCCAGCAGCTTGCGCATGATCTTCTTACGGGCCTGAATGGCCTTGCGCTTGCGCTTCACCGAGGGCTTCTCGAAGTGCTGGCGCTTGCGCAACTCGGTCAGAATCCCGGACTTCTCGACCTTGCGCTTGAAGCGGCGCAACGCGTTCTCGAAGCTCTCTTCCTCGCGCACGTGAACGACGGGCATCCGATCTCACCTCTTTTCTTTTCCCGATGGAAAGCGCCCCCCAAAATTCGGGGGGCGCATGCCTTGTAATTCTGGCCCACAGATGGCAGTAAGTCAAGTCGCGGGTTGGGCTGGCGCCGCGGCCGGGGGCTTGATGGCGTCGAAGTCGGCGAGATAGACCGCGTAGCGGCCGTCGCTCTTGGCGAACCAGACGGCGGCGGCCGCGCCGCTCGCGTCCTTGGGATAGAACCACCCCACGACCCCGCGGTCCGGGTAGTCGCGCACACTGTGGGGATTCGGCGCGCCCAGCAGGCCGCGGACCTCGTCCTGGCTCATCCCTTTCTTCAGTTGGGCGAATGCATCCCGGGCCATGTAGCGCCTTCCTTGAGCCTTCGCCAGCTCCGCCGCCAGGCGGGGATTGCCGGGATCGACCGCCAGATCCTCCTTGTAGATTTCGATGGCACGCTGGTAGTCGCCCCCCTCGTCGATGAGCTGGCGGGCGAGGACGACGTCCTCGTCGCTCTTCATTCGCAGAGCGGCCTTCTGGCGCCCCGTCATCGGCTGGCCCTGCACCGGCGGATCATCATTGATCAGGGCCACCAGCCGGCGGTCGAGCTCCCCGGCGAGGGCCGCGGTCTGCTTGCGC
>JBAPYB010000235.1:0-2654 GCA_049284515.1 Thermoanaerobaculia bacterium
CAGAACGCGACGGCCGGCCAGTAGCTGGCTGAGATGGGCGCCGGCCTCGGCCTCGGTCGCGAAGGCCGGCGGCTCCACCCGGCTCCACCAGCGGACGATGTCGCGCAGGCGCGTCAGGCGGCCGTAGGCGTCGAGCTCGTCGCCGAAGCTCGCCCAGAGGATGCCGTCGGGGAAGGTGGAGCGCACCCGGGGGTCCCAGCAGACCGCCTGGGCCAGGGCCGTCTTGCCGAAGCCCTCAGGACCCACCAAGGCGACGGGCGTCTTGCTGGCCGCGCCGCTGCGCAGGGCCTCGGTCGCCTCTTCGATCTCGCTCCGGCGAATGAAGCCGTTCAGGCTGGGGGCCATGCAGCGGTACATGGGCTCGGGCGGGAGGGCCGACTCGGTGATGCTGCGCCGGACCCGGATCTCCTGGCGCGGCTCGATCTGGTTGTACCCCGTTGAGGTCAGACTGTCCTGTCGCGAGTACATATAGAGATCATCCATTTCTCGACTCTCCTCCATGGTGAACGCTGGCGGCATTTCATTTCTCTCACACCAGCGCCAGGCCCGTTTTCCACCTCGTTCCATTCACCCCCGCGACACCCTCGAATACGTCTACGGTTGGCGAATGTTTCTTGCTTAACTCACTTCTTGCGGGACCCTCTCTGCAAGGGTTGGACCGGGGCAAAAAAGACCCTCATCACCCCGGCCCTCTTCTCCCATCGCCCTCCCCCCGACCGGGAGAAGAGGGAGAAAGGCAAGACAGCCCCAGCCGGCTCCCCCTCTCCCGGTCGGGGGGAGGGCGGTGGGAGAGGGGACAGGGGTGAGGGTCTTGGGCGGGGGCGCTCTGAGGCCGAGTTGGCGCCTATGGGACAGGGCCCCTACAGAAGCTGCTGCGGATCCACGTCGATCACCAGGTCGTAGCCGGGATTCCTGGGCAGGACCTGGGTGAGGAGGCGGTGGAGGTCGCGGAAGTTGGCGGAGCGGGCGAGGAGTTGGAAGCGCCACTGGCCCCGTAGGCGCTCCAGGGGGGCGGGAGCGGGACCCGACAGGCGGACGCCGCGGCCCAGGGGGTGGGAGGCGAGGTCGGAGGCGATCCCGACGATGAGGGACTGCGCCCGCTCGCGGCTCTTGTCGCGCACCAGGAGCTGCACCATGCGGGTGTACGGCGGATAGTGGAAGACCCGGCGGAAGCGCATCTCTTCGCGGGCAAAGCCCTCGTCGTCCTGCCGCAGGGCGGCCTGTATGGCGTAGTGGTCAGGGTGATAGGTCTGAATGACGACCCGGCCCGGCCGCTCTCCTCTCCCCGCCCGGCCCGCCACCTGGGTGAGGAGGTTGTAGGTGCGCTCGACGGCCCGGAAGTCGGGAAACCCCAGGTAGGCGTCCGCGGCGAGCACGGCGGTCAAGGCCACGTTGGGGAAGTGGTGCCCCTTGGAGACCATCTGGGTGCCGATGAGCACCTGGATCTCACCGCGGCCGAAGCGCTCCAGCAGGGTGGCCAGGCCGCCGGGACGGCGCGCCGTGTCACGGTCGAGGACGTCGACCGTCACCCCCGGGAAGAGCTCCTTGAAGTCCTCCTCCACCCGCTCGGTGCCGGCGCCGATCGCTTCCAGGGCCTCCTCGGAGCAGACGGGGCAGCGGGCCGGCGCGCCGATCATCGAGCCGCAGTAGTGGCAGACGAGGCGCCGGTCCCGCCGGTGATAGGTGCGGGGCAGGCCGCAATCGGGGCAGCGAAAATCCTCGCCACAAGCCCGGCAGAGCAGCATGGGCGCGTAGCCGCGGCGGTTGCGCAGCAGGATGACCTGGTCGCCTGCCGCGACCGCCTTGCGGATCTCCAGCTTCAGCCGCTCCGAGAAATGGACCTCGCCGGGCCGGCGGGAGACCCCCTCCTCCTTGAGGTCGACGAGGATCCCCTCCGGCAGTGTCCCGGGGCCCGCCCGCTGCGTGAGGGTCAGGCGCTCGAGCTTCCCCCGCTCGGCGTTGAAGCGGCTTTCGAGGCTCGGCGTCGCGGAGACGAGGAGGACGGCGGCGCCGGCGTCCCGGCCGCGCACCAGGGCGAGGTCGCGGGCGTTGTAGCGGGGGTCGATCTCCTGCTTGTAGGACGAGTCCTGCTCCTCGTCCACCACCACCAGCCCGAGGTCGGCGACGGGCGCGAAGAGGGCCGAGCGGGGGCCGAGCACCACCCGCGCCTCGCCGCGCCGCACCCGCTCCCACTCCTGGTGGCGCTCGCCGGTGCCCAGCCCTGAGTGGAGGATGGCGAGCTCGCCGCCGAACCAGCTCTCGGCCGTCCGCGCCAGGGCCGGCACCAGGGCGATCTCCGGCACCAGCAGGATCGCCGAGCGCCCCCGGGCGAGCGTCTCCCGCGCCGCCCGCAGGTAGACCTCGGTCTTGCCCGAACCGGTCATCCCCTGGAGAAGAAGGGGCGCGAAGACCCGCCGGTCCAGGATCTCGACGATCCGCTCCAGGGCGTGGGCCTGATCGTCGCGCAGGACGATCTCCCCCGTTTTCTCCGGCAGCCCCAGAATGTGGCGGCCGAGCGACAGCCGCTCCACCTGGGTGAACTGGCGCAGCACCCCTTTCCCCACCAGCCGGCGGACGACGGCCGGCGTGCAGCTCACGGCGGCCCCCACCTCGGCCACCGTGGCCGGCCGGCCCACGGCGGCAAGGTACTCGAC
>JBAPYB010000236.1:0-8008 GCA_049284515.1 Thermoanaerobaculia bacterium
GCCAGGTCTACGCCGCGGGCCGCCTCGCCGGCAGCTCGCGGGGGTGGCGGCTGAAGCTCCCCTTCAGCCGCGGCGAGGTCTTCCCCATCCCCAGGGAGGCGGTCCGGGACGGCCGGCTGCCCTTGGCGCTGCGGGTGCGGCGAGTGGCCTGGGCCGCGAACCGGGAGCCGGACGCCGCTGCCGTGGGCGAGACCCTGGAGCTGGGGAGCTACCGGGCGCTCCAAGACCGGACGGAGCTCGAGTGGAATCGCGCCTTGATGACGGAGCTCCCCTTGCTCCTCCTCGCCCTCCTTTTCCTGGCCGTCGCCCCCTACCACCTGCTGCTCTACTGGCGCCGCCGCAAGCAGATCGAGCACCTGTGGTTCGGCCTCCTCGCCCTCTCCTTCGCCGCCAACACCTTCGCCAGCACCTATTGGATCTACACGCTCACCGACCGGTACGACCTGGCCGTGCGCTTGAGCGACCTCACCGGGCACGTGGCCGCGCTGCTGGCCATCCAGTTCCTCTGGACCTTCTTCGCACGGCCCATTCCGCGGTGGCTGCGCGCCTACCAGCTCTCCCACGGCGCCCTGGCCCTGTTCATCGCCCTCTGGCCCGATCCCCGCGCCGTGGTCGCCAGCGAAGGCGTCCGCGCCGTGTGGCTCCTGCCGTTGCTGGCGGCGGCGGCGGTCCTCGTGGCGCGCGAGATCCGGCGGGGAGACGTCGAGGCCCGCATCCTCGGCCTGGGCAGCCTGGTGCTGGTCGCCGCCGAGGTCGCCGAGCTGGCCGGCCAGGCCCTGCCGTGGCAGAGCCCCGTCTCGCTGCCCCCCTTCGGCTTCGCGGCGGTGCTGGCGGCGATGAGCTACTCCCTCTCCAGCCGCTTCCGGCGGGTCCACGACGAGCTCGACGGCCTGCGCTCGAACCTCGAGCAGCAGGTGCGTGAGCGCACCGCCGCCCTGCAGCAGGCCCAGGAGGACGCCCTCGCCGCGAGCCGCGCCAAGAGCGAGTTCCTGGCCAACATGAGCCACGAGATCCGCACGCCGATGAGCGGCGTCATCGGCATGACCTCGCTGCTGCTCGACACCCCGCTGACGGCGACGCAGAGGGACTACGTCGAGACCATTCGCACCAGCGGCGAGGCCCTCCTGGTGCTGATCAACGACATCCTCGACCTGTCCAAGATGGAGTCGGGGAAAGTGACGGTCGAGCGCGCGCCGTTCGATCTCGGGGCGGTGATCGCGGAGAGCCTGGAGATGGTCGCCCCGCTCGCCGCCCGCCAGGGGCTGACGCTGCACCGCTCCATCGCGCCCGGGACCCCGGAGGCCCTCGTGGGCGACCTCGCCCGCACCCGCCAGATCCTGGTCAACCTTCTGGGCAACGCCGTCAAGTTCACGCCGCGAGGCGAGGTGCGGGTCTCCCTGTCCGCCCGTCCCTTGCCGGACGGCCGCTGGGAGATCCTCTTCGCCGTCGCCGACACGGGCATCGGCATTCCCGAGCAGGAGCTCGACCGGCTGTTCGTCGACTTCCACCAGCTCGACGGCTCGCTGACCCGCAAACACGGCGGCACGGGCCTCGGCCTCGCCATCAGCCGGCGGCTGACGGAGCTGATGGGCGGAAAGATCTGGGCCGAGAGCACCCTCGGCCAGGGATCGACCTTCTATTTCACCCTCGTCGGCGAGGCTGCCGAGGCCGCCGCCTGCCGCCTGCCCCCGGCGGCCTCGCTTCAGCCCGGACCCGATCTCCAGCCCCGGCGTGCGGACTCTTCGCTCCGTATCCTGGTGGCCGAGGACCATCCCGTGAACCGGCAGGTGATGCTGGGCCTGCTCGAGCGCCTCGGATATCACGCCGACTTCGCCGCCAACGGGCTGGAAGTCCTGGCAGCGCTGAAGCGCCAGCCCTACGACTTGATCCTGATGGACGTCCAGATGCCCGAGATGGACGGCCTGGAGGCGACGCGGCGCATCCGGGAGCAACCGCCCGACGGCCGCCGGCCCCGGATCGTCGCGATGACCGCCCACGCCATGGCCGGGGACCGGGAGCGCTGCCTGGAGGGCGGCATGGACGGTTACCTCAGCAAGCCGGTGCAGCTTTCCGAGCTCGCGGCGGCCCTGGCGGGGATGGAGGCGGTCGCCGCCCCCCTCGATCCCTCGCCCGCCGGCCTTCTCGACCTGCGGGCGCTGGACACTTTGCGCGAGCTGTCGACGGACGGCAGGGACATCCTCGGCGAGCTGGTTCAGACCTTCACGGCCAGCTCGGCCGACGACCTCGCGGCCCTGCGCCGGCTCACGGCGGAAGGCCGCTGGCGCGACGTGGGGGAGACCGCACACCGGCTCAAGGGCGGCAGCGGCTGCGTCGGCGCCGTGCAGGTGGCGGCCGTGTGCGCCGCCGTCGTGGAGCGGGTGCGCGCGGACCGGACGGACGAGGTCGGTCCCCTGGTCGCGCACCTCGAACAGGAGCTCGAGCGCTCATGGCGGGCGCTCGACGAGGTCGTCCGGGGGAGCGCTCTCCCCAAGGCTGGCCGTCCACCCTTATAGGATCTCTCCCCTCTCTCCCCTCCTTATCTTCCTTATGATCGCTCCTCCCTACCTACCGCCCCACTACGGGCGCAACCGGCTCCTCCTCGTCGTGGCCCTGGCGCTTTTCGGCGGCTGGCTCGTCTGGGAGGCCGTCACCTGGCCGGACGTGGCCTCGCTCGTCGATCACCATCCCGCGACCACGGCGTTCATCGAGCACTACCGGGGTTGGGGTCTCTTCGGGCCGAAGCCCAAGGTGGAGTGGAAGTGGGTGCCCTACTCCCGCATCTCGCCCCACTTCAAGCGCGCGGTCCTCGCCGGCGAGGACCTCCGGTTCTTCGGCCACAACGGCTTCGACGACGAGGAGATCAAGGCGGCCCTCCAGGATGCCTGGGACGAAAAGGAGCTGCCGCGCGGCGCCTCGACCCTCACCCAGCAGCTCGCCAAGAACCTCTGGCTCTCCCCCTCCTACAACCCGCTGCGCAAGGTGAAGGAGGCGATCCTCACCCACGAGCTGGAGAGCCACCTGAGCAAGCGGCGCATCCTGGAGCTGTACCTGAACGTCGTGGAGCTCGGCCCCGGCATCTACGGCGCCGAGGCCGCCGCCCGGCATTACTATGGCAAGTCCGCCGCAAGCCTTACCGAGCGCCAGGCCGCCGAGCTCGCCGCCAGCCTGCCGGCGCCGAAAGTGTGGCACCCTGGCAGCGCCAGCCGCGGCTACCGCGCCCACACCCGCACCGTCGTGCGGCGCATGGCGCGGGCCGGGTGGCTGTGGAACGAGATCTGAGAGGAGGAACGCATGCGCCTGTACGCTTTCGAGGGAATCCACTACACGCCCCAGGCGGGGGAGAACGCGGGCGAGCTCGCCGCTCCGCCCTACGACCAGATCAACGACTCGCTGCGCGACCGGTACCACGCCCGGTCGCCCCATCAATTCGTCCATCTCAGCAAGCCGGTGGCCCCGGAGGGGGGCGATCCCTACCGCTTCGCCGCGGCCCTGCACCACAAGTGGCTGCGGGAAGGGATCATCGCCCGCGATCCGCGGCCCGCGATCTACCCCTACGTCATCGAGCTCAATGCCGGCGATCAGTCCGGCGATGAGCTCGGCGGCGAGCGCCTGGGAGTGCTCGGCCTCGTAGGCTACGAGGACCCGTCGGTGATCCGCCCTCATGAGCAGACGCTGGACAAGCCGCTGGCCGACCGCACGGCGCTGCTCGAGGCCATGCGGGTGGACCTCGAGCCCGTGCTGCTGCTCTCCGAGGACCACGGCCAGCTCGACGTCCTGCTGCGCGAGGACCTGCAAGGCCAGGAGCCGCTGGTGCGCCACCGCGACGCCGACGGCCACGTCCACGCGGTCTACCGGATCGACGACCCCGGGCGCATCGCGCAGTATCGCGACGTCCTGGACGTGCCCTCGGCCATCGCCGACGGCCACCACCGCTACAAGGTGGGCCAGCGCTTCGCCGCCGAGCACCACGCCGCGCCCGATACCGCCGCCGCGGCCAAGCTCGCCGTGGTCACCAGCCTCGACTCCCCGGCCCTCACCATCGACCCTATCCACCGCGCGTTCAAGGCGCCGATCGACGTGACGCGCCTCGCGGACCTGGCGGCCACCGCGGAGCCGTTCGCGGGCCCAAATGGGAAAAGAACCGGCCACGCTTTCGCCGCCGCCGTCGCCGCAGCGCCCCAGCCCGCCCTGGGCCTCTGGGTGCTGGGCCGCGAGCCGGAGGTGTGGCGCTTCGCTTCGCCGCGGCTGGCCGTGGAGGTCTTCCAGGACACGCTCCTCCCCGCCCTCGGCCTGCGGCCCGAGGCTTCCTCCGACGGCACCGTGATCTACCGCTCCGATCCCGCCGAGCTATGGAGCCAGGTGGCCGCCGGCGACCTGGGCACCGGCGTCTGGTTGCCTCCGATGCAGCCCGCCGCCTTCGCCGCCGCCATCGCGGACGGCCAGATGTTGCCGGCCAAGTCGACACGGTTCCTGCCCAAGGTGATGTCAGGCCTGGTTTGGGCGGACCACGACTCGAAGGTGCTGTAAGCAACGGCTTCCCCCGCCTCCACCCGAGAGGAAGAAGAATGCCGCCGCCGTCGCCCTGGGAAAGCTCGGGGAGCCAAGGGAGGGGCGGCCAGGGCCGCGAAGATGACGCTGGAGGGAGGCGGGAATCAGTGCAGAAGGCGGCGCGGGCGCGGTGGGAGAAACACAACCGTTAATCTTCTTCGGGGAGCACGCCTATGCTCCGTAAGTGTTGAATCCAGTGGATTTCCCTGAAAGGGCAAGCGACAGCCGAGTTCAACTGCTCTAGGCTTAGATACAGTTGCTTTCTGAACTGGTTTGTCACGTAGAGCGGTCCTCGCCCTTTGGGAATTGACGTTGTAAGTATTGTCCTTCCGTCGTGGACCAGCTTATAAAATCTCTCTTTGTTTGTGCGCTCCACTAGGTTGAATTTCTTTACGACCGTCAATGCGTCCTGTATGGTAATCATTTGCGCTCTCTCAGAACGGAGCGAAGATAACGCAAGTGTGATTCAAGGCGAGGGCTCAAATGCTTCTCATCTTCAAGCAGCAAATCATAGTAATCTTCCAGTACAGAGCATAGGTGCTGGATTGCATCATCGGGACTAAAACCGTAGCCGTATTGGCCAGTGTCATATGAATTGGCCACGCAATAATCGTTCTGTTCTTCCAAGCCTACTATTAGGTCGTCAGCGAGTTCCAGTCGCGGGCTTCGGAAGTTACGGATTCGCACCTCGCGCTCACGCAAAGGCCGCTGGAAGGCGCCCGCCGTTGACTCAATCATTTCTCCGAGGAGGCGCCGTAGTTTTTCTATGTCTGGTTTTTCTGGAGCCTGTTGGTCCACCTCATGATCAGAATCAGGATCGGCGTGGAAATCTCGGCTAGGGAAGTTTCGGAGATTGCTCATGAGGGCTCCTGACAAAGGAAGTCGCAAGACTGCATCCTAACTCATATGGTTGCTTGAAAAAGTTCCTGCCTTCGGGAAATGGGTAACGGCCCCGCGGCTCTACGATAACCCTCCAGCCGAATTTCCGCCTCTCATAGGTGACATTCATTGCTGGCGCACGTTTCTCATCAAGAATCTCGTAAGATGCACTTAACGGACGCAGGTTTGGCAGATTAATGACCCCTTTAACGCCTTCCTCCGAAGGGTACCCATAGCGTGCCCGGATTCCGGCGTGTATGTCCAGCGTGCGAACATAGCTAATAAACTCACGGAAGTGAGATAAGCGGAGCTTGTGCTCTTGCGCATTTCTGTGACGAAAGACTTGGGAAGGAGGTCTTGCGTCGAGACCGATATAAACATCGGCGCAGTTATCGTGGCTACGATGCCATAGAACAAAAACGGTGTGTCGATGCCCAGCGCGAGAGTAGCCTGCAAACATCAGCGGCTCTTTTGAGGAAGGAAGGCCGCGAGCTTCCCAGAAGGCTTGGAGAGAACTTAGTCCATCGCTGACATGGAAGCTGAGTTCCATGAAACGCAAACTGCAGGGCAGGAGGTCGGGATAGCCGGGCATTAGAAGTAAGGTTTGGGCAGTTCCTGCGTCTAAGCTCTCGCATCGAGCGGGCACACCTCTCACCCGCTCCCTTGAAACGGAGTATAGCAACGCCACGTCAACCGTCAACACCACGAGCAAACGACTGCTCCTTGGGGGAAGGCGGTAAGTTTGTCAAGGAGTCGTTGGTGCCGCCCTTGCCGGGATGCTCTGGCCGTAGCCCACTTCGGGGTCCAAAGAGCCCGCAATAAAAAACCCGCCGGAAATCCGGCGGGTTGGGGGTGAGACTCGACCGGCGCGCGAGCGTGGCCGCGCCGGCGAGACGAAGCGCTAGAAGGTCAGCCGGCGGGCCGAGATGCCCGGGTGCGTATTGCTGTCGGTGAACCCTTCCCAGGGAACCAGGACGTTCGCGCCGAAGGCCGCGATGGCGGTGCGCACCTGCGAGCCGATCGGCCGGGTGTTGATCTCCATCTCCGCTCCCAAGGCATTGCCGAGATGGTCGAGCTCGACGCTGAAGACGCCGATCGGGAACGGCTGCTGCCAGTCGGTCCAGGCGACCACGAAGTGGCCACCCGTGAGCTCGGCCACGGCGGGCGAGACCTGGGTCGGTCCCACGCCCTGGCTGATGCGGAGCTCCGGCCCGACGAACGAGCCGCGGCCGCCCAGGAACTGGCCGTAGATGTGGGCGTCCTTGGTCGTCGCCCCCTGGCCCTGCCAGACCACCAGCCAACCGTCGGGCTTGACCGCCGTCACCGCCGGCCGCCGCTGCAATCCATTCACGGTGGAGTTGACAAGGAACTCGCCGCCTCTCGGCGTCGCCGTGCGGTCGAACAACCGGGCATAGACGCCCTGCGAGCTGCGGTCGGGCGCTTCCCAGGAGACCAGGAAGTTGCCCGCGGCGTCGCCGGCGATCACCGGATTGCCGCCCAGACCCGAGCTGATCTTCACCTCGGCGCCCACCGCCTTGCTCTTCTCCGGCCGGAAGGCACGGCCGAAAACGCCGCTCTCCGTCTGCCAGACCACGAAGGGATCAAGGCTGCCGCTGCGCACCAGGATCTTGGGCAAGCTCTGGTAGCCCGCGGCCGAGGCGTTGAGCCGGGCCGGCGTACCCTGCGGCACGCCCCCGGCGGAGAACCTCTGCGCCACCACGTTGCGATCGATCACCTGGCGGCTCTCGTAGAAGATGTCGACGCTGACGTTGTCCCTCTCCTCCGTCCAGGCGAGGACGAAGTCGCCGCTGGCCAGGAAGGCCACGGCCGCGTCCTGGCGGACGATCTCGATGCCGTGGGCCGGCAGGCCCCGGAGCTTCTGGTTGGCCACCAGCGCCAGCTCGTTGCCGAGGGCATTGCCGTTGTTGTTGTAGAAGCGGCCCCGCAAACCGGCCTGCTCGTCCTGCCAGACCACGAGGGCATTGCCGTTGGCGCCGAAGGCGACCGCCGGATTGTGCAGAATGGAATTGGTGTCGCCGTTGACCCGGAACTCGGCCCCCGCAAACTGCGCCTGGCCCAGCATCGGGGCCGCCGTCGCGGTCAGTAGGACAAGAGCCATCACCCACCACCAGGGCTTTGCTTTCATACCTCGTATCCTCCTTCGGAAAGGGACTCGTGCAGCGAACAGGAGCCGACTCTATGTCAAGTTGCCATAGAAGTCAACCGCAGGATTCCCTATAAGAAGAGGATGGCCACGCCGGCCACGGCCACCGCGGCGCCGGCCATACCGCCGATTCCGACACGCTCCCGGCGCAGGAGGACGACCAGCGGGATGAGCAGGATCGGCGTCAGCGCCATGATGCTGGCGGCCACTCCCGAGACCGTGCGCTGGACGGCGTAGAGCGAGAGGGAGACGCCGATGCAGGGACCGAAGAAGGCGCCCACGGCGGCGAACGAGAGCGCACGGCGGTCGCGCAGCGCCGGCCCCATCCGCCGCCACCAGTGGAAGAGGAGGAAGAGCACGGCGTAGCCGGCGATCCCCGCCAGCACCCGCACCTGCGTGGCCGCCACGGCGTCGTAG
>JBAPYB010000237.1:0-16748 GCA_049284515.1 Thermoanaerobaculia bacterium
GCGGCGAAGATGGCCGATGGGAGTGCGGCCATCACCCGCGAACCCGCCCGGCCGGACCCCATTGGTAGGATCTTGCATCTATTTCTATGCTAGCCGCCGGAAACGCCCGTCGCAAGGCTGCCTGGCCGCAGCCTCAACTTCATGACCTGCGAGAATGACGCTCCACATACTCGCGGAGCACGCCATCCATTCGTGATTGCCAACCTTCGCCTGTGGACTTGAAGTACGCAACGACTTCAGGGCTGTAGCGAACTGAGACCAGCAGCTTTTTGTTCTCGGTCTTCGGACGGCCACGCAGCGAACGCAGTGGAACCATGGCTTTCAACTGCTTTGCCGTAAGCGGCTGGGCATCGGGATCGTTCCTTGCCGCTGCCGTGATCGCCTTGTCTTCCTCTAGGGTGGGCATCTTTACAGCAGGTCGCTTAGAGACTCTGGACATAATGTTTCACCTCGCGACGATTGGCGGGGCGCAGGCTGATGATCCTCATCGCTTCGCCACGGTCTACAAAGGCCACGTAGTAGAGGATCGAAGTCGTCGGTGCGAGCGCGACCATGCGCGTCTCACCGTATTCGAACCGGTCATCGATCCAGACCAACGCGGCGTCCCAGTCGAGCTCGCCTGCCAGGGCCAAAGAGACACCATGCTTCGCCTGGTTCGCCAAGTCTTTGGCTGGGTCGAACTCGATGCGCATGCTTTACTGTAGCTACAGTAAATCGACTTTGTCAATCAGGGCGCATTCAGGACCGCCCGCCCGGCACGCCGGAGGCAAACGAGCCCTCCGTCAGCCGAGGACCGCCAGCTCGACCGGAATGGCAAGCCTGGCTTGCTTCTGATCGATCAGCGATGACGGCGGCGATTCCAAGGCGAGCCGGTATCTCTGGGTGCCCAGGCCTGAGACTCCAGGGCTCTGACCTGTTTTCCTGGACGGCGACGGGCGGCTTGTTCCTGGTCAAGCCTGGCTCGTGGACACGCGATTTTTGCTATTATGCCGGCATGGACCCGAACGACTCGGGCTACAGCCTCAAAGCCTCCGGCCGCTCGGATTCCTCCTCTCTGCATCTGACGGGCCGGGAGCCCTTCCCTCCGATCGATGAGCACTTGGTCGTGCCGGAGGTCACCCGCGACGAGATCATCAGCGGCCGGCGGGTGGTCGCCTTCCCGGCTCTGGCGCCCCATGCCGACCAACAGAGCGACCTCGACTACGTCCTGAGGGCGCACGTCGCCCCTGGATACGTCGGCTCGGCGGACCTCCTCACCCGCCACGCCGTGGATGCGGACTTCGCCACTGACGCCTGTGTGCGCAAAGCCGGCGTCGATCCGGCGACGGGTTCGCGCTACCTGGAGGAGATCGCCTTTGAGGTGGTCTCGGAGCAGCGCGAACAGGACGTGCAGGAGAAGGCGGTGAGCATGCACCGTCGCGGCGTACGGCGGATTTTCGCGATCTCCTCGGTCAAGGGTCCCCGGCGGGTGCGGGAGTGGGCCGCGGAAAGCCGGAGCTGGCGCCCCCTGGCAGGGGATGCGCAGATCGAGGATCCCTGCCTGGTGAAGCCGCTGCCGGTAGCGGCCCTGCTCGACGCCGCCGCAGCCGACAACGCGGTGGTCGAGGCCCTGGCCGCCAAGGGCAACCCGGAGATCCGCAAGCGGGAAGCCGCGGCGGAAGCCAGGGGAAAAGCCCAGGGAGAAGTCCGGGGAAAGGCTCAGGGAAAAGCCGAAGCCATTCTCAGTGTCCTGGAAACACGCGGCATCGCTGTGACCGAGGCGCAGCGGGAGGAGATCCTGCGCTGTGGAGATCTCGATCGCCTGGACCGGTGGCTGCGCCGGGCTACGCTGGCGTCTTCCGCTGGCGAGGTCGTCTCGGAGCGGTAGCTCACCGCGGGGACGCCATGGTGTCTCCTTGGCAGGGCACGCCGCCGACTGTTCAGAGCTCTGAGACGCCGCAATCCCAGAGCGTGTCGGTGCAGATACAGATTCCCGGTCCCCAATCCAAAGCATCTACACAGCTCCGTTCAGCTCCATTGGGCGAGCAGGGGGCACCCTGGATTTCCTGGCAGATGGGGCCATGGGCATAGGCCGGAGTCAATAGAGGCCAGATGACCAATCCGAGGACTCCTGCGAGGAAAATCAGACGAGAGAAGGTCTTCTTCATTACGGTCCTCCTTTTGCTCTTACGATAACGGGTTTCGCGATCACTGCAGGCCGGCTCAGTTCTTCCATGGACCTTCGAGATCTTCCAGCGTGTCGCCGTTCTTGGAAGGGACCGAGCACCGCGACCGGCCAGCCGTCTACGGTGAAGGGTGGCGGTGCAGTTCGATGATCGGGTTACGCATCTTGGCGCTCTCCTAGTCGTAGAGCTTCTGCCGGATCAGGGCAGGCGCTTGATCCATTTTTCTGAATCCTGAGAGGTATGGAACACACAATACACGGTGACCACTCCGTCCACATATTCGTAGAACACGGCGTAAGGGAAACGGCGGGGCAAAGCTCGGCGGTAGTTCTCGTGTATCAAGGCGTTCGCCGCGGGAAAACGGCGGACGGTTTCGATACAGGCGTCAATACAGCTCAGAAACTCTTCTCCCAAGCCCACTCGCTGGTCTTCGTACCACCCGTAAGCTTCAACGAGGTCTTGCTCGGCCTCTGGTGCGACGATCAGATCAGCGGCCATAGCGGCCACGGACCCGTCGCTTCACTTCTTCCCAGCTCAAACCTGAGGAAGGGTTCTGGAGTAGGTTCGCCTTCCTTCGGGCGAGCTCCTTTTTTTGCCAATCATAGACGGGTACCGCCTCGGAGGTGGCTGCAAGGTCATCCCACAAATCCTCAACGAGTTGGAGTTTCTCCGCGGGGCTCAGGTCAAACACCGAAGCAGTGGTAGGGCTCATTCGAGACTCTCCTCACCTTGGATCGGGGCACAATTCTCTCCAAGCGCCCGCGTCGTCCTGCCCTCAAGCCTACCAAGTTCTAAGCTTCTTCGCCACGGTAGCTCCCGACCGGGCGACCGGAGCCAGGCTCGAAGACCCGCGATTTTTGCTATCATGCCGACATGGACGCCAACGACTCGGGCTACAGCCTCAAAGCTCCCGGCCGCTCGGGTTCCTCCTCTCTGCATCTGCCGGGTCGGGAACCCTTCCCGCCGCTCGATGAGCATCTGGCGAACAGGAAGTGACGGAGAAGGCCGTGACCATGCACCGTCGCGGCGTGCGGCGGATCTTCACGATCTCGGTCAAGGGTCCCCGGCGGGTGCGGGAGTGGTCCGCGGAAAGCCGGAGCTGGCGCCCCCTGGCAGGGGATGCGCAGATCGAGGATCCCTGCCTGGTGAAGCCGCTGCCGGTAGCGGCCCTGCTCGACGCCGCAGCAGCCGACAACGCGGTGGTCGAGGCCCTGGCCGCCAAGGGCAACCCGGAGTTCCGCAAGCGGGAAGCCGCGGCGGAAGCCAGGGGAGAAGCCCAGGGAGAAGTCCGGGGAAAGGCTCAGGGAAGGGCCCAGGGAAAAGCCGAAGCCATTCTCAGTGTCCTGGAAACACGCGGCATCGCTGTGACCGAGGCGCAGCGGGAGGAGGTCCTGCGCTGTGGAGATCTCGATCGCCTGGACCGGTGGCTGCGCCGGGCTACGCTGGCGTTTTCCGCTGGCGAGGTCGTCTCGGAGCTTTGCGCGTGACAGGCTGCAGAAGGAACAACGGAGAGCTGCTAGCAAGGACGCCAAGGACAAGAAAAACCCGGTATCGGCACCCTCTCCTGTCTTTTTATATTAGTTAGTTAGATCTCCACCTCGCCTTCGAGGTAGAAAACGCAAGCGCCTTCCAGCTCGACACGATCGCGGACCAGCCGGCATAGGATCTCTCCGCCACGCCGCGAGGCCTGGAAGGCGCGAAACTCAGTCTTGCCCAGTCGTTGGGCCCAATAGGGCGCGAGCGCGCAATGCGCACCGCCCGTCACGGGATCTTCCGGAATGCCCTTGGCCGGAGCGAAGTAGCGACTGACGAAATCGTAGGTGCCGTCCCCGGGCGCGGTCACAATCACCCCACTGCGGTCCATGCGGGCAATCGCGGCGATCTCAGGAGCGAGCTCACGCACCACCTGCGCGCTCTCCAGCAGCGCCAGGTAGTTGAAGGCGTCGACCCCAACCTCCATGGGGACGGCACCCAGCGCTTCGGCCAGCCCGGGCGGTACCGGGACCGGCTGGGACGGCCGGGACGGAAAGTCCATGACATAACCCGTCGCCGTCCGCTTCACCGTCAGGGGTCCGCTCAACGTGTGGAAGACCACTGTGCTGCGTCCAGGCTCGAGCCGCTCCATGACCACCGCCGCGCTGGCCAGCGTGGCGTGGCCGCAAAGCGGCACTTCGGTGGTCGGTGTGAACCAGCGCAAGCGATAGTCGCCGGCTTCCGCGACCAGAAAAGCCGTCTCCGACAGGTTGTTCTCGGCCGCAAGGGCCTGCAGGACCGGATCAGCCAGAAAGCTCTCCATCGGCATCACCGCAGCCGGGTTTCCCGCGAATCGGCGGGTGGTGAAGGCGTCAATCTGGAAGATCGGTGTGCGCATGGGAGAGGCCGGAGCCACCCGCGAGCCCCGGGACCGGTTCGGCGGGGGCCCTTGTGCGGGCTCAGAGTTCCGTCTTACCGGTCCACCTGCGTCTTGTAGAAGCTCTCGCCCGTGCGCGCCATCTCCCGCAACAGGTTCGCCGGGCGCAGGCGCTCGCCGTGGCGGTCGGCGTAGCCATCGAGCTGGTCCACGACCCAGCGCAGCCCCTGGCGGTCCGCCTCGCGCAGCAGGCCGCCGCGGAACGGCGGGAAGCCGAAGCCGAAGATGACGCCGATGTCGACGTCCGCCGGGTTGGTGATGATCCCCTCCTCCATACAGCGGGCGGTCTCGTTCAACATCTGGAGCCAGCAGCGCTCCACGATCTCCTCGTCGGCGATCGGGGCCTCGCGCCAGCCGAGGAGGGGGTAGACGGCCGGGTCAACCTTCTTGCTGGTCTTCCCCTTGCCCTTGGCGTCCTTCTCTTCATAGATATAGAAGCCGCGCTTCGCCTTGCGGCCCAACCGGCGGTCGTGGAGCATCCGCTCGAAGACGGGCGGCGGTGACACCCGGTCGCCGAGCGCGTCGCGCATCACCTCGCCGACGTGGGCGCCGACGTCGAGACCGACCTCGTCCATCAGGGCGAAGGGACCCACCGGCCAGCCCCAGCGGGTCATGGCCGTGTCCACGCGGTCGATGGCCGCACCCTCGGTCAGCATCCAGGAGGCTTCGTTGAGCATGGTGCCGAGCACCCGGCTGGTGAAGAAGCCCGGGCCGTCGCCCACCACGATCACCGTTTTGCCCATCGTCCGCCCCAGCTCCACGATAGTCGCCAGGGTCTCCTCGGAGGTGCCGGGGTGGCGGATGACCTCCAGCAGCGGCATCTTCGCCACCGGGCTGAAGAAGTGCATACCCACCACGTTCTCCGGCCGGCGGCTCGCCTCGGCCAGCTTGCCGATGGGGATGGAGGAGGTGTTGGAGGCGAAGATGAGGCCCTCCAGAGCCGCGGCCTCGGCTTCGCGGATTACCTTCCGCTTGACTTCCAGGTCCTCGAACACGGCTTCGACCACGAGGCCGACCCGCCGCAGCGGGTCATAGTCGGCGGTGGGAAGGATGCGCCCCATCGCCGCCTTGGCCTCCGCCTCGGTCGAGCGGCGGCGCTTCACCCGCTCGCGGAACTGCTGCTGGCAGAAGGCGTAGCCCCGGCCGACCGATTCCAGGTCGCGGTCCTTGAGGATGATGGGCACGCCCTTCTGGGCCAGCACCTGGGCGATGCCCGCGCCCATGAAGCCGGCGCCGAGGACGCCGACCGTGGCTCCCTCCCGGCCGGGCCGCGCCTTGCGGCCAAGCTTCGCCGCCCGGGCCTCGACGTCGTTCTTGGTAAAGAAGATGGAGATGAGGTTCTTCGCCGTCTCCGAGACCACGAGCTCGGAGAAGGCTCCGGCTTCGAGGTCCAGGGCGCGGCGCAGGGGGAGCTTCAGCCCCTCGCGGACGACGTCGATGGCGACCAGCGGCGCCGGATAGTGGCCGCCCGTCTTCGCCATCACCCCGGCGCGCGCTTTGTCCCAGACGAATTTGCCGCCCAGCGGCGTGTGCGCCAGGAAGTCGCCCGCGCGCGAGGCGAAGGGCCGCTTCTTCGCCTTGGGCAGGTTGCCCCGGACGAGGCGCTCGGCCGCCGTCCGCAGGTCCGCCGGATGGCAGGTGTCGTCGACGAGCCCCAGGCGCCAGGCCTTGCGCGCGTCGAGCTGCTTGCCGGTCAAGATCAGATCGAGGGCGTCCGGCACGCCGATGAGGCGGGGGGTCCGCTGGGTGCCGCCGAGGCCGGGGATGAGGCCGAGCTGGACCTCGGGAAAGCCCAGCTTCGTCTTGGGATGCTCGGTCGCCACCCTGCGCCGGCAGGCGAGGGCCAGCTCCAGGCCGCCGCCCAGGCAGGCGCCGTGGATGGCCGCCACGGTGGGGAAGGGGAGGCCGGCCAAGCGCTCCATCAGGTCGTGGCCGCGCTGCAGCATGTCGATGACCGACTCCGAGTCCTGGAGGGCCAGCAGCTCCTCGAGGTCGGCGCCGGCCACGAAGGTCTCGGGCTTGCCGGAGTAGATCACCAACCCGCAGGGCCGCTCGCCGTACAGGTTGTCGAGCTGCTCCTCGAACCAGGTCATCAGCCGGGTGGAGAGGGTGTTGACGCGCTTGCCGGGATCGTCCAGGCGCAGCCAGGCGATTCCCTCTTCGACGGCCAGGGCTCCGGAGGGCGGGCCGGCCAGCGGGGCGGGGGACGTGCGGGTGTCGGCTTCCAGGATGCTCATCCGCGCATCGTAGGGATCGATGCCGCAGCGTGTCAAGGATTGACGGGCTGCGGCGAGGGCCCTCTCCGGCCGTTCCTCTACGCACGGGCAGGCTTGAGGTTTCTCGTTTCTATGCTACAGTAGCATCTTCACGCTGCCACTGGAGACGGCTCCATGCTCGCAAGCTGTCTATTGAAGGGAGAGACTTCGATGCGTTACCCAAGCTGCGCCACCGTCCTGCTCCTGGCTGGGTTTCTCGCCGCCTCTCCTGCGCGGGGGCAGGTCGTCCCACCGCTCGTGGACCCGCCGCTCGGGCCCGAAATCGTGGTCAACGAAACGACGTCCGGAGCGAGCTCGCCGTCCGTCGCCTTCGGTCCGGACGGCAGCTACATGGCCGTCTGGGCAGGTCCGGACGGGACCCAGGTCCTCGGCCGGCTCCTGGACGTTCACGGCGTGCCCATGGGCGACGAATTTCAGATCAGCGCCGGCGGCTCCACCCCGGGCCTGCCGCGGGTGGCCGCCGGCGGCGGGGGCTTCGCGGTCGTCTGGGTCGATCAGGGTCTTTTCTTCCGCCGTTTCGACGGCCACGGCCAGGCGCTGGGCCAGGCCGTTCGCCTCGACGCGACCGGGCAGATCGGGAGCTGCGACGTCGCCGTCAACGCCGCTGGCGACGCCCTGGCGGTCTGGGAGGCGAATGGCATCCTGGGGCAGGTCTCTGCCCGGCGGGTGAGCGCCGGGGGAACGCTGGGGAACGTTCTGGCCTTGACCGCGAGCGGCACCGGCTCCACCGGGGTGCAAGTCGCCGCCGCCCCGGACGGCGGCTTTCTGGCCCTGTGGGATGCCGTTCCTCCCTTCCCGGCTCCCCTGCTCATGGCCCGGCGCATGGACGCCGCCGGCATCCTGGCCTCACCGTTCCAGGTCAACGAGGAGCCGACCGCCAATTTCTTCGTCGTTCCCGACGTGCGCCCCCTGTTCCGGTCCGACGGCGGTTTCAGCGTTCTCTGGCGCCGAGGCCCCCGCCAGATCCAACTGCCGATTCCTTTCACGGTCAGGGCCCGGAGCTGGGACGCTGCCGGCAACCCCCTGACTCCCGAACTCGCCGTCGATTTCCCGGCCCCGTCCTTCCTGGACGCGGCCCGCGCGCCGGGCGGCAACACCCTGGTCTTCACCGCGGCCACCGCGGCCGGCACTCTCGGCCGCGTCTTCGACGGCGACTGGAATCCCTTGTCGGGAACCCTCGTCTTCCATCCGCCCGCGGAGGTACCCCAGAGCGATCCGGCCGTGGCCGCGGATGCGGCCGGCGACTTCCTCGCCCTCTGGACGCTGGGACCCGAGCCGGCGGCGCCATTCTCCTCCTTCATCCTCGGCCGTACCCTGGCCGCAAGCACCTGCGGGAGAGGCTCGGACACCCTCTGCCTCGGCGCGGGCGGCCGGTTCCGGGCCCATGTCGCCTGGAAGAACCCCTTCAACGGGGACGCCGGCACCGGCCGTACGCTGCCGGTGACCCCCGACACCGGCGCCTTCTGGTTCTTCGGCGATCAGAACCTGGATGTGGCGGTCAAGGTGCTCGACGGCTCCTCGATCAACGGCCACTTCTGGGTCTATGTGGGATCGCTGTCGAACGTCGAGTACACGCTGACGGTGACCGACACGGCCACCGGGGCCGAGCGCAGCTATCACAACCCGCCGTTCCAGTTCGCCAGCCGGGCGGACGTGGAGGCCTTCCTCTCGGTGGGGGTCGACCCACCCGGGGGAAGCGCGCCTTCGCTGACCCCGGCGCCCGTTTTCGCCCCTGGCTGCCTGCCCCTCAGCTCGGGACCGCAGACCCTCTGCCTCGGCTCCGGACAGTTCACGGCCAGCGTGCAGTTCACCGATCCCCGCACCGGCACCGCCGGCCAGGCCACGGCGGTGTCCCTCACCGAGGAAACCGGCGCCTTCTGGTTCTTCGGCCCCGACAATTTGGAGTTGGTGGTCAAGGTGCTCGACGGCCGCACCGTCAACGGCAGGTTCTGGGTCTTTTTCGGCGCCCTCTCGGACGTCGACTACACGTTGACGGTGACCCATACCGCGACCGGGCAGCAGAGGATGTACCACAATTTCCGGGGCAACCAGGCCAGCGTGGCGGATATCGAGGCGTTCTGAAAAAATCAACTTCGCGAGGAGAACTTCGATGCGCACCCAAGTCGCCGCAGCTCTGATCCTCACTGGGATTCTTCTCCCGGCATCCTCCGCCCATGGCCAGAGCCCGCTGCCGGACGTGAGACCCGAGTTTGTCGTCAACACCTTCACCTTCGGCATCCAGACCGCTCCGGCGGTGGCGGCCAGCGCTTCCGGCACCGTTTGGACCGCCTGGATCGACAGGGGCCAGCAACAGCAGGGGATCAAGGCCCGGCGCTTCGGGCCGGACGGCCTGCCTTTGGGTGGCGAGATCCAGGTGCGGGGCGCGTTCGGTTTTCCCAATGACGAGTTCATGGGTCCGCGCGTGGGCGCCGCCGCCGACGGTGGCTGTGTGGTGGTCTGGGCGGAGTCGCCGGCCATCAAATACCGCCGCTTCGACTTCAACGGGGCCCCCGTGGGCGAGACACAGTCGATCGTCGCGTCGGGGAGCTTCGAAAACATCTCCTTCCCCGACGTCGCGGTGGCCGCCGACGGCTCGTTCGTCGTGGCCTGGATGCAGTCGGACGTGCTCGCCGGCGCCATCCGGTTCCAGAGCTTCGATGCGCAGGGCCAAATGCTGGGAGACCCTGGAACGGTGGCAGCCGGGGCGCCCTTCTCGATGACGGCCCTGCGGCTGGCCGGCGCCGCGGACGGCAGCTTCCTGGCCCTGTGGAGGACCTTCTCCCAGGGGTTGATCCTCGCCCGCAAGTACGATGCCGCCCGCGCCGGGTCCGCCGTCTTCCAGGTCAGCACTCTCGGAACGGGCTACGCCTACGCACCGGCGGCCGTGCTGCTGAGCGACGGCAGCGCCAGGGTGGCCTGGACCACCGGCACCACGGTCCTGGGGCGGCGCCTCAGCGCCACGGGAGAGCCGGCGGGACCGGAGGTCCCGGTGGGAGACTTCACCGGCCTCTTCGACTCGCCGGCCCTCGCCGTCGACAAGGACGGCAATGCCCTCGTCGTCTGGAGCGACCAGAACCTCCACCTCGAGGGCCGGCTGCTGCAGGACGATCTCACGCCTCTCTCCGACGTCTTCCCGGCGGCCAACCCAGCCTTCCCGGCGACCCTTCCTTCCCTGGCGACGACCGCCGCGGGCGACCTCGTGCTGATTTGGAGCAGCGGCTTCGTCTTCAACTCTCCCTTCTTTCCACCGCCGCCGCCGGTTGCGGGACAGGATGGCGACTCCCAGGGTATCGCCGCCCGGATCTTCGGGCCTCTCCGCTGCGTCGCCGGCTCCGAAACTCTCTGCCTCGGACCCAACCAACGCTTCGAGGCCCGCGTGAGCTGGGAGAACCCATCCACCGGCCAGACCGGCACCGGCCGCACGCTGCCATTGACCGAGAACACCGGCTCATTCTGGTTCTTCGGCAACCAGAACCTGGAGCTGATGGTCAAGGTGCTGGATGGCACCTCGATCAACCTCCGCTATTGGGTCTACGCCGGATCGCTGTCGAACGTCGAGTACACGCTGACGATCACCGATACCCTGACCGGCGTCGTGCGGACCTACCACAACCCGGCGGGCCAGTTCGCCAGCCTGGCGGACGTGGATGCCTTCCCCTTCGGGGTGTCCAGCAGGGCGGCCGCGCCGGCCCCGCGCATCCCGAATCCCGCGCTTACCGCCGGCTGCCTGCGTCCGGGCGTGGACGCGGCGGCGCAGACCCTCCTCTGCGTTGCTGGAGACTTCGCGGTCAGCGTGCAGTTTACGGACCCCCGCACCGGCCTCGCCGGCGCGGCCACGGCGCTGAGCCTCACCAGCGACACCGGCGCCTTCTGGTTCTTCGACGATTCCAATCTGGAGCTGATGATCAAGGTGCTGGACGGCCGCACGGTCAACGGCAAGTTCTGGGTCTTCTACGGCGCCCTCTCGGACGTCGACTACACCATCACCGTCACTCAAGGGACGACGGGCGCGGTCCGGACCTATCACAATCCAAGGGGTACGCTCGCCAGCCACGCGGACATCCAGGCGTTCTGAAAGACGCCTGCCCCCCAATGTGCGCTCTGCCCCCCTACGCCGCGGGCTTCAGCTCCGAGGTGCAGTGGGGGCAGCGGGTCGCCTTGAGGGGGATGGCCGACAGACAGTAGGGGCAATCCTTCGTCGGGGGCGCGGCCGGAGCGGCCGGCTTCTCCTCGCCCCGCCGCAGGCGGTTGAACTGCTTGACGATGAGGAAGACCACGAAGGCGACGATCAGGAAGCTGATGACGTTGTTGAGGAAGA
Source organism: Thermoanaerobaculia bacterium (assembly GCA_049284515.1). Classification (GTDB taxonomy): domain Bacteria; phylum Acidobacteriota; class Thermoanaerobaculia; order Multivoradales; family UBA5704; genus DATARR01. The sequence continues at coordinate 11,170 of JBAPYB010000237.1, forward strand.
TGCCGTAGTTGAGCGTCGGCACCCCCGCCGCCTTGGCCGCGGCGACGGTGGCGACCGGCTTGTCCCCAAGGTTGAGGAACAGGTTCGCGAAATCGACCTTCCCCAGCACCAGGCCGATGGGCGGCATGAGGATGTCGTCCACCAGCGAGGAGACGATCTTGCCGAAGGCGGCGCCGATGATGACACCCACCGCCAGGTCGAGAACGCTCCCCTTGACCGCGAATTCCTTGAACTCTTTGATCATTCCCATGGCAGAGTCTCCTTTTTACAGCCGTCCTTCGATCCAGCACCCGCCGAGCACGCGCGTGCCCTGGTAGAAGACGGCGGCCTGGCCAGGGGTGACGCCGCGCTGAGGCTCGGCGAAATCGATCTCGACCCGGCCGCCCTCCAGCGGCCGGATGCGGGCCTCGACGCCGGGGTGGCGGGAGCGGATCTTCACCGTCGCCTCGACCTCCCCGGCAGGCTTCGGACCGATCCAGTGCAGGCGCTCGCCGCGCAGGCCGGGGGCCATCAGTTCCCTCTCCTCTCCCACCACGACGCGGTTCTCCTCGGGTGAAATCTGAAGGACGAAGAGGGGGCTCGGCGCGGCTAGCCCTAAGCCCCGGCGCTGACCCACTGTGTAGCGGTAGTAGGGCTGGCCCTCGCCCAGCGTCTCGCCGTGGGTGTCCACCAGCACGGCCGGCTCGGCGAGGGCCGGCGCGTGATCGCCGCCGTCGCCGCCATAGCGGTCCGGGTCCGCGGCCACCTGCCCCTCCACGAACTCGCGGATGCCGCCGGAGACGAAGCAGACCTCCATGCTCTCCCCCTTCTCCGCCACCACCAGGCCCGCCTCGCGGGCGAGCTGCCGCACCTCAGGCTTGGTCATACCGCCAAGGGGAAAGAGGGAAGCGGCGAGCTGCTCGGCCGTCAGCTCGAAGAGGTAGTAGCTCTGGTCCTTGTCGGCGTCGAGCGCGGTGTGGAGCTCGGGACCGTCCGGCCCGTCGAGGATGCGGGCGTAGTGGCCGGTCGCCACCCGGCTCGCCCCCAATCGGCGCGCCCGGTCGAGCAGGAGGTCGAACTTGATCCAGGTGTTGCAGCGCACGCAGGGGCTCGGGGTGCGCCCGGCGAGGTAGTCGTTGACGAACGGGTCCACCACCTTGTCGCGGAACTCCTCATCCAGGCGCAGGGTGTAGTGGGGGATGCCCGCCTGTTGGGCCACGCGCTTGGCGTCCCCGAGGTCGAGAGCGCCGCAGCAGCGGCCATGGGCCTCGACACCGGAGTGGTCCCAGAGCAGCATGGAGAGCCCCACCACCGGCCGCCCCTCGCGGGCGAGCATCCAGGCGGTCACCGAGGAGTCCAGGCCGCCGCTCATGGCCACGGCCACGAGGGGGTGCTGGGTGGTCGGGGTGTTCATGACAAGGCCGAGTAGAACACGGACGAACACAGACGAACAAGGACCCGCACGGACACCCAGGGACGCTTTGCCGCGTCCGTCTCAGTCCCTGTTCGTCCGTGTTCTTTACGCCAACCCCAGCACGGCCGCCGCCAGCTTCGCGGAGTCGTGGCGGATCAGGTCGCCGGCGGCCAGGAGGTCGGCTTCCACGATCTTGGCGCCCAGCTCTTCCAGGGCGGCGCGGTCGACCGCCACGGGCTCGGAGCCGGTCTCCGCGTAGTGCCGGATCAGCGGCTCGGGGATCGGCGTCGAGTTGATGAGGACGGCGTCGACGAGCCCCGGGCCGGCATGCCGCACCAGGGCTCGCAGGTGATCGGCGCCCATCATCCCGTCGGTCTCGCCGGGCTGGGTCATCAGGTTGATCAACAGGACGACCGGCGCCTTTGCCTTGGCCACCGCCTGGCGGATGCCGGGGATCAGCAGGTTGGGGAGAATCGAGGTATAGAGCGAGCCGGGTCCCAGGAGGATCAGGTCCGCCCGCTCCAGCGCCGCCACGGCCTGCGGAAAAGCCGGTGGCGCCGGGGGATCGATCTCCACCGCCGCCAGCTCCTCGGCCGACAGCCCGACCGCCGACTCTCCCTCGTAGGTCCGGCCCGAGACGCCCCGCGCCCGCAGCCGCACGTCGGTCAGCGTGGCGGGAAAGATCCTGCCGCGCACCGAGAGAATCGACTCGGCGGTGAGGATGGCCTGGTGGAAGTCGCCGGTGATGCCGGTCAGCGCCGTCAGGAACAGGTTGCCGAAGGAGTGGCCCAGCAGGCCACCGCCGTTGGGAAAGCGGTACTGGAAGAGGCGGGTCAGCAGATCCTCGTCGTCGGCGAGGGCGGCGATGCAGTTGCGGACGTCCCCGGGCGGCGGCACCCCGAGCTCCCTGCGTAGCCGGCCGGAGGAGCCGCCGTCGTCGGTGACGGTGACGACGGCCGCGAGCTGGCACAGACGGTCCGTGCCCACGTGATGCTTGAGGCCGCGCAGCAGCGCCGACAGGCCGGTGCCGCCGCCGATCGCGACCAGGGCCCTGCCGGCGGTCGACGCCGGCGAAAGCTCAGGTGAGGCCGAAGAGGTGGCGCTGGTCGCGATTCTTGCGGAGCTCGGCGAAGTCGGCGTCGTGGAAGGCATGGATGCGATTCTTGGGATTCAGCTCGACTGCCTTGGCCAGGGCCTGGGCCGCGTCTTCCAACCGGTTCTCGACAGCGTGGATGCTGGCCACAAGATACGCGAAACGGTCCTCTTTCTGGTCGCGGCCGCCTTTCCGGGCGATGTCGAGCGCCGCCTGGAAGTCGCCGCGGTTCCTCTCGTAGACGGCCTGGAGGTACGGATCGGGCTCCGGGCCCTTGGCGGCCGTTCCTTCCGCCGGTCCACCTTTGTGGCGGGCGGCGTTCAGGAATTGCCGTGCCCGGTCGCGCAGATCGGGCCGGTCGGCGGTCTCGACGGCCTGCTCCAGGTGGCTGACGGCCTTCTTCCAATCCTTCGCCTGCAGGGCCGAGAGCCCGTGAGCGAAGTGGTCGAGGGCGGGATCGGCAACGGCCGGTGGGGCCGAGGGCTTTTTCTTCGGGGCGGGAGGGGGCGGTGGCGTCTTGGGCTTGGCCTTGGCCATGGATGTCTTCAGGCTCCGGAACGGATAGTAGCCAGAGTTAGCGCTTCTTCAGCTCGATCAAGATCTGCTTGGCGACGGACTTCAGGGTATCGAACACGCCCACCCCCGTCGTCGCCACGGCCTCGAACGTCGGCTCGCGTTTGTAGTTCAGCGTGCGATACATCTCCTCGACGGGGAGGACGTTCGGTATGTCCCGCTTGTTGAATTGCAGGGCATACGGGATCGTCGCCAAGTCGAAGCCGTGCTCCTTCAAGTTCTGTTCCAGGTTCCGGATGGACTCGATGTTCGCCTCCATCCGCTCCTGCTGGCTGTCGGCCACGAAGATTACGCCGTCCACCCCTTTGAGGATCAGCTTGCGGCTGGCGTCGTAGAACACCTGGCCGGGCACCGTGTAAAGGTGGAAGCGGGTGGTGAAGCCGCGGATGCTGCCGAGATCCAGAGGCAGGAAGTCAAAGAACAGGGTCCGATCGGCCTCGGTCGCGAGCGAGATCATCTTCCCCTTCGACTCGGGGGCCGTCTTGTTGTAGATGTACTGCAAATTCGTCGTCTTCCCGCACAGACCGGGACCATAATAGACGATTTTGCAGTTGATTTCCTTGCTGGCGTAATTGATGAAGGTCATGTCGCCTGCCTCGTTCCAACCCGAACCCCTCGCCCGGGCAGAACCGCGTCCCGGGTTCTTGACGCCCTTTCGCGGGCTTGACGCCTCCGGTCACTCACCGAACAGCGCGTCGATGTCGTCGTCGGTGATCTCGGAAAAGGGGCTCGCGTGGGTGGCTCCCTGGGATCCCTTCTCACCTTTCTGCAACATCACTTCGAAGATCTTCTCCAGATCGACGTTGGCCCTCTTCACCCGCAGGCGGACGAGACCGAGAGACGACCGGTCGTCGAAGATGACGACCAGGATGGCGCGCTTGGCGACGATGGAGATGTGGATGTGATCCTGCTGCCCCTCGTGGAACAGCACCGAGAACTCCCGCTCGCCGATCAGCTTGGCCAGGCCGTCCGTCGCCGCCACGTTGCCGGCGGTCAGCGAGGCGAGCGAGGTCGTGTCGAACTGCTCGATCTCACCTGCCGAGGCGATCTGCTGGCCGTTCTTGTCGATCAGGAAGACGGCCTTGGCATTCGCCTCCTGGCGCAGGCGGCGCAGAGCTTCCTCGAGGTGCTTGAACTCTTCTTCGTAGAGCACGAAGTCTGCGCACATGGCTACCCTTTCCGGACCGCGCGACGATACAACATCGCGGGCGGGGCCGTCAAAGCTCTGATTTCACGTCGGTTGTTTCTGCTGGTCCCCGCCGGAAGCCCGCTCAATGGAACAACCGCCAGCCCGAGATCACGTCGTTCTGCGCCAGCAGCAACTCGTTGCCCTGCACCTGGTGCCGCAGGGGGACGGGTGTGCAGCCTTCGCCGCCGGAGGCGATCTCCGAGATGCGGAAGGCCTTGTCGCACTTGTTGCAAACCACCCACTCCCCTTCGTGCCGGAAGCCTCGCTTGGCCTTCGCGCAGGTCTCGTCGGCGTCGAAGGCGACCTGGACGAGGCCCTTGCCGTCCTTCGCAACGAAGAAGTGAACCTCCTGGTTGCCGGAGTTCAGGAACTGGTAGAAGCGGACTTCGTTGGGCTTCAGCCCCGCGAGGTCCACCCGCACCTGGCCGTCGCTGCCGGGGGACACCCGCTGGAAGCCCGACGGATTGAGACGGCCTTCGAGGACGGTCTCCGCCACCCACACCGTCCCGAGGAACAGAACGACGATCAGAATTCCATGAATCGGTTTGAAGCGACGCATCGTGGCGCTATTCTGGCCCAACCCCCTTGGAACGGCAAGGCCCCACCTAGAACAGCGTGTAGATGAACGGCGCCACGCCCTGGCTGGTGACCACCAGCAGGATCACGAGGCCGAGGATGAGCACCAGGGGGACGATCCAGTACACCTTGTTCTGCCGGGCGAACTGGACGATCTCCCCGAGGATTGTGCCGAAGTAGCGGAGTCTGCGCATGGTTCTTCCTTCCGGGCCGCATTCTACCCGATCCGGCGCGCTTCCCCCTTGATCCTCTCGATGACCGTCGAGGCGACGGCGCCGACGGCGGCGAGAAAGAGGATGGCGCCGCCGTGGGCGAGGAGGACGTGGGCGGGCGAGGAGACCCAGCAGAAGAGGCGCACGCCGGCGTCCGCCACGATCCCCGCTCCCAGCCCGTAGATGGCGCCGGCCAGCGCCGGCCGGGTGGGGAGCGCACGGCCGGCGAGCCAGATGGCCGCGGCCAGCACCGGCACGCTGGAGACCGCGGCCATCCAGAAGCACTCCCAGGCGTAGCGCACGAAGACGCCCGGCGGCACCGCCGCCGGCACCAGGCGCTCGGTGAGGAAGGTCAGCCCCACGAAGAGTGCCAGCGCGGCGCCCACCGTCGCCGCCACGGCCCGGGCCGAGAGCTCCCGTCCGGGGACCGCTTCGCGCAGGGCCGCGCCCACGATCAGCAGGCCTGCCAGCGCCTGCAACCCCGAGAGCCCCCATGCCACCGCCGGCCCCAGCTCCGAGACGTTGCGGCGCAACCCCCAGAAC
>JBAPYB010000238.1:0-24101 GCA_049284515.1 Thermoanaerobaculia bacterium
CTCCTGGCTTCCGAGGAATGACTCCTGGCTTCCGAGGAACGACTCCTGGCTTCCGAGGAATGACTCCTGGCTTACGAGGAATGACTCCTGGCTTACGAGGAACGATTCCTGGCTCCCGAGGAACGACTCCTGGCTTCCGAGGAACGACTCCTGGCTTCCGAGGAATGACTCCTGGCTTACGAGGAGTGATTCAGGCTTTAGTTTTGGGCCGTGCCACGTGCCTGGAGAAGCTACTGGGGTTCGACGATGCCCCGGCGTTGCCTGCTCATGATAGCGAGCAACTCCTTCTTCTCCTGAGCGCCCACCTCGGCGCGGTCGAGGCTCTCCGCCATGATCTCAAGGGTCGTGTCAAAATCGGAGTCGCTGATCCTCATCCCGATGTGCGCCGATTTCATCGTACGACCGGCGTAGGTGCTAGGTCCCCCGGTGTTCTGGGTCACGAAGGCGATCTAATGTCGCGTCAGCTCTGGGTGAAACGCGGCATCGTGGCGTCGCACCACCAACGGGTTCTTGACACGTTCGTGTTTGAAGAACTCATCCAAGAAACTCTCCACGATACGCGTGATCGCACGTTTGCCGCCCAGCCGTTCGTAAAGAGTCGTGCTTTTCGTAGGGTCCGTTGTCTTAGCCATGGCTGTCCCCCCTTGGGCAGAACGTAGGCGCAAAGGCCCATTATTAGTTGGTACTGAGATTGCTGCAATAGTACCCCATCGGAAGGCGCCGTGCCAAGGGGAAAGGGCCGGGATCGCGCCGGCCGGGGGGCTCGAAGTCACGCATGAACATGCCTGCCGGGGGGATCGGGAAAGCCGTGGAATAGAGAGGAAGGTACACAAAGCCCAAGGAGAGCAAGCCATGCGACACCTGACCACCCTGATCCTCGGCCTGTTGTTCCTCACCCTTCCCCTCACCGCCCAGACCCTCACCTCGGGCGCGGCCTACGGCCTCGGCAACTATTCCGGTCCACGCATCACAGCCCGGCAAGCCACGCTCGACGAGGCGGGCTACGTGGGGCGCATCAACGTGCCCTCGCCCATGCTGCTCGACGTCTCGCTCGGGGCGTACGGTTACGCCAAATCCTTGAAGGACATGAGACTCAAGGACACCTGGTCCACCAACGAGACCGCGGCCTTCGTCTGTGACAACGCGAGTCTCGAGTGGGTCCAAATGACGAAGGACCACTATCCCGGGCGATATGAGCTCACGGTTCGCCCCACGATCAAGCCCGAGGTTCCCGGCAGGATCATCGGCCTGACGGTCGCGATGGTCTCGAACGGTCAGGAGCTCCAACGGCAGACCTGGAACGTGAGCACTCGGGGAGCTCTCAGGCCGGGAGGGGTCGTCGAGGCCCGGAGCGGCCCGGGCCCGGAATTCCACTTCCAGTTCACCGAGGACGAGTTCGCAAGCATGTTCGATCAGGGCCGGGCGCCGCTTCTGCGGATCATCCTGGACGTCCGCTGAGGGGGAGGGCTTTCGCGTGGCGGTCGTCGAATCCCTCGTTGATTAGCGACGCAACTCTGCGATCTACCCGTAGCTCTCGCGATGAATCCGCTCGTCGGGAACGCCGTGGTTCTCCAGGGCTTCCAGGGTGGTCTCCAGAAAGCGCGGGGCGGGCTCCTCGCCCTTCTCTTTGGCGGCTTGGCGCTCGAACTTGCCGACGCCGGGGCCACAGGCGAAGACCTCCACGGCGGTGGGGTCGGGAATGAATTCGCGAATCAGCGCTTCGCTGACCCGGCCCTGGCGGACTTCCCCAGCGCCGGCGGAGGTGCGGGCTTCGCGGGATAGTGTGTGGACGATCCGCAGCTTGTCGGGATATTGCCGGGCGAGATCCTCGAGCTGGCGCTGGAAGATGATGTCCTCCCACGTCTTGTTGCCGTAGATCAGCGTGTGCCGCAGCTTCATACTGTTGGCCAGGCAGTGCTTGAGGATGCTGAGGTTGGGCACGATTCCCGAGCCGGCGCAGATGTGGACGAGGTGGTCGGTGCGCGAGTCGATGTCCGCCGGCAGAGTGTAGGGACCGCCGAAGCCGGTCACCACCATGCGGGTGCCCGGCGTGAGGCGCCACACCAGCATCGGCGAAAGCAGAGGCGGGAACTTGGTGAGACCCGAGACGTAGCGCTCCTCTTTCACCGTGACGGCGAGCTGCCGCTCGTGGGGCGCCGAGCAGAGCGAGTAAGCCCGCGCCGGCTCCTTCCTCCCTTTGACGTCCTCGAAGAATTTGCAGAAGCGATCCAGCGACGGGAACTGCTGTGGGCGAATGGTGAGGAAGTGCCCCGGCTGATACTCCAGCCGATCGTTGCCGGTGAACAGGACGATCGTCGCGGTATCCGGCGTCTCGCGGATCACCTCTGCGACCATCACCTCCAACTCCTTGATGCGCGGCCGGGGCGCAGTCTCCGGATCGATGAGGTTGGGATGGCTCTTCGGGGGCTCGGCCATAGGCGTCGACTCCACTCAGCGGGGCCGTCTTTTCGCGGGCTTTCTACAGAGTACTACAGATGGTTGCGGCGTCCGCTCAAGCCAGAGCAACGACTGCTCTCGCGACGGCAGCGACTACGCTCAAGAGAGCGGGGACTGCTCTCACAGAAGGAATGGCTGCTGTGGCAGGTGGTGTCAAGCCTCTCCGGCGGTCCGAAGGGTCTCGCAAAGGCCCTCGCGACAAGCCTCCATCTGGATTTGCACATTGGGATGAGCGAGCACACCCAGGTGACGATGGATCGCTCCCGACTTGCCCACCGTGCAGGGCACGGAGTAGTAGAGGCCCTCCAGAGAATCCGGATCGAGCACCGAGACCGTCAGCGTCGCTTCCCGATCCAGGGCGATAGCTTCGGCTACTTTGACCACTGCCTCGACGATCGGATGGAGCGTTGACCGCTGATCGGACTTCACCCGGCGAGCTCCGATCATGACCTCCTGGCGAGCATTGTCGAGGATGTCTTCCATCTCTCCCTCGGGTATGGAGCCGGTGCCACAGCCCGGCACGGCTATGGGCACGAATCTCTCGTCATGGGACCCGACGGCGTAGGCCCACACTTCGCGCGCCGGGCGGAGAGGAGAAAGATACGATCCCAGACTCGCCCGCAGCCGGGCCGTCTCGACGACCGTGCCGAGGCCGAGCACTCGTTCGTGAGGGAGGCCGCTCTTCCTTTGTACCCACCGAGCCATCAGGTCCACGGGGTTGGTCACCACGAGGACGACGCCCTCGAATCCCTGCCGGAGGGCGGGGATCACGGCTCGGCTGAATAGATCCCGGTTTTGCGGGTAGAGGTCGGCCCGGCTCTGGCCCGACTCCACGGCGGCGCCGAGCGTCAGCACGAGGATTCCGGCGCCTTCGAGCGCACGGGCCGCCTTCTCTTCGGAATGGGCGGTTACGCTCCGGCAAGTGGGGGCAAAGTCGAGGCCATGCTCAAGGTCGACGACGCGGTACTCGATTTTTCGGTAGGTGCGATTGATCCAGTGAAGCTCCGAAGTGAAAACCGTGGTGGCAAGCCGGTAGGCCACACCCATGCCGATCTCTCCAGCTCCCCACACAGCAATCTTCATAGGCTCCACACCTCCTCGACGCTGGCCACCTTATTGAGCTTTTCGCCAAGCCCCAGGACGTCCGCCGTGGCCAGGACGTTTTCATTCATGCCCGCCAAGCCGAAGATCTTTCCCGCAGCCTTCGCCTTCGCCTGAAGTCTCGCCAGCCAGCGCAGCCAATCCGAAGCGATCAGCGTGGTTTGAGAAAGGTCACAGGCCACGGCCTCGTTCCTCTCGACAAGGAGGGCAAGCGCGGCCTCATGCTGTTGGGTCCGCGCATGGTCGCAGATGGGGGCGATGTGGACCACGGCTCGACCGCCATCGAGTTGGGTCACGATGTAAGGATCGTTCTCTCTGAATTCCACTTAGCCCTCCAGGCGCTCAGACGCGGGATATACCCTCCGGAAGCGTCTTCTCAAGGATCAGACTCACCACCGTCCCTCTCTCCCTTCCCTTTCGTACGTCGATGGCCTGGGCTCCACGGCGCATGAGGGCAAAGCCGCTCTCCGGGCGCTGGATCTCCTCCGCGCCGACATTGTTAGGACGACCCTCGTCTTCCACTTCCACGCGCCAGCAGTCCGGCTCCTCCCGGAAGCGGACGATGACGATCCCTCCGCCGCCATGCCGGCGTGCATTTCCCAGCGCCTCTACCACCGCTTGGAGGAAAGCCTCGGTACGCTGAGTGCCCACCGAAGTTTCTACTTCCTGGCCCAAGGTTCGAAGGATTCGGTGTCTTTCCGCGTCGTCCCTGATGTCGAACGCCTGGTCATGGTCCCAACCGGTCCACTGAAGTAGAAGGAACGACTCGTCGTCCGTGAGCGGCAGCCCCGTCTCGAGGTGGCGTTCAGGAAGCTCGTCCCGGCTAGGACCGGTCTGCCACTTCAGGAGCACTCGTAGTCCCTTCTCTTCCTGCCCTTGTCCAAGCCGGCTCAGCAGGCCATCCGAAGCCAGCACGAGTCGCCAGGGTGCCAACCGGTCGATCCGGACGGGTTGGATCGAGAGCTCCGCGAAGGGGGCCGGCAAAGGTGCCCCCAGATTGGCGCTCGTAGGTGTCCGGAACGGGGGGCCCAGGATTAGGAGAGGAGGACGGAAGCCATAGGCGACCGCCTCATAGGAGACGGCATGGGCGGCGCCGCGAGAACGGGAGACCAAGGCAAAGTAGCTTCCGGCGTCAATCTTGACCCGCGACAGCTCCCGGGAAAATTCCTCCACCAGGCTTTGGAGGCGAGGGGGGGTGGTCAGACCCCCAGTCCACCCCCGGAGCCAGCCTTGAAGGTAGAGAGCCGACGGCAGGACGGCGGTTCCATGACCTGCCACGTCGACCGCCGCGATGAGTATCGTCTCGCGGGGCAGAGGAAGACACAGCATGAAATCGCCCGACTGCCCCGGCCGCTGCCAGGAATCTGCACGGACTGGGAGCGATCCTCCCTCTGGAGCTGCTGGCAGGTCCGGTAGGGAAAATACCGGAGAGACGGTCCTCTCCGCTTCCCGCACCGCCGGGTCTAAGCCTTCAGCCAGCACTGCCTCGATCTGGCGCAGGACAGTAGGCGCCGCTTTCATCCGGTCCGCTTCAATCATGGAGAGCCAGGTCTGCGAGTGGCCGATTCGCTGGGCGAGCTCTTTCTGAGTCCAGTGCCTTCGCCAGCGCGCGATACGGATATCCTCTCCCGTCATCAGGACTAATATTAGCTAATATTAGTCGGCCCGTCCAGCAGCCCGCTCCTAATATCAACATATTAGCCCGCCCTCCCTACTTCGTCTTCCGCACCTCCACCCCATCCCACTCTGCCGGCGGCGGGTCTTCCTGGTAGTGGTGGCAGCGTTCGCGGAAGATCTTGCCGGGGCCGTCGTCGAGGCGGCCGGCGAGATCCGCGAAGAGCGCCTCGGCGGCGGCGAAGTCTCGGGCGCGATAGGCGGCGAGGCCCCGGGCGTAGAGGGTGGCGCGCTCGGCCTGATCCGGCGGGGCCGGCGCGGCGTCCAGCAGCTCGTGGATTCCCACCGGCTTCTGCTTGCCCTTCACCCGCACCCAGTCGAGCTCGCGGAAGAGAAAGCCGTCCGCCGCGGCCCGGGCGGTGAATTCGGAGACCAGGATCTGGGAGCCGTAGTCCTTGTTGAGCCCCTCGATGCGCGAGCCCAGATTCACGTTGTCGCCGATCACGGTGTAGCCGAAGACGGTCTCGGAGCCGACGTTGCCCACCGACATCTCGCCGCTGTTGAGGCCGATGCCGATCCCCAGGGTGAGGTGAGGCGGCAGCTTGCCGTCCCGATGCCACCCCGCATTGAGGCGCACCAGCTCTTCCCGCATGGCGAGGGCGGCGCGGCAGGCGCGGGCGGCGTGGTCGGGATGGGCCACGGGCGCGCCGAAGAAGGCCATGAGGGCGTCGCCCATGTACTTGTCGAGGGTGCCGCCGTTCTCCAGCACGAGACGGGTCATGGGGGTGAAGAACTCGTTGAGCAGGCGCACCAGGGCCTCGGGATCGAGGGTCTCGGAGATGGAGGTGAAGCCGCGGATGTCCGAGAAGAGGACGGTCATCTCCCGCCGCTCGCCGCCCAGCTTCACCCGCTCGGGGTGGCGCAGCATCTCCTCCACCACTCCGCCGGAGACGTAGTGCTCGAAGGTCTGGCGGATGTGCTGCGCCCGCTCCTCCTCCGCGGCGACGCGGACGCGCAGGGAGAGGACCAGGGCGAACACTCCGGCGAGCACCGGGGAGACGACCTGGAGGTGACGGCTGCCGGTGACGAAAACCACATAGGCCAGCAGGGGCCAGGCGATCACCAGGGCGGCCGCGGCGAACGCCCCGGCGCGATGGCTGGCGGTGCGCAGCACGAGGAGCACTACGGCCAGAGCCAGGACCATCAGGGCGAGGAGCGAGACGCCGGCCAGGAGGCCGGTGTCCTGAATGTAACGGTGGTTCAGAAGGTTGTCCGCGATGTTGGCATGGACCTCGACGCCGGCCATCTCGGAAGCGAAGGGAGAGGACTGGACGTCTCCCACCCCGGTCTCGGTGACCCCGATGAAGACCAAGCGGTCGCGGAAGGTGCCGGCGGGTGTCCGCCCTGCCAGGACGTCGCCCGCGGGGATGGTTTTGAAGGTCCTGGCCGGGCCGCGGTAGTTGACCCAGAGCTGGCCGCGCTCGTCCGCCAGGACGGTGCGGCCTGCCAGCTTCACCTGGGCGACGCCGGACCGGGAGGCCAGGGCCAGACCCCCGCCGCCGAGGAAAATCTCGGTCGCGCGCAGGGCGAGCGGCGGGTAGTAGTCCTCGCCGTAGCGGATCGCCAGAGCGTAGTGGCGCAGCACTCCGCTCTCCCGCTCGTGGCTGAAGAAACCCTGATCGATCGCTGCGCGGGCGAAGAGGGGCAGGTTGGCCTCGACGCCCGGCCGGACCGGAACGGGAAGCGACTGCCGCAACTCGACCTCGTTGTAGGTCTCCCTCTCCAGCGTCTCGGCGTTGACGGCGAGTCGCTCGTGGCGGAAGAAGTAACCGAGGACGACGTTGCCCGCCTTCTCCAGGGAGGCGGCGAGGACCGGATCGTCCGCGGAGAGGTCGTAGCCGGCGTCATGGGGAGAGGGGGTGGAGAAGATCACGTCCATGGCGATGACCCTGGCGCCATCCGCCTTCAGGCGGTCGAGCAGCTCAGCGATGCGCGTACGGCGCCAGGGCCAGGGACCGACCTGGCGGAGACTCGCGGCGTCCACTGCGCAGACCACGACCCGCGGATCGGGCGGCAGCCTCCCCCGCGCCCGCATCATCAGGTCGGTGGCGAGCTCCTCCGGGGTGCGCAGCCAGCCGCCAAAGTAGGGAAGGATGGCGAGGAGAGCGGCGGCAAGGGCGATCTGCAGGGCCTTCTTCATCCCCAGCCCTTCCGTTGGACACCGATCCGAAGGGTTGAACGGGTCTTTTCACCGGTAGGAGGGGCGCCCCAAGAATTGACGACCTTGAATTGCGCGGCAACGTACCGTAGAGACGCCCTAGACCCGATACGATATCGGTACGGATACCACGGGGACGGCAGGGCGTCTCCTTGCAAGCCTTTACCCATTTGGCCGAGCCCTCGGCAGCCGGATACCTATCCCTCCGATCCCCGGGAAGCCCTGATCGCGGCCGGGGCCGAGCAGCGGCGCGTCGGGGAAGACCGTCTCCTGGGGCGTCGTGAAGGCGGGGCCTCCGGCCGAGGCGGAGAGGGCGGTGGAGCTGGGATCGACCAGGGCCGGCGGAGTGGGGCGCTGCCCCGAGGCCACCAGGGTGCGCTGGCCGGCCCGGACGATCACCTCGCCGCCGGACTTGGAGCGCACGGTGACGACGCCTTCGGTCACGGTCACCACCGTGGTGCCGGTCGGCTCGTCCACGTCCACCCGCAGGTCGGTCCCCTTGACGCCCACGACCGCCGTGGGCGTGTCGATGGACACCTCGCCGCGGAAGAGCTTGCCCAGGGCCAGCCGGACCTGGCCGGCGAGCACGGAGAGAGCGGACTCGGAGCGGCCGGTGACCCGGTCCACCAGATTCCGGTCGATGACCACCCTGGCGCGGGAACCCAGGGCAAGGGAGCCGCTGGGATCGAACGTCATCCGGGCGCCCGAGTCGGCGCCGGTATCCACGCGCAGGCCGAGGCCGACGCCGTTGCCGGCAGCGAGAGGCTTGGGGGAGCCGCCCTGGGGAGTGCCGCGCACGTCGTTGCGCACCAGCACGACCTCGCCCACGTCGGCGGCGAGCGCGGGAGCCGCGGCGGACAGGAGGAGCGCCAGACAGGATGCGGAGATTCGGGATGTCATTCGGGATGTCATGGGTCGTCCTCCTTACCAGATCCACTGAATGCCCACGGACGCGACGGTCCGCTGGTATTTGTCGAAGGCGATGAGCTGCGGGCTGAGGATGAAGAGAGAGCCTGGCGTGCGCTCGGACCAGCTTGCCCGGCCGGCCACATAGAAGTGGCGCGCCAACTCCCACGACAGGGCCGCCGCAGCCCGGGTCGTGGTGGTGTCGAATTTGAGGGAGATGCCGGGGAAGAACGTCGTTTCGCTCGAATCTTTGCGGCGGGAGCCGGCGAGTTGGACCACCAGGCGGTCGGTCAGGGGGAGCGCCAGCTCGGCCGTGCCTTCCAGGGACGTGGTGTCGAACCTCAGGCCATCGTTCTCCTTCCCCCGCGAGGCGCCGAGGCGTAGATAGCGGTCCCGCCGGCCGAGGAACAAGAGCTGGCCGGCGCCCACGGACCAGGCGTCGGGCTTGCTCAGACCGTCGACGTAGTCCCGCCGCTGGAAGTCCAGCTCGACCTGGGTGGCGGTGATCACCGCCTCGCGGACGACGAGGGTGAGGGCCGCCTCGTCGGCCGTCAGTTGGGGATCGCCGTTCACGCGGCTGTCGGTCCTTCCCGCCTGGAGGAGCAGGGAGAACCGGCTGTGGCCGAAGGGCACGCGGGTGTAGCCCAGGGGGCCGGTGAGGTATCCCAACGGGTCCGAGCCCCAGGCGAGCTGGACGGCGGCGCTCCATTGCCGCTCGTTCAGGAAGTCGAGGTCCTGGAACCGGGCGGCCTTCACCTGGCCGGTGAGGCCCAGGCTCCAACCGCTCCGCGGATCGCCGCTCCCCAGGCCGTAGAAGGGGTAGGCGGCGGCCCGCAGGTTGAGGTCGGTGACCCTGTCGTCCACCTCCCCTTTCAAGACCCTGCCGCCGGAAGCCACCAGGACGGTATCGGACGACAACTGGGCGGGATTCGAATCCTGTCCATAGGCGGCGCCGGCCCGCAGGTCGAACCGCGGCTGGTCGCGCAGAGGGAGGAGACCGGCAAAGCCGGGGACGGTGACGGCGGACCCGCTCTGCCGGCGCTGGGCGGCGGCGAGCCACTCGCGGGCCTCGCGGTTGTCCGGATCGGCCGCGACGGCCTCCTGGAAGAGGCGGACGGCTTCCGCGAAGTCGCCGTGGTTGTAGGCGCGGACGCCGTAGGTGAAGGCCACCTCGGCCGCGGCGGTGCTGGGCTCGGCGGCGACGGCGGGTGCCGCCGTCAGGACGGCGAGGGCGATGAGGAGCAGGATCGTCGAAAGGCGGTGTCTCTTTCGTCTCACGGGACTCCTTCTGCCTGCTTGTGGAGCTGGGCGAGCTGGCTCTTGAAGCGGGCCGGGTTCCAGGTATAGGGATCGTCGAGCTCTCTCTTCATCGTCTCCAGGGTGCCGGCGAGACCGGCGCGCACCCGCCGCGGATTCCTCGCCTGGAGCCGGGCCACCAGGCTGTTGAAGGCCAGGAAGGCCTGCTCGGCGGCGGCGGGATCGGCCACCGCGAAGGAGCCGGCGTCCTCGGAGATGGCGAGCAGCAGGCGCTTGACCTCGGCGTCGTCCCATGCGGCCTGGTCCAGCCGGGAGGCGACGTCGCCGAGGGCGCGGCTGAGCCGCTCGGCGGTCTCGGCGACTTCGGCAGGGGAATTACCGAAGCGGGCCGTCTGGTGCGCGAGCTGGGCGACGCCAGAGTCCAGGGAGTCCAGGGCGTCCGGAGTCACGGCGGTGACCAGATGGCGGAGAACGGCCCAGCGGGCCGGGCTCCAGCGCGGCAGGCCCGGGCGCTCGGGATTGCGCAGGGTCTTCCAGCGCTGCTCGGTGAGGGAGTGGTGGCAGGAGTCGCAGCTCATCTCGGAGAACTCGGGCCAGCGCGGCGAGCGGGCGCGCCGGGCGAGCTGGTCGAGCCCGGCGCGGAAGCTCGCCGCCTGCCCCACGGCCCAGGCGCGGACGCCGTGAGTGTCCCGCAGCCCTTCCTTTCGCTGCTTGTCGCGGAAGGGCATCCAGTGGGCGGGCATGTCCTCCGTGTAGTTGTCCAGCTCGAAGCTCAGCAGAGGATGGCCGGCGGCGATCAGCTCGTGGTCCACCGTCTGGCCCGGCGCTCCGAGATGGCAGGAGAGGCAGAGGCTGGAGCGCGCCTCCAGGTTCCGCAGATCGGTCATCCCCGCCGCCACGGATTGCCGATGGCTCCAGCCCTCGGCGGAGTGCTCGCGGATCCAGCCGCCCGCGGGGCCGTGGCAAGCCTCGCAGGAGATGCCGTCCTCGATCTCCAGGGGAATAGCCTGCTTCTCCTTCGGCACCGCGAAGCCATGGCAGCCGAGGCACGCCGGGCTCTCGGCGGCCGGCGAGGGCAGCCCGAGGTTGCGGGCGATGGTGGCCGAGCGGGCGTTGAACAGCACCCGCCACGCCGTGTAGTGGCGGTCGCCGCCCTTGAACCAGGTGAAGTGCTCGTTCTGCAGCACGTCGAAGACCCGCCGGGGCCGCACGGCGCCATGGCAGTTGCTGGAGGCGCAGGAGGCGGGCCCGACGTACTGGCCGGCCTGCGGCGCGGTGGGAACCGGCGGCGGCTCGGACGGCGGCTGGCCAGTGACGGCGACGGCGGCCGTCAGAGTGACCGCTGCCGCGATTCCGCACAAGGCCCGGCTCGATCTTCCATTCATGGTCGGGTCTCCGGCGGCCCCGGCGGCCCCGGCAGATCATCGGTGACGGTGTAGAGCCGCCCATTCCGCAGGTACAGCCGGCGCATCTCCTCGGCGTTGAGGGGGCGCGCGCCGAGGCGGTTGAAGACGCTCACCTGGTTGCCGCTCTCGTCCGCGGCGCGGTCGCGGTCCAGCCCTTTGGAGATCGCCAGGGCCGGCCCGCGGGTGCGGCGGGTGGCGATGAGGTGCGGCTCGGGCCGGGGCGAGAAGCCGAGGTAGCCCGGCACGGTCTCCGGCGAAGTGAGCTGCACGACGGCGAGCCCGCCGGCGCCGGCGGCCACGTAGGCGAAGAGGCTGGCGTTGGTGGAGCCCACCTTGACGTCGCGCACGTCCCTGAGGCGCCCGTCCGCGTTCCACAGGCGGTCGAGCTTCGGCGCCTCGGGGCGCTCGACGTCGACGAGGGCGATCCCCTTCTCTCCGGCTGCCACATAGGCCCAGGTGCGGGCCACGTAGACGCTGCGCCCCTCGAAGCCGCCGGCCCGGCCGGCCAGATGGGGCGCGGCGGGGTCCGTCACGTCCACCACCGCCAGTCCGTCGCGGTCCGCCACGAAGGCGTAGCGGAACTGGACGGCCACCGCGGCCGGCTGCCGGAACCCCTTGAGGCGCGCGGCGATGCGCGGCTTCAGCGGCTCCGCGGCGTCGATCACCACCAGCTCGTCCCGCGTCGCCACGTAGATCCAGGTGCCGGCCACCGCCAGCCCCGCGGCGCCGGTGAGAGCGCCCCCGGGATTGAAGGTGAGGGCGCGCTTCAGGAAGTTGTTGGCCGGATTGCCGTCGGTCAGCGTCGTCACGTCCACCAGGATCAATCCCTCCTCGCGGTCGGAGACGAAGGCGTAGTCGTAGATGGGGTGGAGCGGCTGCTCCAGGTTGGCCGGATTTCCCTTGCGCCGCGCCACCGGCATGGTGGTGGGCAGGGCCACGCCGGTGGCGTCGCGGGTGCGGACGTACGTCCGCTGCCCGAGGGGGGAGACGGGAGCGGTGACGAGTCGCTCGGAGGAGTCCTTGTTGTCGACGTTGGCCACGTCGTAGACCTCGAAGCCGCCTTTCCCCTGGGCGGTGAACAGGTACTCGCCCCGAAGCTGAAGGCTTTCCACTTCGCCGTGATGGTGATGCGCCTCCGGCAGCTCCAGCTTGCGTGTCTGGTGGGCTTTATAGAAATCCGGATAGGCCAGCCGGTGGAGGTAGCTGCCGATCACCGCCTGCGGCTCCTCGGCCTCGGTGACGGCCACGGCCTCCATCCCCTCCCGCCCTTCGCCCACCCAGGCGAAGCGGCCGATGAAGTTCACGAAGTTGGTCCCCTGGGTGAGGAGCTGGGCCATCCAGGCGTTGTTGTCGCCGGTTGCGGAGACGTGGCAGTCGGTGCAGGTCTTGGTCTCCCGGGCGCGCACGGTGTGGGGCACGTGGGGATTGAACGCCTGGCTGCTGAAACCCGGGGCCGAGATGGGCGGCTGCTGGACGTAGAACCGCTGGCGGCTGGCATTGGTCGACGAGAGGACGAGGGCCGAGGAGGAGCGCACCGGCGCGATGCGGTTCCCCTTGACCTTGCCGTTGGTGCCCAGCATGTAGGCGTCGGTGCGGATGACCTGCGGGTTGTAGGAGGCGTAGTTGCGGGTCTCGCCGCCCTCGAAGTGGTGGATCTCGGACTTCGCGTTCGCCTCCTGCGGCAGGTGGCAGCCGGAGCAGGAGGTGGCCCAGGCGGAGTGGCAGGTGTAGCAGGTCATCCGCGAATCGGCGTGGGCGAGGGTGGAGTCGTCTCCCGGCCCTTCGGGAATCGAGCCCCACGTCTCGCCGTCCTTCCGCAGGGTCTTTGCGAGGCGCGACTTCTCGCTGTAGTGCGGGTTGCCCGGGGTGATGGAGTCCAGGACCTGCACCACCTCCCACTCGACGCCCGGATCGAGCATCGAGCGTTGCCAGAGCCGCCCGTCGCGCCAGACGAACCGCCGCCGGCCGGAGAGGGTGGTGCCGAGCGACAGGTCGGTCCCCCCCGGAGGCGCCGCCGGGCCCGAGGTGCGCAGGGTGGCCTTGGCGCGGAGGGTGCCGTGGCAGTCCTCGCAGCCGATCTCCAGGGCGTCGCCGTACTCGCCGTGGATCAGCCCGTCGCCGTGAGCGTCCTGGGAGAAGTGGCAGTCCGCGCAGTGCATCCCCTTTTCCAGGTGGATGTCCTTGAGATGAACGGCCTTCTTGAAGCGGTCCGGATCGTCGAAGGGGACGATCCGGTCCTCGCTGTCGAGGAGATTGCCCTTGCGGTCCTGCTTGTAGACGGCGCGAAAGACCCAGCCATGGCCGTGGTAGTCGGCGAACTGGGTGTGCTTGAGGGTCGGGTTGAGCTCCGAGACCTTGGCCAGAAACTCGGGCTCGGTCCACAGGCCGCGCACGGCGGCGCCCTCGGGGTTGCGGTCGAGGCTCGCCCGGCGCTCGGCCGCCGTGGGGTAGCGCTGCTCCTTGGGCCACAGCGCCTCGCCGTCCGTCTCGTAGTCCCACATCGTGTAACCGAGATAGGTGTTGACGAACGAGTTCGGCTGGTGCATGTGGCAGGACATGCACTGGCTGGTGGGCACGGCGCGGGTGAAGCTGTGGCGGACGGGATGACCGGGCTCGGTCCTGGGAATCGTGGCGTCGGCCGTGGCGCTCCTTCCCAAGTTGCCGAAGGCGGCCCAGGGACCGGAATTCGCCGGATCGCGGTCGTTGGCGTAGACCACGTGGCAGGCCGTGCAGCCGCTGGAGCGGTAATCCCCCGGATGGTCGTTGGTCCCCAGGAAGGAGAGGTGGGGATCGTTCAGCCGCGTCTTGTGCAGGTTGATCAGCCCCGGGCTGATGCGCAGGCCTGTGCCCGGACCGCGGTTGGAGAGGCGGATGTCCGGCCGGCCGGGCTCGTCCAGCGGATTGGGGTTGCCGATGTCCGGGAAGGAGGACGGCTGGAGGACGCCGCCGCGCTCGAAGGCCCGGAAGTACTCTCCCGGCTGGATGATCTCCCAGCGCGGCAGGGGGTACAGGAGAGGCAGGGCGCCGCGCGCGAGCTGCTCGGCGTTGAGCGGCGTCACGGGCTGGACCTTGGCCGGCCGGCCCGCCGGGCTGTAGCTCTCGCCCAGGAAGGTGGCCTTCTGGCCGAGGATGCCGTTGGCGTAGGCCGCGGCGCCGAAGAAGATGGACGAGGTGGTCATCGGGCTCTTGAGCACCCGGTTGACCTGCTCCTGATGGCAGGGGCCGCAGGTCTCTTGAGCCACCCGCAGGTCGCCGGGATTGAGGAAGCGGACGAACTCGGGGGACTCTTCGAGCAGCCGCGTGTAGGTGCGCTCGGGATTGGCGGAGGAGGGCCAATCGTCAGGGTGCAGGGGTTGGACGTGAGCCCGGCGCTTCGTCTCCTCGTAGGGGCCGCTGCCTGGGGCCGCGTCCTCAGGACGGGAGGCAGAAGCGTCGCCGCCGTGGCACTCCGTGCAGCCGATCTGCACCGTCTGCGTCGGGTGGATGGGCTCGATGCCGGCATGGCAGGTGAGGCAGCCACGGGAGAGGACATCCGCCTTCGCCTGCGCCGTCCGCTGGCGCTGGAGGCCGATCGACGCCGGCGAGTCGGAGCTCGTCTGCGTAGCGGCGAGGGCGACTGCGGCCGCGACCGCAACGAGCAGCGCGAAGACCCTCATCACCCCGGCCCTCTTCTCCCAGCCTCCCTCCCGTCCGCCGGGAGAAGAGGGAGAAAACCAAACCCCCTTCTACAAGCCCCCTCTCTCCCGGCGGTCGGGGGGGAGGCTGGGAGAGAGGGGGTTGGGGGAGTGAGGGCGCATCGGGCCGAGCCTCCTCAGAACGTCAGGACCAGGTCCGTAAAGGCCGCGAAGAGCGGCTGGTTCTTTTCGTAGATGTCCTCGAATCCCCTGCCCGGCAGGAGCGCGGCGAGACCGCCCACGACCACCACGTTCTGGTTGAGGTAGGGGCGATAGCGGACTCCCGCCGAGAGGTCCCAGCCGATCTCGCGGTGAATGGGCGACTGGAAGAGCACCAGCTCCAGCGTCTCGGTGTGGTCGAAACGCAGGTAGTTGGCCGTCAGCGCCGCCCGCAGCTTCGGGGTGAGGTCGAGGTCCACCGCGACGCTCGCGAGCTGGAGCCCCGGGTTGACGAAGTTCGGCTGACCCTCCTCCTTACTGCTGCGCAGGTCGGGCAGCAGGCTGCCGCGGTTGACCAGGGCGACCCCTGAGCCGGCCAGCCGGATTCCCATGCGGTTCCAGAAGCTGAAGCCGCCGCCGGCGAAGGCGGGGTTGTCGAAGATCGAGTCGAAACCGGAGGCCCTGCGGTCGACGGGGTCGCGGTCGCCCGAGGCGTAGAAGTACGCCAGCTTCGGGCGGTACCAGTCGCGGTCGATCGACAGCTCCAGGGCGCCCATGAAGGCCCGGATGTCCACCCGGTCCCCGTCGTCGCGCAACGGCGGGGCGGGGCCGGCGATGGGATTGAGGCTGTCGCGGCCGGTGACGAAGTAGAGGGCGTTCTCGACGTTGATCCGCCCGACGTGCCCGGAGCCCGTCAATCCGAGGTAGACGGCCTCGATCTCGTGCGGCTGGGCCGAGCCCACGGGATCGGGCCGGGCGAGGAAGCCGTTCTTGTCGAAGGAGAACGTCGCCTCGTCCCGGAGGTAGTGGATGGATGCCTGGGCCGTGTAGCCAGGCGTGAGGAAGTCCTGCCGGTAGAAATTGGCCACCGCCACCTGTTGGTGGCGCCGGTCGAAGGTGTTGAGGCCGCTGTTGGTGTCCTTCTCCAGGCGGTCGAAGACGGCGAGGTTGTACTGGTCGCGGTTCGACTCGTAATTGCCGAAGAGGCGCACGCCGAAGTTGGTGTCGGTGAAGACGAAGCCGCGGAAGTCGCTGTTGAACGGCTGGATGCCGGCGCGCACGGAGACGAAGTCGAAGTTGGGCGAGAGGTCCTTGAGCTTCCACTCGCCGAACAGCTCCTGGAGGGCGAGGAAGCCGCGGACGCGGCTGGTGCCGTCGCGCACGTCCGGCCGCACCACGGCGTTCTCCGCCACCTTCAGGGCGTTGAGGTCGGCCACCACCGTCCCCTTCACCCGCCACTCGATGGGCTTGAAGGCCGTATCGCCCTTGAACAGGTCGGCCGAGAGGGCGATCTGCTCGAAGCCGAACGCCTGGCCGTCGCGCCCGAAGACGCCGAAGCTCCCCGGCCGGGCCGCGCTCACCCCCGAGGGCGTGGGGAGCTGCCGCACCTCGACCAGGGTGTCGGAGACGGCGGAGACGTTCAGGAAAATGTCGGTCCCCCGCCAGGGAATGTCCCCCTTGAGGCGGTTCTGGTGGTAGGGGTCCCACTTCCCCCGGCTCTGGACGTTGAGCTCGTAGGGCGGCGGCACGATCCGCCAGCGGTCGGTGAACTCCTGGAAGTCCCCGGCGGCGGACTCCACGGGGGAGTCGTAGTCCAGCCCAACGGGCAGCAGCGGCCCGCGGGCCAGCCGGCCGGGAAGCTGCACGATGAGCGGCTGGTCTGCGACCGCCGAGCGCCCGGCGGCGTCCGTGACCCGCGCGGTCACCGTGTACTGCCCGCCCGCCAGGGGCTCGGGCCACTCCAGGCGCCAGCTCCCCCCTTCGCCCACGACGGCCTCATGGGTCGCCGGGCCGATCTTCACCTCGACCCTCGAGCCCGCCGGGGCGTCCGTGGTGCCGGCGACGGTGAGCGCGGGGGTGCGGGTGAAGAGGGGTTGGTCGTGGTTGAGGGTGAGGTGGAGGTCCTGGGCGGCGGCGGGGGTGGCGAGGCCTAAGCAGAGAAGGAGGGCAAGGACAGAGAGGAAAGCCGATCCACTGATCTTCAGGCCCGAAGGGTCGGCGGCATGTAGCCTGGGGCGCAAGCCCCAGGAAAAAGCGCATTCAGTAATCCAAGCCCCGAAGGGGTGACGGCAGCTTCGGGAAGGCCGCTGCCGTCGCCCCTTCGGGGCTTGAGGAAATTGTTGTACACCGTATTCCTGGGGCTGACGCCCCAGGCTACATGCCGCCGGCCCTTCGGGCCTATTTCGGAAAGCCGACCTCACTGCTCCGGGTTCCTCGGGAACTTCAAAAACGGCAACCGCACGCCGTTCACGAAGAAGTTGTCCGCCTGGAGGTTGCGCGGCGGCAGGAAGCCCTGGGCTCCGAGGAAGGTCACGTAGTCGTCCTGCTCGACGCCGTCGCCGCTCACGCCAAGGCCCCCTACCAGCGCGCTCCCCTGGTAGAGAGGGAGGCTGCCGGGGAAGAAGACGATGCCGTTCTCGTTCGGTCCCGGCGGCTCGGAGCCCTGCGAGCAAGGGGTTAGGGTGTCGCTCTTGAAGAGGTTGAAGAACGGGCCCGGGCCGCTGCCGTCGATCCCCGCCGGGTAGAGCGGCTGCGCGCCGAAGGAGATCGTGCGGTTGCTGATCGCCGTGCCGGCCGGCACCTGCGGCATGTCCCCCGCTCCGGGACCCGAAAACCAGGCGACGTTGCGCGCCTTGGCCACTGCCACGTCCACCGAGAAGACCGTCGAGTCCGGCATGCGGTAGATCGCCAGGATCTTGCCGTCCACATCTCCCACGGCGATGACCATGCGGGTCCGTGAGCCGATGGGCAGGCGGATCACGGCGCGGGTGCGGCCGGCGGCGTCGACGGCCTGCTGGACGATCCTCTGCACCTCGGCCAGCGAGAGGCTCGTGCCTGCCAGGGGGCCCACCAGGTAGCCGTCCGGCGCGCACTGCCCGCCCCCGGGGGCGACGGTGAAGACGCCGTTGGCAAAACCCGCGGACACGCCGGCCGGCCGTTGGGTCTGGCGCACGAAGGGTAGGCGGATGCCGTCGATGAACACCACCCCCGGAGCGGGCAGGGGCGAGGGGACCGGTGCCAACCCGCCGGCGAGGATCGCCGAGAAGGCGGCGAACTCGGCGGCGTCGAGCTTGCCCGCCGGCGCTCCGGCCACCCCGATGCCGCCCACCAGCGCGCTGCCGCGGAAGATCGGCAGCCCGCCTGGGTTCACGGCCGAGGGGTTGGTGTCTTTCGGAATCCCCGAGAGATCCACCACCTTGCCGGT
Source organism: Thermoanaerobaculia bacterium (assembly GCA_049284515.1). GTDB lineage: Bacteria > Acidobacteriota > Thermoanaerobaculia > Multivoradales > UBA5704 > DATARR01. The sequence continues at coordinate 17,998 of JBAPYB010000238.1, forward strand.
CACCGGACCGGTGCCGCAACCGGAGGCGTCGAAGGCGTTGCAGGTGCCGCCGGCGACCGAGGTGGCCCGCGGCAGGAACTTGCCGCTGTTGAAGGTGACGTTCAGGTCGCAACCGCGGTTGGTGTTCTCGATGCCGTAGAGGGCGGCATTGGGAGTGCGGGCGATGCCCGGCGGAAAGTGGAGACCGCTGACGAAGCGCACGGTGCGCGAGGAGAGGGGCGCCTGGTCGTTGCTGAAGAAGGCGCCCGTGCGGGCGAGGCCCACCGCCTCGTCCTGCTTGGCCGGCGTCGGGCTCCCCTTGAGCCAAAGGCCGATGACGTTGCCCGGCCGGTCCACCACGGCAACCGCCAGCGTGGGGAAGTCCACGGCCGCAACCGCGTTCTGGAGCAGGCCCGTCACCTCGGCCGCATCGAGGCCGCCGCAGGCCGGCCCGCTGGGAGAGGGCGAGGGAGGAGGAGGGGGTGGTGTTGGGTGCGGCCGTCGGGCGGCTTCGGCGGGGGCAAGCACAGTGACCGCGAGCCCTGCGAGCCCGGCGAGAACCGCGACGAGGCTGGCCGGTCGAATCATCAGGTCTTCCTCTTCGCAGGGTGGTAGGTGTGGCAGCCGAGGCAGTCCCGGGCGCCGGCCTTCAGGATCGCGGTCCCGGGAGGCTTGCCGGTACCGCCGTGGCAGCCGCCGCAGGACTCGATTCCGGGCAGGAGGACGTCGGCCGTGGCCGTGCTGGCCGCCGCCCTGGCGTGGCAGGCCTCGCAGATCATCCCCTGGAGGTTGACGTGATCTCCGTGGGTGAAGCGGGAGAGGGGCAGCCACTCGCTCGGAGCACCCGCCCGCGCCACCACGGGGAAGGGCCGGGCGTTCAGGTCCATGGCGTGGCACTTGGCACAGGCGCTGCGGTAGAGGAGGCTCTCGGCCTCCACCACCTGGCCCTGCACCCGGGAGCTCAGGTTGAGCCCCAGGGTCGCTCCCGGGTTGCGGACGATGATCCGCCGCCGTTCGCGGTACGAGCCCATCTGCCCCTCGTTCACGGCGTAGACCGCCAGCAGCGCGTTGTGGACGGCGCCCGGCTCGGCGTGGGGCGCCTCCTCGTCCGGCAGCGCAGGGTCGAAGGTCAGCCGGTGGCAGCCGTCGCAGTGGCGCGCAAAGGTCACGGCCATCATCCCGGTCGGTCCGGGTCCCGGCTGGTGGCAGTCGCGACAGGCGAGGGTCACCCGTCCCTCGGGGCTGAGGAGCCCCGGCGTCAGATGGAGGGCATGGTTCAGCCGCACGGTATTGGGGTCCACCCGCCGGGCCGTGGCCTCGGCGATGGGCAGCCGGCCATCCCCTGGGACGGTCAGAGAGAAATCCGCATGCCCCTCCGGGAAGGCGGTGACGTGGCGGGCGAAGGCGGGCTCGCCGCTCTTCACTCTCAGGTCGCCATGGCAGGTGACGCAGCTCGCGTTGTTCACCCGGGTGAGGCTCGCCTGGCCGCGATGCTCGAAGTGGCAGTCGGCGCAGGCTGGAGTGAAGGCCTGCCGCACCTGGTGGTCGAGGCGCGGGTGGCACCCGGCGCTGCTGCAGCTCACCGAGGTGGGGCCCTTCCATGGGGTGTGGCAACCGAAGCAGCCCACCTGCTGGAGTTGGTGGGCGGCGCTCACCGGGCCGGGCTGGAAGGCCTGCCAGAGCCCGAGCCGGGGGAGGGCGGCGAGGCCGCCGGCCGCCGCCAGGGTGAGGAGGAGGCCGAGCAGGCCCTTGGTGAGGAACGGCCGGCGCAAAGCGTAAGCCCGCAGATAGTCCACCCGGGGAACCTTGATGGCGGCCGGCCCTGCCGCCGGCTCGGCAGCGGCCACGGGCTGCACCTCCAGGATCATCGGCTCCTCAGTCGAGGGCCACCGGACCCGCAACTGCGTGCCGCCGAGGCCGATCGTGTCGCCGTCCCTGACCGAGGCGGCGCTCCCCACCGGCCTGCCGTTCAGGTAGGTGCCGGTGTCGCTCCCCAGATCCTGCAGCCGATAGCCGTCCCCCGAGCGCTCGATGCGGGCATGCTCCAGGGCCACCGCGGAATCGTCGAGCCGCAGGCCGGCGTTGGTGCCGCGGCCGATGAGCAGCTCGTCCCCCTCCACCCGGCTGGCGGGAATTTGGGACTCGGCGGGGTGCTCGACGAGGAAGGGCATGGCTCTCTAGATCCCCGCCCCGGCAGGCCTTATCCAATTCTGAGGTGGTCTGAAAGGGTGTCTCGAAAGCTGGCGGCGTGCCCTCCGAAGAGACGCCCCGGTCGGCAATCCCTGGGACGCCCCCGGAATCGAGATCCAGGGCCAACGGAAGCCGTTCCGTAGAGACGACCCAGACCCGATACGACACCCTCGGCAGCCCACGGGGACGGCGGGGCGTCTCCTCGAAGGGCACACCGACCGCACGATTCCAACCGGTGAAAAGACTCTGAAACCTCCTCCCGGGCGTCTCCTCATTGCAACACCTTCGAGAAGAAAAACACCGCAATCAGGTGGGCCGCCACCAGCGCCACCAGGGCGAGGGAGAGCGGCAGGTGGAGGTAGAGCCAGACTTCGAGCTGGTTGCGGTAGCGCTGCTGGGCGAGCAGCCGCTGGTGCAGCTCCCGGCGCTGGCGGGCGAGGACGAGGAGCTGGCGCAACTCGTCCTGCTCGGCGGCCGGCACCCGCGCCAGCTCGGCCGCCCACGGCGTCGCCGCGTCGCGCCCTTTCCGGCCGCCGCCGAAGAGGAGCTTCCAGCCGGCCAGCCGCTCCGGCACCATCTCGGCGAGCAGCCCCGTGCAGACCTTCTGGAACGACGCCGAGCGGCCGGTGGCGAGACGCGCCATGGTGCGGCCGAGCTGCTCGAGCTGCTCGGCCATGGCAGCCGGCGCCAGGTCGCCCTCCACCTCGGTCAGGCGGCGGGGAACGCCGGTATAGACCACCGCTCCCCAGAAGCCGCTCGCCACCACCGCCAGGAGGACGGCGAAGGCCGCGATCGCCACTTTGTCGTGGAAGCGGAAGCCGGTATGGAAGAGGATGAGCACCGCCGACAGCAGGCCCAGGTAGAGGTGGCACTGGAGCCACCCTTCGAGCGTCCCCCAGGTGCTGCGGTACGACCGCTTGCGCACCCCGAAGTAGAGGAGGATGAGGATCGCCAGGGTGCCCAGGGCGCCGTAGACGATCCCCCCGCGCGAGCCGCCGTGGGTGAAGGCGGTGCGGCGGTCGTAGTAGACGTACGTGCCCACCAGCAGCAGGAAGACCCAGAAGGCCCGCCGCCGCCAGCGCGCGCTCTCCGCCGTGCGCAGCAGCATCTACAGTCCCCGGCTCCGTGCCAGGAGCTCGTCGAGGCGCGCCTGGTACTGCTCCGGCTCCAGCCGCAGCGCCGCCCCCGTGGGGCAGCTCCGCACGCAGGCCGGACCGCCGTGAATCTCCCGGCAGAGGTCGCACTTTACGGCCACGGTGCGGCCGGCGTCCTCCTTCTGCCCACCGCCGGCGGCGCCCCCGGCGCCGTCGAAGCCGAGGAGCCCCTTCACCCAGTCGAAGAGCGTCCGCTCGGCCTTGGGATGGACCATGAAGATGTTGTCGTAGGGGCAGTTGCGCTCGCAGTTGCCGCAGCCGATGCAGTTGCTCTTGATGTAGACCTCGCCGTGCGGATCGCGGGCGATGGCGTCCGGCGGGCAGTCGGTCATGCACAGCGGGTTCTCGCACTGCCAGCAGGAGTTGGGGGCGAGGAGGTTGTAGAACTTGATGCCGGTCAGCGATAACCGCGCCTGGCCGTCCTCATGCACCCCCTCGCAGGCGGCGATGCAGTTGCCGCAGCGCACGCACTTGTGGTCGTCGATGAACAGCGCCTGGGTGCCCATCACGACCTCTTCGCGGATGAGGTCGGAGAGCACGCTGCCGGCGAGCGGCGCGGCCTCGGCGATGAGCGAGGCGATGCGCCGCTCTTCGAGCTTGGCGACGATCCCCTCCCGCAGCTCGGGGTGGTCCTCCAGGAAGCGCTCGAAGTCGTCCCGTCCGAGGCGGATCAGCTCGGTGGGGAAGATGGTGGTGACGGTCGCCGTGCGCGGCGTGTCGGGCAGCAGCGCCGTCTCACCGAAGAAGTTCCCCGCCACCAGGTAGGAGAGGACGAGGTCCTTGCCCCCGGAGGCCTTGGAGATCTTCACCTGGCCGTTGCGAATGAGGTAGAAGGCGTCCCCCGGGTCCCCCTCGCGGAACAGGGTGTGGTTGGCGTCGATCCGTTCGAGCGTGGCCTGGCCCACGAGCTGCCACAGCACCTCCTCGGACAGGTCGCGGAAAAGGTAGCCCTGGAAGGCGCGGATGAGGAAGGCCTGGTCCACCATCCGCTTCACGCCGGCGTCGGTGGCCATGAGCTTGAGCATGGCCTTGCGCGGCACCTCGATGAGCCTGGCGCCATTCTGGGCGGGCCCAGCCGTCCGGGCCGTGGCCGTGGCGTTGCGCCGGCGGCCGGAGATGAGGCTCATCTCGCCGAAGAAGTTGCCGGCGGCGAGGGTCGCAACCTTGCGGTCCCGGACCTCGCCCTCCTTCCGGCCGGTGATCTCGACCTCGCCCCCGGCCACGATGAGGAAGCTGTCGCTGTAGTCGTTCTGGCGCAGGATGACTTGGCCTTCCCGGTACTCCCGCACCTCGGCGGAGAGGAATATCTCGCGCAGCAGCTCCTCGTCCGCGGCCCCCAGCAAGGGGATTTCGTCGCGCAGCAGGGCGATCCGCTCCCGCACCGTGCCGGGCCAGAACGGCAGCCGCCCCCGGAGCACCGCCTCGTCCGCCGGCTCCACGGCGTGCCCCAGGATGTGCTCGACCACCTCCCAGCCCTGGTTGATCCCCAGGCGGATGAGGTCTCGGCCGGTGACCGCTCCGATCAGGTGGAGCCCCGGTACGCTCGACTCGTAGCGGTAGGAGAGGACGGGCTTCGACTCGCGTCCGGTGCCCGCGAACTGCACGCCGATCCCCTCCAGCAGCCCCCGCGGCGGAGTGGCGCCCAGCTTGAGGATGATCTGCTGCGCCGGCACCCGGACGAGGCCGGAGGGCGTCTTCAGCTCCGCCGCGCCCGGCTCGACGCGGGCCACGGAGGAGCTGAAGTGGATCTTCATCTGGCCGCGGGCGGCGAGGCCCAGCACCTCGCGCTCCAGGCTCTCCTTGGCTTTCAGGATCTCGGGGGTGCGCACCACCAGGCCGACGCGGTTGTGGGAGGCGAGGGAGATCGCCACTTCCAGGGCCGAGTCGCCGGCGCCCACCACCAGGATGTCCAGGTCCTGGAACTCGTCGGGGTCCACCAGCCGGGTGGCGACGTGGGGGAGGTCCTCGCCCGGCACTCCCAGCCGGCGGGGGTTGCCCTGGGTGCCGAGGGCGAGGACGACGTGCCGGGCCTCGTACTCGTCCGCCGGCGTGCGCACCCGAAAGCCGCCGTCGGTCTTTTCGAGCCCTGTCATCTCCCGGCGGAAGTGGACGTTGAGCTTGCGCTCGGCCACGAAGCGGGCCCAGGCGTCGAGGATCGACTCGCGCGAGCCGGCGGCGAAGGGGATCTCGCCGCGCTGGGGGATCATCCCCGGCTCGGCCATCACGTGCTTGCGCTTCTGGTAGCAGTGGAGGGTGTCGGCGAGGTGGTCCGTGCGCTCCAGCACCACGTAAGGCACGCCGCGGGCCGCAGCCTGCGACGCCGCCGACAGGCCGGCAGGGCCGGAGCCCACGATCACCAGGTCGAACGAGTGGACGGCCGTAATGCCACCTCTCTGCCGCGGCCAGGTTGCCGCGAGACTCACCCTGTATAGACTTGTTGAATTGTCCTCCAGTTTAGGGGGATTGCGCAAATAGCAGGCGGCGGGGAGGGAGGATTCGTTACTGCCAGCTATCCGGAGCCGCCCAGGGCTTTGGCGGCTTTCCCGGCGACGAGACCCATGCCGTGCTGGCGGGCCTCTCGCTCGATCGCCTGGAGCTGTGCACGGCCCTTCGGGCGATCGCCGCGGGAAGCCTCGATCTCGCCGAGGACCTCGCGCAGCTCCAGCGCCAGGCTCGCCTGCCCGGCCTTCTGCTGGTCGGCGATCGCGGCATCGAGGCGCCGGGTGGCCTCCGCCGTCTTGCCTTCGCCGGCGAGGACGCGGCCGGCGGCGAGCGCCACCC
>JBAPYB010000239.1:0-12590 GCA_049284515.1 Thermoanaerobaculia bacterium
CCCCGGGCGTGCTGTTCAACGTCTACCTGAGCACCCCGGGGCCGCATCCGCAGCGCCAGTACGTGGGGACGCTGAGCTTCTTCGGGGTCGACCGCCGTTCAGGGCACGTCGCTCTGCCCGGTCGCACCTTCGACGTCACCGAGCAACTCCAGGCGCTCAAGGGCAAGAGCGCCGAGCTCCCCGAGGTCCAGGTGGTCTTCGAGGCCACCGACGGAACCGCCGGATCCACTCCCGAAAAGGTCGGCCCGCTCCTCAACCGGCAGGCCGGCCTGCAGGTCGGCTCCGTGCGCCTGGGGGTCCAGGACAGACCCTAGCCAGGTTAAACTTACCGTGTTCTATTGAAAGGAGGGCTGCGTGAAACGCAGAATGACGGCTCGACGTGTAGTCAGGTTTGCGGTCCCAGGGATTCTTCTCGCCTTCGTCGCTTCGCTCGCGGTCTCGAAAGCGCAAACGGCGGCCCCGGCGAAGCCGGCGGCAAAACCCGTCGCCAAGGCAACGGCCCCACAGCCCGAGGCGATAGGGCAACGGATGAAGTTCCAGGACTTCGTCAAGGACCCGAATCGGTTGGCCGCTCTCAGGAGCGCAATCGGCTTGATGAAGACCCGCACCTCGGCGGTGAACACTTCGGCCGATTATCGCCGGAGCTGGGAGTATTGGTCGGCCATGCATGGCTTCTACGGCCCCAAGGCCAAAGCCGGCCTGCTCCAGGACGCGATCAACGACGCTCCCCTGTCTTTGCGGCATTTCTACAACGGCCTTCGCGATCTGACCTATCCTGCGACGCCGCCCGGACTGGCCGCGAAGGTTTGGGACAAGTGTCAGCACGGCACTCTCGAGTTCCTGACCTGGCATCGTATCTTCCTCTTCTACTTCGAGAAGACGTTGCAGGCCTCGGCGGGGAACCCTTCTCTCCACCTTCCCTACTGGGACTATACCGATCCCACCCAGGTCCAGCTCCCCGCGCAGTTCGCGACGAAGGCGCTGCCCGACGGCAAACCCAATCCTCTGTACGACGAACGCCGCCGCTCGCAGACGGTCAAGCTCGATCCGAGCATGACCAACATCGACAACCTGCTGAAAGACGATGTCTTCGACGACTTCTCAGGCGAGCTCGAGCAACAGCCGCACGGCACCACGCACTGCGCCGTAGGTCCCGGCTGCCCCTATCCACTGATGGGCGACGTCCCGGTCGCGGGAACCGATCCCATCTTCTGGCTCCACCACGCCAACATCGATCGCATCTTCGAGTGCTGGCTGAAGCTGGGCGGCACCGTCCCCGACGACCTCAAGAACATTCCGTACTCGTTCGTCGACGGCAACGGCTCGCTGGTGACCAAGACGTACGCAGCGCTGCCCATCGACTACGCCTACGATCACGTCACGAACTGTGGCCGCAAGCCGACCCAGAGGTTCAAGGCACGGCCGGAAGCGCTGCCAACGGTCACCTCGCTCGCCCAGGTGCAGGGCTTCGAGATCAAGGGCGTGCGGTCCGCGGCCAAGCTGCCCAAGCTCAAGGCGTCGGGCACCGCCACTCCGGAAGCTCTCACCACGTCCGGAACCGAGCTGGTCCTCAGCGACATTACGGTGACGGGCCCGCCGGGAGTGCTCTTCAACGTCTACCTGAGCACCACGGGTCCCAACCCGCGCAAGCAGTACGTGGCAACGCTCAGCTTCTTCGGCCTGGACCACCACGCCAAGCACCATGCTCTCCACCGCAAAGTCGACGTCACCGAGGCGCTCAACGCGCTGAAGGGGACGAACGCCCAGGCCCCCGAGGTCCAGGTGGAGTTCGAAGCGACGGACGGCACCGAGGGGGTCAAGCCCGAGAGCCTCAGCGCCTCCCTCAACAGCAAGGCCGTCCTGAAGGTCGGCAAGATTCAATTGCAGGTCAGGAAGTAGTCCGGCGAAGTCTTGAACGTAGGGGCAGGCTCGTCCCTGCCCCTACGCTTCCCGCTGTTGAGTCCGAGTCTCCCGCGCCACCCCGTCTTCTCACCGCCCCGGCACCAGGACGTTGTGGATCGGCGTGATCTCGGGCGTGCCGGGATCGACGCCGAGCGCCTGGAGAATGGGGACGAGCGTCGGGCCGAACTGCTGGAAAGCCTCCATCGACTCCCAGACGTCGAACACCCGAAGCTGATCGCCCGAGCCGTGACAGGCATGGTAGAGCCGGCCCGCAGGCGCGCCGGCGCCAGCCGCCTCCAACTGTCGAATGCACTCGTCGTACCTTGCTACGTCCATCCCAGCGGGTTCGAATGAGAACGCAAAAGCCATGGTTTCACCTCCCAGGAGTCAACGGGTCCATCCACCTCTACGAGGGAAACCGGCCGTCTGGATGAGCCCTCTGATAGGGGTAGGGAGGACCGGTTGGTTTCCCGGTCCCCCCTCCCTCCGAACCGGACGTGCGGATCTCCCGCATCCGGCTCTCCGGTTGGTGGTTTTACCTGCGAGAGGATTGACGGGCCTGAGCATAGGCCGTGGTGAGGGAGAACAACCCCTGCTCAGCAAAGAAGGCATTGGGCCAGCGGTTATGGTCCTGACCCCGAGACCGGCCTTTGCGCTTTTGACGATGGCGCAGGATGCTACGGAGCCGCATCCGAATCCACTTGTCCAGCTTCTCAAAGGTCGTCCAGTGACTGTGTTTGAAGTATTCAAACCAGCCTCTCTGGACCGGGGCCAGCTCCACAAGAGTCCGCTGGAGGCTATGGCCGTTGGTGCGCTTGGTCTTGGCTCGGATTTTGTCCTGAAACTTCCGAAGGCTCTTCGGGCTCGGCCAGCGATAGCCCCGCTCGAAGTGGTAGCCCAGGAAATCGAAGCCTCCTCGCTGGGTGGCGTCGACGATCCGGGTCTTTTCAGGATGAAGCCGCAGTCCTGCCGCGGTGGTCCATTCCTCGACCTCGGCCAGCGCCCTTTGGGCCTCAGACTGGCTACGGCACAGAACCACAAAGTCGTCCGCATACCGCACCATCTCGTAGCCAAGCTGCGCCATTCGATGGTCCAGAGGGTCCAGGTAGATGTTGGACAGCAGAGGGCTGATCACGGCTCCTTGCGGGGTTCCCCGCTCGGGAGTCCAGTATTTCGCACTCTCCATCACCTCCTGCCCGAGATACGCTTCGAGCAGCTCCAGGACCTTTCTGTCGGCGACCTTGCCCCCCACCTGCTCCAACAGCGGCCGGCGAGGGATCGTGTCGTAGTAGCTCTGAACATCCGCATCCACCACGTGCACATATCCCGCGGCGAGCAACTCGGCCACTCGCCGAAGGGCATCTTTGGTTCCTCGTTTCGGTCGGAAGCCGTAGCTCTGGGCTGCGAAGTCCCGCTCGAAAATCGGTTCCAGCACGTTACGTAAAGCGGCCTGTACCACCCGGTCTCGGACCGTTGGAATCCCCAGGGGGCGCTTCTCCTGGCTTCCTGGTTTGCGAATCCACACCCGCCGGATGGCCTGAGGACGGTAACTACCCTCTCGCAGCGATGCCGACAGGCGTTGCAGGTTCTCCTCCAGATGGGCCTCAAACATCTTGATCGTCACTCGGTCTACTCCTGCACTCCCCTGGTTGCGCTTCACCTGCACGAAACCTGACTCCAGGTTGCGCAGCGAGATGACCTTGTCGATCAGGCTGTACCACCTTCCTCCTTTGACCCCCGACTCGAGGGCCGTCAACATGCGCTCGGTCCAGACACTCGGTTCCACCCACGACCACTGGCCCTGGGCCTCTCCGGCTTGTTTAGCCCTCACGGGCACTGACGCCGGTTCCACTTCCGCCTGACTGTCCCTCATGCATCCACCTTCCTGTCCTCCTTGGCTCCACGCCCATTACGGCGCTTCCTAGCTACTATGGGGACTCTGACTCCTCGGCAAGTCTCCCGCCCGACCGAGGTCTCCCCGCTTCACGTCACCCGTTCTCTGAGACCATTCTGCCTCCAACCACCCAACGTCCCCCCATCGCTGCTTTCACACGCTACCCCTCAGCTCGATGGGCTTCCCTCACGGGTCTGGACTTCGCCTTTACTCCGCGGGCTCGCCGAGTACGTCAGGCCGAATCGAGTTCGTCCCCTGCGGACTGGTCTCTCACCTCCGGTTGCTCTCCACCCCGCCTCTCGGCGACGCAGTTACCTTCGGTTTCAGGCCGGAGAGCGTATGCCTGGAGAGGACTTGAACCTCTCTGAACAAGTGCGCTTGCGGGCGCACGGAGCGCAGGCGTCCCGCCGGCCAGCTAACTTCGCTTTTCTCCGCCGTTATACAATGAACTCTTACCAACGCCAGAACCGCCAATGTCCGAATCGCCTCTCTCACCCACCACCCCGCATGGCCTGGACGTGCTGCGGACCTACGGCGACGGCTTCGCAGGGCGAGAGGCCGAGCTGGCAGCGCTCGATCAAGCCTGGAACGGCGGCACCGTCCGCGTGTTCGTTCTCCATGCCGAAGGAGGGGCGGGCAAAACGCGCGTCGTCGCCCGCTGGCTGACTATGCTACGCGATGACGGCTGGCGAGGAGCGGGGCGCGTGTTCGTGCATTCCTTCTACAGCCAAGGAAGCGACGAGAAACGAAACGCATCGTCCGAGCTCTTCTTCGAGCAAGCGCTCCTCCACTTCGGCCACACCGGCCCGCCGCTCATCGATCCCACCGAGCAGGGCCGGACCCTCGCCAGGTTGCTCGTCGAGCAACGCGGTTTCCTGGTGCTCGATGGCCTCGAGCCGCTCCAGCATCCGCCATCCTTCGACCAAGGCCGGCTGAAGGATCCGGCCATCCATTCCTTGCTTCGATCCCTGACAGCCGGGCAAATCAGCGATCCATCCGGCCCAAAGCAAGGAGGCCTGTGCGTGGTCACCTCGCGCCAGCCCGTCGTGGAGCTCCAGGACAAGACAGGCCTGGCGATCGTCCAGCAGCCGCTGGACCGGCTGGACGCGGCGGCCGGAGTCGAGCTGTTGCGGCAGTTGGAGGTCCGCGGCCCCGAGCAGGAGCTGCGCCAAGCTGTGGAGGATTCCCGCGGCCACGCCTATTCGCTGGTGCTGCTGGGTACCTACCTGCGCGACGCTACAGCCGACCATGAGATCCGGCGACGACGTGAGATCCCGCTCCTCGCCGAGGATGCCGAGCACCGCTACCACGCGCGGCATCTTTTTGGAGCCTACGTGCAGCATCTGGGCGAGTCCAGCCCGGAAGTCGCCGTGCTCCGCCTGTTGGGCTTCTTCGACCGCCCGGCCGAGGAAAGGCTCGTCGCCGTGCTTCGCGAGGCGCTTGAGCCCGAGCTCGACGCCCTCACTGCCCCGCTTCGGAGCCTGTCCCCAGCCGACTGGCGACGGGTCCTCCGACGCTTGACTGTTCTCCGTTTGATCAATGTTCCCGTCTCCGCGACCCCTCCCATCGACTCGCACCCGCTGCTCCGCGAATACTTCGCCGAGCAGTTGCGGACGTGCTTCCCCGAAGCGTGGTGGGCCGGGCACCGGCGGCTTTTTAGACATCTTTGCAAAATCACCGAGCATTGGCCCGACACACTTGCCGACTTGCAGCCGCTCTACCAAGCCGTAGTCCACGGATGCCTAGCCGGGATGTACCGCCAAGCGTTTCTCGATGTTTACTTCGCTCGCATCCTACGAGGAGACGACTTCTACAGCGCGAAGAAGCTCGGCGCGATCGGTGCAGACCTTGGGGCTGTGGCGTGTTTCTTTGCAGCACCGTGGTCCACTCTCATGCCAAATCTTGCGCCGACGGACGAGGCGTGGGTGCTCAACGAAGCGGCGTTTAGCCTTCGCGCTCTGGGCCGTCTGAATGAGGCGATTGAACCGACGCGGGTGGCGCTGACTAAGGCCATGATGCAGGAGAATTGGAAAAGCGCAGCTACTCTCGCCAGCAACCTAAGCGAACTAGCGCTCACACGGGGTGATATATCCGAAGCCATAATTGCCGGCGAGCAGGCGTTGACATATGCCGACCGAAGTGGGGTCGCCTTTCAGAAAATCGCCCGCCGAACGGCCCTGGCCGACGCACTTCACCAAGCGGGCCGACGCCACGAGTCGCGAAGTCTGTTCGAAGACGCGGAGTCCCGGCAAGCCGCGTTTCGGCCGGAGTATTCCCGGCTCTACTCCCTGGCGGGCTTTCGGTACTGCGATCTTCTGCTGTGTCATGCGGAACGCACGGCATGGCAACTTTGTCTTCTCGCACCCTTCACGATATCCACTTCTGCTTGCGACGCAGTCGTTGACCGAGCCGGCTATGCCCTCAAGATTGCTGAAGTTGGCCAAGCACCGCTCCTTACCATCGCACTAGACCACCTCACCCTAGCCCGAGCCGCGTTGTATATGGCCGGCTCAGAATTCACCGTTCAGCAGACCGCACTCGACCATACTACTGCTGCCATCGACGGTTTCCGCGCAGCTAGCCAGATAGACTACCTCCCCCTCGGCCTATTGACGCGTGCTTGGCTACGTTGTCTTTCGGGGGACAAGTCGGGCTGCCGGGAAGACCTAGCCGAAGCGGGAGAGATTGCCGAGCGGGGCCCAATGCCCCTGTTTCAGGCCGACATTCAGCTTTACCGCGCCCGCCTCTTCCGCGACCGCGCAGCTTTGGCCGAGGCCCGGCGGTTAATTGAGAAACACGGCTATCACCGGCGGGACGAAGAACTCGCGGACGCGGAGGCTGCGGCGCAAGGGTGGCCCGAAATCCAGGCCAGCAAACCACCCCAGCCCTACACAGAGTCGAAACCAGGCGAGGAAGCTATGCGAGATCAGGTCTTCATCAGCTACAGCCACAAAGACAAGAAGTTCATGGAAGAGCTTCTCACGCACCTGAAGCCCTATCTTCGCTCAGGCGCCGTCACGGCTTGGTCGGATCAGCAGATTGCTCCGGGAGCGAAGTGGTTCGACGAAATCAAGACGGCGCTAGGAAACGCACGCGCCGCAGTATTGCTCGTGACTCCAGATTTCTTGGCGTCGGACTTCATTGACAAACACGAGCTCGGGCCGTTCTTGAAGGAAGCGGCAGCAGGAGGCGTCAAGATCCTGTGGATTCCGATCCGCGCGTCCTCCTTCGAAGAAACCCCTCTGAAGCACTACCAGGCCGTCTCACCTCCATCCGAGCCCTTGAGGGCAAAAAGTAAAGCCGGCCGCGACGAGGCCTGGGTCCAGGTCTGCAAGGCGATCAAGAACGCTGTCAATCCTTGACCGGCTCAAGCCCCGAAGGGTCGACAGCATAAAGCCTGGGCGCGTAAGCCCCAGGTTTGGAAGCCACCACCAACCCTGAAGCCCTGAAAGGGCGGCAGCAGCTTGAATCGCAGGAGGCCGCTGCCGCCCTTTCAGGGCTTTCAAACAATAATTGGGAACCCTTCCTGGGGCTTACGCCCCAGGCTGTATGCTGCCGCCCCTTCAGGGCTAGGAATCGAAGAGAAATGTGCGCGCATCAGGCTGCTTCATAGAGGACCCTACGCGATCTCTCGATCGACTCCCATAGGTAGGGGTTCTCGATCGGCTCGCGCTCCAGGAGGTCGATTCGCCTCTTGAAGATGCGCTCCAGATCCCTCAGGAGCCCAAAGAACGCGTCGGCATGCTCCACGGGAGACATCGCCTCGAACTCCACGAGAAAGTCCAGGTCGCTGGACTCTGGATTGAATTCCTCACGGGCCGCGGAGCCGAAGATGTCGAAGCGCTTCACTCTGTGCTTGGCGCACAGCTCCTTGAGAGTCTCAATCTTGTCCTGGACTATGGGGTGCATCGCGATCTCCATGCTCAATCTCTTCGATGAGCTCTTCCAGGGTCACCTGGCAAGCCGGCACCTTTCGCCGAAAGAGCTCCTCGATGAACTCGGCGCGGCTCAGGCCGGAAATCTCGGCTGCCCGCTCTTGAGAGACGAGGCCCTGCGCATACCACTGGACGCAAGCGGCGATCCGCATCTCCAGTGCGAATTCCTTGGGAGACAGGTGAAGTGCGGCAAAGGCGCTGGGTGGAACTTCGTAGCTGATTGTGGCCATTGGCTGCTCTCAGTGTAAACCAGTCTAGTCCTGGCAGTTCACCAGCGCTCATCACTCCAATCGGTTCCTACCTCATCCCATTCGCTCGCCGTGCGTGCTTGTTCCTGGGCGAACTCGCCATCGGAGAAGAGATCGTTCAGGCGCTTCGTGACCTCGGCCCCTCTCTTCAGTCGCTGGAGACGCGCTCGGCGTTCCTCCGGTGTCAGTTTTGGGGGAACCATTGTCAGCGCCATTATCGAATGAATCGGATCGGGCAGGCTCCGGACTTGGCGATAGGGTCGAGCTCGTGATGATCGCTGGTCACCAGAGTTCCCTCTTCACGGATTGCCAGGGCGAGCGCAAAGCAATCGGCCAGAGAGACGCGCCGGCATTCAGCTTTGAGCTTACCGGCGATACCCCAGAGCTCTGAAGGCAGCGTGTCGACAAGATCGAGACCGTATTCGTCAAAGAGCCCGACCAGGGAATCCGCCTCGTCGATGGACCCGCGGCGGCAGAGATCGTAGTAGACTTCGCAAGCACTAACGGCATGGATGAGACAACGGTTTGCCGGCTCTCGCAGCAGCTCAGCCACCACTACGGCGCCTGGCTCATTCTCCAGAATTGCGATCAGGGCGCAAGCGTCGAAGACGAAAACCGACTCAGCGGCCAAATTTCCGTTCCTCGATCTCGATCTCCTCGAGTTTCTGTTTCGCAAACTGTTCGCTTCCCGAGGTCAACCCGCGGCCAGCCCCCCTCAGGCGTTGGAGACGAGCATCTCGTTCCTCCAGAGTCAGCTCCCGGAACGGCCTTGCCTCCTGAGCCAACTCGGCGGCCAAGGTCGCAAGGCGCCCGCGACCGCGCCGTGAAGCCTCGGCTGGCGCCCTCTTTCTTAACTCCGCCGGCACGAGCACGATCAGCTCCACCGGCCCGGAAGGTATCGCCGCCGGGAACTCGATTGTCATGCGGTGATCTTCGGGTACTACGACATGAATTCTGTGTGCCTGCATCGCTGGCTCCTCGTCTCAGGTTGGAAATCTACCATAGCCGCCTTTGCAGGATCACGCCCCCACCGGCCGCAGGGGCACTCCCGTCTCCCCGGCTTCCCGCACCTGCGGGTCCGGCACCAAACCGAAGCCGTCGGCCAGGCGGGGGAAGTAGTTGAAGATGGCGATGACGTGGGCGGCTTCCAGCAGGCCCTGGTCGTCGAAGCCGAGGTCGCGCAGGGGCTGCCAGTCGGCGGCGGTCATGCGGGTGGGCTCCAGGGTCATCTTCTCGGCGACGGTGCACAGGGCGCGCTGGCGCGGGGTCAGGTCCGGCAGGTCCCGCCAGCGCCTTTGCTTGATGGCGTCGACCAGCTTGGCATCGTTCTCCTCGACACGCAGAAACTCTGCGTGAGACTGCGTTCAGTACTGGCAGTCCTGGGCCGCGGAGGCGACCGCCGCGAGCATCTCCCTTTCGGCCCGGGTGAGGGCCCCCGGCGCGAACATGATCTCGTAGAAGGCCGCCTGCATGGCCTTGCCAATGCGCTCGTGCGTGGCGAGCAGGCGCCCCATGCCGGAGGGGTAGCCGAAGTTGTAGGCCGAAGGCCGCGGCCCCGCCGGCCGGGCTCGCAGCTCGTCCGGCGTGGGCAACCTGATGAAGGCGTTCTGAGGGTCCTTGAACATGAAGGGTCTCCCGGCGTGAAATCCCGCCGGCGCAGCGGGCGCCCGCGGGGATCGTCCGCGGTCAAGGATACCCGAGCCGGGGGATCGGAGCCTCTACTTCTTCTACTTCTTCCGGGCCGCCGTCGTCTCGCGGATGAACTGCGCGATCTCCCGCTTGAGCTTCTGGTGATCGGCGCGGCGGATGTAACATCATGTGGCCGGCGTCGTAGGTGGTCAGCTTCATGTGGCCCCGCAGCTCCGCGGGCAGGCCGAGGTGGTTGGCCGTATAGACGGCGTCGAAGTAGGGCGTCGCGAGGTCCTAGTGGCCGGAGGCGACGAGCACCTGGAGGTTGGGGTTCTTCACCATCGCCCAGGCGCGGCATGGCCTCGCGCCGAAATGTCCCGCTGAGGTACGTTGCAGAGGGAGGAAAAGTTCCCGGGGATTCCGCTTCCCCGGCACCCGGATTGCAGCTAAACTCGCCCCGTCGCCGTCTCGGTCCCCATGACCCTGGAAAGGAGTCAATCCCATGCGGTTTCTCGAACGCTTCACCGAGCCCATCTACGCGTTGTTCCGGATCGTTTTCGGCCTGCTGTTCGCCTGCCACGGCGCCCAGAAGGTATTCGGCGTCCTGGGAGGCGAGAAAGCGACGGATACCCTCATGATCGTGGGAGGATGGATCGAGCTCGTCGCGGGAATCCTGATCCTCATCGGGCTGTTCGCCGGCCTTGCCGCTTTCATCGCCAGCGGCGAGATGGCGGTGGGCTATTTCATGGTCCACGCCAAGGGCGGCTTCTGGCCGATCGTCAATCATGGCGAGCTGGCGGTGCTGTACTGCTTCGCGTTCCTCTACATCGCGGCGCGCGGATCCGGCATCTGGAGCATCGACCAGGTGCGGCGAAAGGCATAGCACCATGCACCGTCTCCTCCGCGCCGGCCTTGCCGGCGCCACGCTCTTCGTCCTGGCCTTGCCTGCCATCGCGCAGTACGAAGTTCAAAAACCCAAGAGCACCTGGCAGACCCCTGGGGAGATCCAGCAGCCCAAAGGAACGTGGCAGACGCCCGGAGCCATCCAGGTACCGAAAGGGATTCAGGCGATTCACAGCGAGGCCGAGAAGTGCGCCCAGCGTTTCCTCGTGGGCGCGGACGCGCTCTTCGAGTTCGACCAGTCGACGCTCACCGCCGACGCGGAAGAGACCTTGAAGGCCCTCGTGCCCCTCCTCGCCAAGGCCGGCAAACACCCGGCGACGGTGGAAGGTCACACGGATGCGAAGGGCGCCGACGCCTACAACCAGACGCTGAGCGAGAAACGGGCCGAGACCGTCAGAAACTGGCTCGCGGCGCATGGCGCGCTGCCACCCTCGACGCCCACCAAAGGTTGGGGAAAAAGAAAGCCGGTGGCTTCCAATACCAAACCCGGCGGCGCGGACGATCCGGCGGGGCGCCAGAAAAACCGGCGAGTGGAAGTCGTGCTGGATCTTTGCGCTAAGAAAGGATGAAACCTGCGGCCCCTTCCGGCGGGAGCCGGAAGGGGCTTGCTTTGCACGGGGCCGCTCAGACGACGCGTCTGCCCTGTATGAGATGAATGATCACCACGATCACGGCGATGACCAGAATGAGGTGAATGAGGCCGCCTCCGACGTGGAAGGCAAAGGCGCCAAGGGCCCAAAGCACCAACAGGATCAGACCGATCGTCAATAGCATGGTTTTTCTCCGTGTCAAAGTGAAGCGGTTTTATCTGGCAGCCTTCTGCTCGGAGTGCCCGAGCTTCTCCTGGACTTTGCCGACGTTCTTCTCCACTTTGCCACCGAGCTCCTGGCCCAAGTCACCCTTGACCGCTCCGGCCACCTCGTTCACTTTGCCCTCGACCTGCTTGCCGACGCCCTTGGCAACGTTGTTATCTCCACGCTCTCCGAGTCCCATGATGTTTCTCCTTGATGGTTGATTCGAGCTCTTACTGCCTTCGTTTTGGGTAACTGCAAGGTCCGGGCCAGCAGTAGAGCGAGCATCGGAGACGTCATCCAAAGTCAAGGTTTTTTCAGACGCTTCCCGCCCGGCGACGGTCGCGGATGGCGCCCCAGATCAGCCAGATTCCAGCGGCGACCAGGGCGAAAGGCCAGAGATCGAAGAGCCAGTCGAGCCGGACGTCGAAATACCGATCGATCACCGCGAAGAGGCCGATCAGGGTGAGCAGGATCCCCGCCACCAAGCCGCCCTGTCCGGCCCTGGGGTGACGCGGCAGATCGAGCAGCCCGAGATCCTGGGCGTAGCCGTAGTTGATCAGGGTGGCCTGCCGGTAGGCGTCGAGCACGTTGAAGATCCAGCAGAAGGCGATCGCCATGCCGAAGAGGGGATGGTCGCGAGTGACAATGACGATCAGGCTCGCGATGACGAGGAAGAAAGTGATCCCCCGCAGATAGAGCCCGTTGTAAATATTGCCCATGCCCGGGACGAGGGAGAGCAGCGCGGCCAGGGCGGGGTTCTTGCGCAGGAAGGGCGGCGTCGCGGCGGCCGCCGGAAGAGCCGGAGCCTGGGCCGGCATCGGGGTTTCGGGCTCCGTGGAGCCGGAGTGGGTTTGCCAGTTCTCTGCGGGGTTCATCGTGATCTCCTTGAGGAACCGCGGGCATCTCGCCGCGGGTCCGGGTTGGTGGAAGGGACGGGTATGGATTCGAACCCATGGGTCGAGCGGAAGGACAGATCGGAGAGCCAGCCCTGAAGGCGGCGCCCGGTTTTCGCCGCGGACTCGCGCGTCGCATCCCAGGTCGTGCCGGCGGCCAGCGAAAGCCGTCCGAGCACCTTGTGCCCTTCTGCGCCGGCGCCCTCGACCAGCGGCTCCACCTCCTGATGGGCGAGGCGCAACGCCTGCTGGCCGCGATCGGCGGCACTGGCGAGAAGGGGTCCGAACAACAGCGCCAGGAGCACGCTCGCCGCGATGGCGGCGCGCGGGCTGCGCACCCACTCGGGGGGTGCGGGCCGCGCTGGCGGAGCCATCCTGCGCAAGCGGCGGGC
>JBAPYB010000240.1:0-1534 GCA_049284515.1 Thermoanaerobaculia bacterium
GAGCCCGGCGACACTATGGCTCGCCGTGGCCGAGGCGACCGCCTGGCGCAGAGCCGCCGCGGCCGCGGCCCGGTCGCCCTCCGCCACCAGCAGCTCGCCACGCAAGCGCTCGAGCTCCGCCTGCTGCTCCCGGTTCTTCCCCTGCCGCAACAGCTCGCCGGCCTCCCGCAGGTCGCGACTGGCGGCGTCCTTCATTCCCAGCTCCAACTCGGCCTCGGCCGTGGCCAGGGTGAACTCGGCAAGCCCTCCCTGATCTCCCATCTGACGCGACGCCGCCAGCGCCTCGCCGTAGGAGGCGAGGGCGGCTCCCAGACGCCCCTGGTACTGGGCGAGGCGCCCGAGGTTGCCGAGCGAGACGACCGTCGCCTGCTTCATGCCGAGCTCGCGGCTGGAGCGGAGGGCGTTGAGGAAGGACTTGATCGCGTCGTCCCACTCGCCGCGCGCCAGCTCGAGCTGGCCCAGGTTCTGCGTCGCCATGAGAATACCGCTCGGATCGGCGCTCTTCCTGGCCATGTCGAGCCCCTGGCGCCAATAGACCAGGGCGTCGTCGTAGCGCCCCAGCAGGTAGCAGGCGAAGCCCACGTTGCCGAAGCTCTGGGCGAGGGCGAGGTCGTTGCCGAGGTCGCGGCGGACGCGCAAAGCCTGGCGGTAGCGCTCCAGGGCCTCCCCGGTATTGCCGCGCTGCTCGGCGAGCACCCCGAAGTCGTTGTAAAGGTCGGCGATGCCGGCCTGGTCCCCCAGCCGCTGCGCGAGGTCCAGGGCCTCGGTGAGCTGCTTTTCGGCCACGGCGAGCTCGCCGCGCACGGTGTGGATGTTCGCCAGGTTGCGCAGGGTCGTGGCATAACCGCGCTGGTCGCCGATCCGCTTGCGGATGGTCGCGGCCTGCTCGTAGTTCTCGGCGGCCCGCTCCATCTCTCCGAGGTCGCGATAGGCGACGCCGAAGGCGTTCAGGACGTCCGCCCGCCCCTGCTCGCTGCCGAGCTGGTTCTGCACCACCAGCGCCCGCACCAGGTACTCGTCGACGGCACGCCGGGCGTTGCCGGCGAGAATGGAGTACTTGCCGAGCAGGAACCAGGCGCGCGGGTGGTGCGGCGCCAGCCGGACCGCCGCCTCCAGGGAGGAAACGGCCCGATCGAGGCTCCCCTGCTCGCCAAAGGCCTCCGCCAGCTCGGTCCGCACCTCGACGTCGTCCGGATAGCGCGAGAGGAGATGGCCGAGGATCTCCTGTGCCCGCTCCGGGCGGCCGAGGAGCCGCGCCTCGACGGCCCGCGCCTCGTAGGCGGCGCGGCTCTCCCCCGCACTGAGGGTCTCCACCCCCTTGCGCGCCGCCTCCAGCGCGGGTCCTCCCCGGCCCAGGGCCTCGCGCGCCTTCGCGAGCTGCACCCAGGCGGCGGAGTAGTGGGGATCGACCGCCACGGCACTCTCCAGGGCCGGGACCGCGGCCAGGGCATCCCCGCGCGCCAGGCTCGCCACCCCGCGGGCGAAGCCCGCCAAGGCAAGCGGCGCGCGGCTGGCCACCGGCTCAAGGGTCAGC
>JBAPYB010000241.1:0-38648 GCA_049284515.1 Thermoanaerobaculia bacterium
AGCCCCCTCTCTCCCGGCCGGTGGGGGGGAGGCTGGGAGAGAGGGGGTTGGGGGAGTGAGGGTCCGCCCCGGAGGGGCGACGCTCCCGCCCTACGGCTGCCCCTCAAACATCGCCTCCGTCGGCAGCGTCTCCGGCCCCTTCTCCGTGCACACCGCGTAGTGGGCGGCATACATCGACACCCCGGCGTGCTCCCCGTTGCGGTTGAGGATGTAGAAGTTGAGGCCGAAATTGGGCCGGCCGCGGTCATTGAGCAGGCGCTTCTCCACGGTGTTCGCCACCACCCGTTTGAGCGCCTCCAAGCCGGCGTCCTTGGGGTGGGCGCCGCGGCGCATGGCCTCGACGATGAAGAAAGAGGAGAGATTGTAGAGGTTGGCCTCGCCGCGGCCGGTGGAGCCGGCGGCGCCGACCTCGCCGTCCACGTAGAGGCCGGCGCCGAGGATCGGCGAATCGCCCACGCGGCCCGGGATCTTCCAGGAGAGGCCGCTGGTGGTGGTCACGCCGCAGACCTCCCCCTTGGCATTGACGCCGTCGCAGTTGATCGTGCCCCAGAGGTGATCCGGGCGGATGAGCCCCTCGCGAGCCATCTGCAGCGCCGCCTCGAAGCCCGCAGCAGAGCGCTTTTGCGGATCGAGATAGTGGCTGGGATCGATCCGGCGCTTCCATTCGAGCCAGAGACGGCGGGAATGCTCGGTGTTGAGGTCGTCCTCGATCTTGAACCCCAGGCTGCGCGCGAAGTCCTGCGCGCCCTTGCCGACCAGAAGATGATGATCCGTCTGCTCCAGGACGGCCTTGGCCACCAGCGACGGCGTGCGCACCCCTTCGAGCGCCGCCACCGCCCCCGCCTGGCGCCGCGGCCCGTGCATACAGGAGGAATCGAGCTGCACCACCCCCTCGGCGTTCGGCAGGCCGCCATAGCCGACGCTGTCCTCCGTGGGATCGAGCTCCAGGATGTTGACCCCCGCGACCAGGGCGTCGAGCACGTCGGCCCCCTGGGTGATCATCGTGAACGCCTTCTGGACGCACGTCACGTCCCCGCCGTTCTTGAACACGTTGCCGTTGGCCGAGGAGATGACGACCGGCCTGGAGGCTTTGGAGGAGATCACGGTCGGAGCCTGCCCGAAGAGCGTCCGTGGCATCGCCGCCGTCAATCCGGCAGCGGCCCCGGCAAGGATGAAATCGCGGCGATTCGGCTTCTCGGTCATGGGCGGAGCCTCCTGGGTCGGGGTTTGGCTGCCCGGGTATTGTAGCTCCGCTCGGCGGTCGACAGGACCGGCTTGACGACGAGAGGAGCCGCGCGCTGCGCGATTCGTTGAAGACTGAAATATTTCGGTCCGTCCGTCATGTATAGATTAGGGTGACGCCCACCCCCGGAGCGCCGCTCTCTATGGGAGATCTAGCGATGGCCAAGAAGAATCAAGGAGAGGATCAGACGGCTGGCCCGCAGCCGCTCGACGAGCACCCGCGCCCCCGCCATGCCCGTCCCCTGGCAGCCACCACTGCGGAAGCCGTGCCGGCCCCCGCCGACACCCATCAATGCACTCCCACCACGATCAAGAAGACGGGGAGCAATGGTGACGAGGAGCGCTTCAAGGGGCCGGACGGCAAGCCGAACTACATCGGTAACTTCAGCAAGGGGCTCCCGCACGATGAATTTGGCGAAGTGAAGCGCGATGCCTACAAGACCCTCCTTCACGCCGTCGAAAAAGAGACGGACTTCGACAAGATCACCTTGGGGCTTGGCCGCAAGCTGACCAATCCGCAGGCAGGCCTGGCGACCGATCAGGAGGGGCCGAACCCCAAGGATCTCAAAATTCTCGCCGCTCCGAGCCTGGACTCCGCCGAGGAGGCTGCCGAGGGAGTCGAGCTTTACTGGATGGCCCTGCTGCGCGACGTGCCATTCACCAAGTTCGACTCCAATGTGGACGTTGCCACCGCCGCCACGGAGCTCTCCGGCCTCAAGGACTACACCGGCCCGAAGATCGGCGGCAAGGTCACCCCGCAGACGATCTTCCGTGGCTGCGAGGCGGGGGATCTCGCCGGCCCGCTCGTCTCGCAGTACCTCCTCTACGAAACCGATCATGATCGTCCCGGGATCGGCTACGGTGCCCTTCCCATCTCGCAGCGCATGCGAACCGTACTTCCCGCCAAGGACTACCTGACCAAGTTCGACGATTGGCTTTTCGCTCAGAACGGTGGCACGCCGGCGACGGGGGACGCCTTCGATCCCACGCCGCGCTACATCCGCAACATGCGCGACATCGGGCAGTGGGTCCATGTGGACGCCCTCTATCAGGCCTATCTCGACGCCTGTCTCATCCTGCTCGACAGCGGCGCGCCATTCGATGCCGGCAACCCCTACCTGCCGCCGCATCCCGATGCCAAGACGCAGATCGGCTTCGGCACCTTCGGCGGCCCGCACATCCTCAGCCTGGTCACCGAGGTGGCGACGCGGGCGCTCAAGGCGGTCTGGTATCAGAAGTGGTTCGTGCACCGCCGTCTCCGCCCCGAGGCCTACGGCGGGCTGATCCAGGTCAAGCTGGAGGGAGTCGGCGGCACCAAGAAGAATTATCCGATCGACTCACAGATCCTCAACTCCGAGGCGCTGAAGCGGACGCACACAAAATTCGGCTCCTATCTGCTGCCCATGGCATTCCCTGAGGGCAGCCCCACGCATCCGGCCTACGGTGCTGGTCACGCCACCGTCGCCGGAGCGTGCGTGACGATCCTCAAGGCCTGGTTCGACGAGGACGCGCCGCTCCCCTTCAAGCCCCAGGTGCCGAACGACGACGGCACGGCCCTGGTGGACTACACCGGTCCGGACGCCGGCAGCCTCACGGTAGGCGGCGAGCTCAACAAGGTGGCCGCCAATATTGCCATCGCGCGCAACATGGCGGGCGTCCACTGGCGCAGCGACTATCAGCAATCGATCACCCTGGGGGAGCGCGTCGCCCTTTTCATCCTCCACAAGCAGCGCCACGACTACCACGAGAAGGACTGGTCCTTCACCCTCCGCCGATTCGACGGCACCAAGGTGAAGATCAACAGCAAGGGAATTTTTACTGAGGACGGGCACCAGGCCGATCTGTAGGCTGAGGAGGCGGCGGCGAAGAACGCCGGCGTCGAGGGGACGTAGGACGGCTCACACCGCGCTCCTCCGGGCCTTGACCAGAAAGCGGTTGGCCCAGGCGTAGTCGGGGCGGTCGGGCAGCGCCGTGGCCGCGAAAGCGCGCTCGAAGTCCTCGTGGAGAGCGAGCCGCCAGGCATCGACCTCCTGCCAGGAGGTGTCGCCGCGCTTGATGGCGAGAAGGCGGTCCCGGTGCTCTTCCACCCGCACCGGGATCGTCCCTTCGCGCAGCGCCGTGATCCCCGCCAACAGCAGGCGGATCAAGTGCATGGCATGCTTCCATCGCGGCGCACCCGTGGTGCGGACGTCCTGCTCCAGCTTCTTGAACTGCGACATTACATAGCCGTTGTACGTCTGATAGATCAGCTTGGAGAGAAACGCCGAGCGGCCGGCGATGAGCTCGTCCGCCAGGGGAGTGCTGTGCTCCACGATCGGCGTGTAGAGGCATTCGAGCACGTTGGGATTGGCCTTGAGAGCCATGGTGATGAACTTGCGAATCTCCCAGTAGCACTCCTCGGTCTCTTTGTTTTCGAGCTGCTCGGGAAGATCGAAAAGCGACCAATGAAGCTCCGCCGGAGGCAGGTAGAAACCCCGCCGGTCGATGTCGGAGCCCTCCTTCGCCAGCCCGTAGGCCATGGAGCCGACGACGCAGCGGTAGATCACCCGGTCCCAGAGGCCGTGGTCGAGATCCTCCGGCCTCGCCCGTTCCAGGTCCTCCCGCTGCACGAGCTTGCGGACGCTCAGGTTCTGGCGTTGGAGAGAGATCTCGCGGCCGTTCGGCAACAGGACCCGATAGGCATGCGTGCTGTCGACCGGTGCCCTGACGACCTTGCCGACAGCCCCCGCCGGGCAGAGCAACTCGCCCCGCAGATCGCGGATTTCGATCCGCGTCACGACGTGGGTCCCCACGGGCAGGATCCACTCGGGAAAGGCGGCGTTCGGCTCGGTCATGGGTGACGCACTGCGTCAATCTTTGGAAATCCGGGGAATTGGTTACAGCTATTCCGGGTGGATCGAGCGGGACATTCAGGAGTTCTCTTGCTGATCCAGCAAGAGTGTAAAGCGCTTCCCCCGCGAGGAGCGGAAGACAGAAAAGCCGCGACGATCGAGCGTTAGGAGTTTGAAGACTCCCAGGCGCTCGGCCAGGAGCACCAGCGTGGCGTCGGCATAGTCCATCGGTGTGTCCGCGTACTTCTCCATTCTGCGAGCGGCCTCGGCAAGTTCGCCAACGCCGCTGAAATCCAGAACCTGAAGCCCGCTTTGGGCCACGAATTCGGCCAGAAGCATTGGCCCATTACGGGCCTTTGCCACGAAGTGCATTGCTTCGGTAATCACGGCGCTGGTGGTGAAGAGCTGGCCCGAGAAGGCGTCGAGCCGGTCAGCGACCGAGAGATGATCCCTTTCCGACGCGACGAGGTAGGAAACGAGAGGGCCGGTGTCAAGAAGCCATGTTCTCAAGGACGCCAGTTGTGCTCCCGAATTTGCTGCTGCCACGGGTCAGTAGTGTCTGACGGGAGATCGAGCTGGCCGCGCAAGTGCCCGGTGCGGGCAGACATAGGGCGCTCCTCAAGGGCTTCGTTCAGGATCTCGCGGGCCAGTTCGGAGACGCTCTTGCCCTGGAGAGCCGCCCGTTTCCGGAGCGCCACACGAAGTTTCTCGTCGGCTCGGATCGTCAACGTCGTACGCATCAACACAGTGTACTACAAAGGTCTCCACGTAAGTAAGCTGAGGCGCAGACGACCAGCCGGTCAGGCATTGAGAATGTCCTGGCGCAGTTCCTCCTCCGTCATCTGGAAGGGCGGGACCTGGAAGCGCCGCAACCCCAGCAGGAACTCGACCCGTGCCATCCCGGCCAGATGCGCGGCCCCCCCCGAGGACAGCTTTCCGAGCTCGAACAGCTTGACGGCTGCCAAAAGCTTGAGATCCTGAGTAAAGGACTCGGAAGGACTCGGCATCGGTCTTGAGACTGATCAGCGTCTCTTCAGGAATGTCCAACTGCACCGCGCTCATCGTGCTCTCCTCGTCTAGGAGACTACTACTCTATACGAGGAAGAGGTGAGGAGGAGATACGGGCTGCGGGCATAGGCGCTAACTTTGTGGCCTGCGAGCGCCGCCGCCCAAGACCCTCATCACCCCGGCCCTCTTCTCCCATCGCCCTCCCCCCAACCGGGAGAAGAGGGAGAAGAGCAAGACAGCACCAACCGGGTCCCCCTCTCCCGGTCGGGGGAGTGCGGTGGGAGAGGGGACAGGGATGAGGGGCTTGGGCGGGAGGCCCTCTGGGACGAAGTTACAGCTTCGCCTCGATCTCCGCGATGTCCTTCTCGAGCTCCACGATACGCTGGCGTTTGGTGGCGACGCGGGCGTCGACCTCGGCAATCTTGCCGTCGAGCTCGGCGCGGGTCGCGTCGGCGTGCGGGCCGGGACGCAGGGCTTCGAGCCGGGAGCGCCAACGGGTGAGGTTCTCGTCGTCGCGGCCGATCGACTCCCGCAGGCGTTCGAGCTGCTCCTGCTTGTAGGTCCGCGTCTCCTGGAGGCGCTCCTTGAATTCGCTCTTGCGCTGCTCGCGGCCCTTCTCGCGCTCCTCGTACCACGCGGTGCGGCGCGCGAAGAACTGGTCCATCGCGCCCCGGAAGCGCTTCCAGAGGGCCTCGGACTTCTGCTTCGGCACCGGCCCCACGGCCTTCCACTCGGCCTGCAGGGCCTTCAGGGCCTCACCCGTCTCCTTGAAGCTCGTCGAGGTGCAGAGCTCCTCGGCCCGCCGGCAGAGATCCTCCTTCTTGCGGATGTTCTCCTTGCTCTCCTTCTCCACCTGCTCGTAATGAGCCTGGCGGCGGTCGAAGAACTGGTCGTTGGCCTTGCGGAAGCGCTGCCAGACGGCCTCGGCCTGCTCGCGGGGGACAGGGCCGATCTCCTTCCACTGCGCCTGGAGGGCCTTGATCGCCTCCGCTGTGGTCTTCCATTCGCTCGACGCGCAGATCTCCTCGGCCTGGACGCAGAGCGCCTCCTTCTTCTTGAGGTTCTCCTCCAGATCCCGCTGGCGGTCCTGGAAGTGGGCCTGGCGGCGCTCGAAGAAGTGGTTGCCGGCCTTGCGGAAGCGCTCCCAGAGCTCCGTCGACCGCTCCTTCGGCACCGGGCCGACCGTCTTCCACTCGGCCTGGAGGGCTTTGATGGCCCCGGCGGTGGCCTTCCACTCGCTGGATTCGCTGAGGGCCTCGGCGCGGGCGCACAGCTCCTCCTTGCGCACCAGGTTGGCTTCGAGCTGCTCCGGGCTGACCTTGGGCGCTCCGGCGGGCCGCTCGTCCTTCTCGGTGGTCTCGGTGGCGGCCATCCGCTCGCCGAGGTGGGCGTCGAGGTAGATCTCTTCGCCGGGGCTCACCTCCTCGCCCAGGTTGACCTCCTCGCCGGGGGTGACCACTTCCCCCGGAGTGACTTCTTCGCCGGGCGTGACGACCTCTTCGCCGGGAAGGACGACCTCGGCGGGCTCTTCCATGGGCAAGGAACCCGCGGCCTCCGGCGGAGGGGCGGGCGCTTCTTCAGTGTCGGGGATGCCGGGAGATTGCGGGGGAACCGCCGTGGGCGGCAGCCCCCCGGCCTGAGGGGTTTCGGGGTTGGGTTCGTTGAAGTCTGCCATGTTGATCCTCGGAGGGAGAGAATACTCTTTCATCCAGTCTCTGCAAGAGGCCCGCCTCTATTATCCTCTAGACATGAGGGCGATGGTCCTGCGCGCGCTCGGCCCGATCGGGGAGAACGGATGTCCGCTGGAGGCGGCGGAGCTGCCGGACCCGGCGCCGGGCCCGGGAGAGGTTCGCCTGCGGGTGGCGGTCTGCGGCGTCTGTCACACGGAGCTGGACGAGATCGAAGGGCGCACGCCGCCGCCCCGGCTCCCCGTCGTCCTCGGCCACCAGGTGGTGGGCCGGGTGGACGCCCTGGGACCCGGCGTGACCTCGCCGCGCCTGGGGGACCGGGTGGGCGTCGCCTGGATCGGCTCGGCCTGTGGCCGCTGCAAGTTCTGCCGCGAAGGGAACGAGAACCTCTGCCCCGCCTTCCAGGCTACGGGCCGGGACCGGGACGGCGGCTACGCCGAGCAGATGATCGCGCGGGCCGACTACGTCCACCCCATCCCGGACGTCTTCTCCGACGTCGAAGCCGCGCCCCTATTGTGCGCCGGCGCCATCGGCTACCGTTCGATGCGGCTCTCGGGACTGCGGGACGGCGAGCCCCTGGGCCTCACCGGCTTCGGCGCCTCGGCCCACCTGGTGCTCAAGATGGTACGCCACCGCTACCCGAGCTCGCGTGTCCACGTCTTCGCCCGCAGCGAAGGGGAGCGCGCCTTCGCCCGCGAGCTGGGCGCCGTCTGGGCAGGAGAGGCCAAGGACGAGCCGCCGGAGAAGCTCGCCGCCATCATCGACACCACGCCCACCTGGCAGCCGGTAGTCGAGGCGCTGAAGAACCTGGAGCCCGAGGGGCGGCTGGTGATCAACGCCATCCGCAAGGAGGAGGGAGACAAAGAGGCCCTCCTGCGCCTCGACTACCCGCGGGACCTCTGGCTGGAGAAGGAGATCAAGAGCGTCGCCAACGTCGCCCGCGGCGACGTGCGGGAGTTCCTGGCCCTGGCGGCGGAGATCCCCATCCGCCCCGAGACGCAGGAATACCCCCTGGAGGACGCGAACCAGGCCCTGCGCGAGCTGAAGGCGCGGCAGATCCGGGGGGCGAAGGTGCTGCGGGTGGGGTGAGGAGAAGTGCCTGACTGTCCCGCGTCCCGACAGGGCGGGCACCTCCCTTTTTGAACGCCCGCTGAAAGGAGCCCCTGATGAAGAAGAAGACGCTCAAGCTCACCCTCCACCGTGAGACCCTGGCCCAACTGTCCAACCGCCACCTGGAAGACATCGCGGGGGCCGTTCCGTACACCTACGACAAGTCCTGTTACCTCTCCTGCTTCGCCGGCTGCAGCAACGTCGGCTGCACCGACGGCTGCCCGCCGTCGATTGCCCGGACTGGGTGCCACTGCTGCGGGGGTGGGTGGGGGAGGGCCGCCTGGACGCGAGGTCGCGGCCCTCTCCGAAGCAGCATTTTACTTTGTAGTCGTGCCACCGACCGACCATTTGAGGCCGGCACGGAGACTAAATGCGTGCTGCACCTCGCCGCGAAACTCGGGCTTGTTCGCATAGACAAAAGTAACGGTTAGATCGCTTCCGCCGAGAGCTTGAGTCAGGGTTGGGTTTAGCTTCTCGATCCAGCTAAGCGTACCTACGAACCGATCGTGGCGGGTCGGATCATCACTAATATCGTCGTAAGACGCATTGAGCTCCAGCCGGTGAGCACGTCCGCCGCCGAAGTACAAGCCGCCTGTCGCGACAGCGGAGATCTTTCTAGATTCGGGCTGGCTAAATTCTGTTGCATCGACGGGAAGGAGTATGCTGAAATCGGAAGTCTTGACGTAGTCGAAGCTGAGCGAGAAATTTGGCGTCGAGTTGTATTTCTTTGCGAAGTATGCGCTCACCGTTGAGGGAGCCGCAGGGTCAAGTTTATTGCTCGCTGCGAAGCGCTGATAGCCCCAGTATGAAACGTTTCCCATATCAAAGCGCAATTCAAAGGAGCGCTCGTGTGGCGGCCCTGCGCCATTCTCGCGGCGCCGGAAGGAGCCATTTGCGCTGAACTTTGGCTGACCGTCGATGAGATCGGCCAGCTTGAAGAACAGTGTGCCGGCGAGGGCAGTTTTCAATTCGGTGAGTCCTTGAGTTCCTTGCGTTTGTATGTCCTTTGCCAGCTTGGCCACAAGCTTTTTGGCGCCCGGATTATTGCAGACGGTCATTAACGGAATCGCATCTTTAGGATCGCCAAATATATGGCGGACATCGGCGGCGGTTTTTGCTGCCTCAGCGTTCAATTGATTGAGCGTGTTTTGGTTGTTGAGAGTGGCTTTGTCGAAGATCTCAGACGCCACAGCTTGCAGACCGGCACGTGGAGTGCCGGAGGCCTGGGTCCATCGAACGTTTACCTCTACATCGTCCAGCTCGCCGATTCCTTTTATGAGGATATCCTTCCTGCTCTGCCTTATACTCTCAGGCAGCATGTCGAGAGCTTGATCGAGGGGTTTGAAGAGCTCCGTTCTGTGCACCGTGACGCGTGGTGAAAATTGCCCGGCTCTGGCGAAATTAAGGGTCTCCGGGTTGAAGTTGAAGACTAAATCCCCATCTTTCTCGTCAATCTTCCCCAGGTTGAAGGCGAGGAACGCCTTCTTGATAAGATCGAGCCGATTGTTGGTAAGTCCATCCCCGTTGGCGCGACTTGCCAACTCTTTGGTCGTGTCCGCATCGGCTGTAGAATTGCTCGTTTTGCTCTTGTTGAATGCACTGGAAACCGTGGCCGAAAGGCTTGTGATGTAGGTTTCGAGCGTTTCTTCGGAATCGCAGGGAATGTCTTGTGCGCTGGAGGGTATAGTGGCAAACAACGTGAGCGAAAGGGCAAAAACAGGTAGGTGTCTCATACCGAGATCTCCACAAAGAATCTGATGGTCAGGGGACCAGGATCAGCCGGAAGAAGACATCGCCTCTCTCGCCCTGGACGGGTTCGTCATGGGTAAAATGCACATTCCCCGCAGCATCGAGCACGCGCACGTGGAGAGTCGTTGAGCCTTGGTCCGCGAAGGCTCCGTCCCAGAGGATTGAATAGGTATTGGCAGGATCGAGATTCTTCTCGGCCGGCCCTGGGGTCAGTTCGCTATCGGAGAAATGCTGTTCGTCGCTGCCTGTGGACGCAACACCTGCCGAGGTGGCCACGGGCCCCGCCTCCCTGGTCACAGTGAGCTCGAGAACCGAGCCGCCTGCGATGGCCGCTGCGTTGACGGCAGCCGCGTCGACGGCAGGAGACAGTTTCTGGATGAGATTACGCCTATTGACCATAGGTCACCTCCTAAAGATCGGTAGCGGACAGGGCGCTCCGTTGCGCCGCGGCCCTGCGATTTGGTGAGATAGACGGCCCGATGAAAGAATTTCCTAGGAGCTTGGCCTTTTGGAGCGCAGGGGTGGCGGCCTGATCCGCCCCATGACCACAAACCCACCCTTTAGGGGTTTCCTCCTCCGACCATCTTGCCTCCCCGCCCCCGCTTGTGATGCAATCCCGTGTCTCATGACGCGCGACGAATACGAGCAGCGCAAGCGGCGGTTGGAGGAGGAGCTTCAGGCGGGCATGGAGCTGCTGGCCACGGCGCACCGCCACCAGGTTCGGGCTCTGGAGCTGGTCTGGGCGGCGACGGGCGGGGATGGGGTGGCGATCCCGCCGCCGGTGCTGGCGCCTCCTGCGCTCCAGGGCTCAGACGCGCCGGCCGTTCCCGCGCCGGCGGCGGCGCCTCCTCAGCCCAGACGGCGAGGTCCTTGGGAGCTGCTTGAAGACGTCGAGGCTGCTCTCCCCAAGCTTCCCGATGTCTTCGACCGCAACGACATCTGCCGAGCCCTCGGCTACGAGCCGGATCGCGGCTCCCTGTACCGGACGGTCCAACTCCTGAAACAGGATGGCCTCCTCGCCGTCAAGCAGAGGGGCGCCGGCAAGACGCCGACGAGCTACCGCAAGACGGGTAATACCCGCAGCCAAGCCGGCGAGTGACGCACCAGCGGCGGCGCGAGACCTGCGGGTCCGTTCGTGAGACGCAACGACGTGATCGGCGATGTCGCAACCCGGTTCTTGAGACACAGCGGAGCGTTCGCGAGCGGTTGGAGCGCCGCTACGGGACGCGACGACACATTTGCCGGAGCCGATGCAACGTCTGAAGATCTACGCTCCCGCCTCGTGAATCACTGCCAGCCCGCCGTGCGTCGCGGCCGTTCCGGAAGGCGTCGCGCAAACCGAGCCAGCGGTGACGCAATCCGAGCCGTGAGTGATGCAACTCCAGACGGTGGTGTCTCACGAGCCGAATTGCGTAGCGCAGACCGTTCTATGCGTGACGCACGCCGAGATCATAGTGATTCATGCCGAGGGGGCGGTGTTTCATGCCGGCTCCGGGGTGTGTCGCGCCGTGACGGCTGTGACGCAAGTCCAGAGAGTGGTGATGCAAATCTAGCCAGCGGTGACGCACGGCAGGCCGGCAGCGATGCACGGCGAGCTGGCGGTGACTCATGGCAGGCTGGCGGTGATGCACGGCGAGATCGCCGTCGATGCTGCCGAGATCGCCGTGACGCCAGCCGGAACGGCGGTGACGCATGGCGAGCCGGCAGAGGCTCCTACCGGGATGGCGGTGGCGCACGGAGGCCCGGCGGAGGCTCCAGCCGGAATCGCGGTGACGCACGACAGGCCGGTAGAGACTGCGGCCGGGACGGCGGCGGCTCCAGCCGGGATGGCAGCGACGCACGGCAAGCCGGCGGAGGCAGCAGCCGGGCTGGAGGTGATGCAGACCCGGCGGCTCTCCCTCCTTGGCGGATCGGCGGCTACCGGATTCGCGTCTGTCCTCTGCCTTTGCGATGAAGCGGTGTAATCTCAGAGGACACGAGGCTCACTCAGATCTTATGCTTCATCAACTCCGGGCAGAGGAACCGGACCTCGATCCCATGGCGACTCAGTGCCGCCTGATGGACCCACCAGTCGGTATCCGAGGCGTTGAGGACAAGTGGTTGCTCTTCGCTGGCAAGTGCCACGGCGACGAATTTCCGATCTGCCGGGTCGAAGCTCGCGAGCTCGGGATCGTCAGGAAACTCCTCGAAGCTACGAGAGGAGGCTTTCACCGGCGTGATTGAGATCTGCCGGCAGTGGTCTTGATTGCCTTGGTTGTCCCACAACCACTTGAAGAATGCATCCCCTGGCCCCGGTTGTCCCGCCGGTGAGAGGTGACGCCGATACTCATCGAGAATAAGGCCTTGGTCATCCAACAGTACTCGGCGGTGGTCCCGCATCGCGATCAGCGTCGCGATGCAGGTCTCTACGCACTTGTCGCCCGCCTGGGGTGTTTTGCCATTTGCGACGACGGCGACGTTGGTGTCCATTACGACGGCCGCCCTCACCTGGCCCCCTTCTTCTTTCGCTCCAGTGCGGCCTGGCTCATGGCGGCGATCTCGCCGAACTCGTCGCCGAAGAAATCCTTCGGCCAATTCTTGATGTTTCCGAACGGGTCCAAATCCAACGGCGTCAGACGCGATTCACCGGTCTCCGTGGAGCAGAAGTAGAGGGCCGCCTGCTTCGGCGCGATCGTTTCGTCCGCGACGCGGCGTTGCAGGCGGCGCAGCAGGTGCTCGCTGTGACTCTCCAGGATGATCTGGATGTTCCTGGTTTTCATCGCGTCGACGAGCACGTCCGCAAGCCCCGCCTGCACCTTCGGGTGGAGATGGATCTCTGGTTGTTCGAGCAGGAGGGTTGATCCTTCTGGGGCGTAGTAGCACAGTGTGATTACGGGAAGGATCTGCGACACGCCGAAGCCCACGTCCGTGATCAACACCTCGGCCGCCTTGGGGTCGCGTCGCACCCAGACCTGAAAGAGTCTTCCGTCCTTGGTGATGGGGCGCACGTGAAACGAGTCGATCAGTCCAAGGTCCTTGAGCCATTCGGCGACGCGCTCCTCGACCGTCTGGCGCTTCTTTCCCTTGCCGCGGGACAGTTTCACACCGGATTCGCGGGACGCCAGCAGCGCATCCACGACTCTCTCCCCGCGCCGGCCCATGTCCGCAGGCTGTGCTCCCGCCCAGGCGTACTGACGTTTCGGGTACTCCCGCAAGGGTCCGAGATAGAAGACGCGCGCGAAAAGCTCTTCGAACTGCAGCTCGAGGTCGGAGAGGAAGCTCGCGTTCTGATAGTAGGCCCGCACCTGGTCGGGGAAACCGTAGCACTTGGCCGGCGGTGGCAACTTCCACACTCGGCCCGGAGCGCGGAGAAATTTGAAGCCACTCTTGAGGCCGTAAGCCAGCTTCTTGCCGCTTACCTGGGTCATTCCAAACGTCTCGCCAGAGAAGCGATACTGCATCTCCTTGACGACGGGCCGGCCCAGACCCGGCTCCCCGTTGGCCTCCCACTCGATGGCGGTCGAGAACCCGATGGAGTCGCCTTTGAAGAGAACGCCACTCTTGCGGGCCGGGTCCGCGATCTCGAGGCTGCGAGGCAGGCTCCAGTCCATGCTCACTTCCATCGGATTCTTCAGGTCATGACGGAACAGCACGTCCTGGAAAGTGCCCAGGTCGATCAGGCTGCGATCATCCCCGAGGCTCAGCACCTGGGTCCGGTCAGGCGACTCGGCAGTCTGCTTGAGCAGGAGGAGCATCTGGAGAACGCTGGTTTTTCCCGAGCTGTTGCTGCCGAACAGCGCGGTGAGCGGCGCCAGGCGGACGGCTCCGGTATCCCGCCACGATTTGAAATTCTGGAAGGCGAGCTTGGTGAGCATCAGAGCATTGTAGGACAACGGCGCGGTATGATCCCCACCGCAAACGAATCCGTCCCAAAGGGGAGCCCCGATGATCCACCGTCGATCCGCGTTCGTTCTCTGCGTCTGTTTCTTGATTCTGCCGGGCCTGGTTCGCGCCGCGGCCAGACCAGCGGCACCTCCCGCGGGCAAGGCGGGCCCGAACAAGCAGGCCGCGGTCGCCTCCGTGGAGCGCCAGCGGCCTCAGCTCGTGGATCTGGCGAACCAGGTTTGGGAGTTTGCGGAGACGGCGCTCAAGGAGAAGCGGTCTTCCAAGGTGCTGGCCGACTATGCCGAGGCTCAGGGCTTCAAGGTGGAGCGCGGGGTGGCGGGGTTGCCTACGGCGTTCGTGGCGAGCTATGGGTCGGGCAAACCGGTCATCGCCGTGCTGGGGGAGTACGACGCTCTGCCCGGGATCTCCCAGAAAGCGCAGCCGACGAAGGAGCCGGTGACGGTGGGGGCTCCGGGGCATGGATGCGGGCACAACCTGTTCGGCGCGGCAAGCCTGGGGGCGGCGGTGGCGGTCAAGGAGCTCATTGCGGCCGGCAAGCTTCAGGGCACCGTGCGCTTCTATGGCACGCCGGCCGAGGAGGCGGTGGGCGGCAAGCTCTACATGGTGCGCGAAGGGCTGTTCAAGGACGTGGACGTCGTCCTCGCCTGGCATCCGGCCGACGAGACGAGGGCCGACACCCAGAGCACGCAGGCGATGGTGGACTTCGTCGTCGAGTTCCACGGCAAGACGGCGCACGCCGCCTTCGATCCGTGGAATGGCCGCAGCGCGCTCGACGGCCTGGAGATCTTCACCCATTCGCTGAACATGATGCGCGAGCACGTGAAGCCCACCGTCCGCATGCACTACGTCATCACCGACGGCGGCGACGTGCCGAACGTCGTGCCGGACCATGCCAAGGTCTGGGTCTGGGTGCGGGACACGAAGCACGCCTCGGTCGACGAGCTCATGGAGCGGGTGCGCAAGATGGTGCAGGGGGCCGGCCTCTCCGCCGATGTCGAGGCCAAGCTGCGCATCCAGTCCGGCGACTACGAGATGCTGGTCAACCAGGCCGGCGAGCGCCTCCTCCAGACCAACATGGACTGGGTGGGACCGATCACCTACACGGCGGAGGAGCAGGAGTTCGCGAAGACGATCCAGCGCGAGACCCACATCGCGGAGAAAGGGCTGAGCGGCGTCGCCAAGCCCCTGAACGAGCATCCGGGAGACCCGGAGGGCGGCTCGACGGACGTGGCCGACGTGAGCTGGAACGTGCCGGTGCTTCACGTCTCGGTGGTGACGGCGCCGCTCGGCTCGCCCTGGCACGCTTGGCCGGTGGCGGCCTGCGGCGGCATGTCCATCGGCCACAAGGGGATGACCTACGCCTCCAAGGTCCTGGCGGCCACCATGGTCGACCTCTTCGAGCAGCCGGAGAAGCGCGCGGAGATCCGCCGCGAGTTCGAGGCCAGCACGAAGGGTGTGGTCTACAAGGGCTACATCCCCGACGGCCCGCCGCCGTTGCCGAAGGATTGACCCTCATCACCCCGGCCCTCTTCTCCCGCCCCCTCCACACCCCCCACACCGGGAGAAGAGGGAGGCCAGCGTGGCCCTGCTGTAGAATCCGCGCGCCATGGTTCCCGAGATCCGCCGCTCCTACAACGCCGAGTTCACCCCCGAACGCTATGACGCTCTGCTGCGCGACCTGGAGGCCGGCGGAGGGTGCGCGCCAGACTTCCGGATCAGCGAGACGCCCATCTTTCTCTCGGAGGCGCTCACCCGCGAGCTCGTGGCGGCTTCGACGGAGATCCTGGAGGCGGTGAGCTCGGCGGCCTATCTCAAGGAGGCGGCGCGGGCGGTGCCGCCGCACCTCTCCGTGCCCGGCGACGAGGGGCATTGGGTTTTCCTCCAGATCGATTTCGCTCTGGTGCGCGGGGAGGACGGCGGGCTGACGCCGCGGCTCATCGAGCTCCAGGGTTTCCCCTCGCTCTACGGCTTCCAGTGGCTGCTCGAGAAGTGCTTCCGGGCCAATTTCCCGGCGATACCCCCAGGCTGGATGCCCTATTACGGCGGCTTGACCTCCGAGACCTATCCGGACGCGCTGCGCGACGTCATCGTGGCGGATTGTGATCCGGAGAACGTCGTCCTGATGGAGGTCGAACCGGAGCAGCAGAAGACGCGGATCGACTTTCACGTCACCGAGAAGCTGCTGGGGATCAAAACGGTCTGCGCCACGAAGGTGATCGAGCGCGGCGGCCGGCTGTTCTACACCGAGGCCGGCCGCGAGGTACCCATCGAGCGGATCTACAACCGGGTGATCTTCGACGAGGTGGAGAGGAAGGGGCTCGATCTATCTCACATTTTCGGCAGAGAGCTGGACGTCACCTGGGTGGGGCATCCGAACTGGTATCTCAAGATCAGCAAGTTTTCGCTGCCGTTCATCCACAGCCGTTACTGCCCGCCCACGTCGTTCGTCAGCGATCTCGAGGAGCTGCCGGCGGACCTGGAGAATTACGTTCTGAAGCCGCTGTTCTCGTTCGCCGGCTTAGGGGTTGAGCTCGGGCCGAGCCGAGAGCGTCTGCGCTCCATCCAGTCCGGACCGAACCCGCAGGACTTCATCCTGCAACGCAAGGTGGACTACGCTCCCGCGATTGAAACTCTGGACGATCCCGCGAAGGCCGAGATCCGGATGATGTTCGTCTGGCAGGATCGCCCCCGTCTCATCAACAACCTCGTGCGCCTGAGCAAGGGGAAGATGATGGGCGTCGACTTCAACAAGCAACGCACCTGGGTCGGAGGGAGCACGGCGTATCACCCGCCGGTCGATTGAGCCGCGGGAGCTGCCGGCTTCGCCTCCTCGTGAAGGCCGCGCACATAGAGGTCGAACCAGGCGACGATCCGTCGCCATGAATCCAGGATCTGCTTTTCTTCCCGCAGGCCGTGGCCGGCGCGGGGATAGAGCACGAAATCGCTCGGCACGCCCAGGCGCTTGAGAGCGCGATAGAGCGGCTGCGACTGGCTGATGGGATCGATCACGTCGTTTTCGCCTTGCAGGATCAACGTCGGCGTCTTCGCCCGCTGGACGTAGCTCATCGGCGAGCTGGCCTGGAATTTCTCCCGGCTCACCCAGGGGAGGCCGTAGAACCACTCGTCATAGGCGGAGTCGATCTCCGTGCCGAACTCCGTGGCGAGGTCGGACATGCCGGCGCCCACCACCGAAGCCTTGAAGCGGTCGGTCTGCGTGATGGCCCAGGCCGACATGTAGCCGCCGTAGGACCAGCCGCCGATGCCTAGCCTGTCCGGGTCGGCGATGCCCATCTGGATCAGATGGTCGACGCCGGCCATGACGTCCTTGAAATCGCCGCCGCCCCAATCCGCCCGGTTCGTCTCGACGAATTTGTGCCCGTAGCCGGTCGAGCCGCGCACGTTGGGCATCAACACGGCGTAGCCGCGGCTGGCGAGGAGCTGGCTCCAGGGATTGAAGGCGTCGCTCCAGCGCCCCGTGGGGCCGCCGTGGACGAGCACGATCAGGGGCGCCCGGGTCCCCGCCGCCAGGCCCGGAGGGCGGAGCAGGGCGGCCTCGATCTCCATGCCGTCGAAGGAGCGGTACTTGAGGATCTCCGGCGCGGCCAGGGGCACGTCCTTCCAGCCCGCGTTGAAGGTCGTCAGGGGCTGCGGCTTGGATCCGGGCGCCGCCAGCCAGACCTCGGGCGCGGAGGTGGTCGCCTGCCCCACGAAGGCGAGAGCGCCGGAGGGCGAGAGGGCGAAGTCGTTGGGATGCACCGGCAGCCCCGGCGAGAAATTGTGCGGCGTGGCCTTGCCGTCCAGGGTCACTTCGTAGAAGGCGCTGCCGAATCCGGTCTCCGCCTCGACGAGCAGCGCGCCGTTGGACCGCCAGACATACCCCAGGATCTGGCGGTCGATCGAGCCGCCGGTCAGGTTCCGGGAGGCCGAGCCGTCGACGGGCTGCACGATGAGGTCGTGGGGAGTGGGACCGTCGGCGCGGGAGCCCACATAGGCGAGCCACTTGCCGTCCGGTGACACCCGCAGCTCGCCGAACGGGCCCTTGGGCTTGGCGAGGGGAAAGACGGCGCCGTCGGCGAGCGTCACGGCGCAGAGGCGGTCGAGCCACTGGTCCGATCCCTGTTTGTCGTTGGCTGCGACGTAGAGACGATCTCCCTGCGGAGCCCAGTGGGCCTCCAGGATCTCCCAAGGGGCGGAGGTCACCTGGCGCGCCTCGCCCGAGATCGCGTCGGCTACCCAGAGGCGGGTGCGCTTGTCGTCCTTGTCGACCACGCGGGCGTCGTCCTTGTCCTTCTCCCGCTTCTCCTCGGCCTCGCTCTTCGGCTCGGTGGCGAGGAAGGAGATGCGGCGGCCGTCCGGCGACCAGTTGAACGACTCGACCTCCACCTTCCCCTTGGTGAGCGCCACGGCCTCGCCGCCGTCGACGGGCATGACGTAGATCTGCGTCTTCTCGTCGCGGTTCGAGAGGAAAGCCAGGCGCTTGCCGTCGGGCGACCAGCGGGGCGAGTGGTCGGCCTTGGCCGACGTGGCGAACCGCCGCACCTCCTGGGTCCGCAGATCCAGCATCCAGATGTCCGTGTTGCGGGCATCCCCCTTGGGCGGCTCCGAGACCGTGAACGCCAGCCGGGAGCCGTCCGGAGAGAGGCGCAGATCCGAAATCCCTCGCCGGTCGAGGGCCCGCTCGGGGGTGAGCTGGGCGTGGGCGGCGACGCCGAGGAGCAGGAGCGGGGCGAGGCAGATCAGAGAACGGTGCGGCAGGATCATCGAGGCTCCTTGGGCAGATGGGCTCGTGAAGATTGTACAGGGGAGCGGCCCTGCGGCTGCCCGTACATGAACCGCAACGCCCCCGGCAGCCGGCGGCGCCAGCAGGCTTCGCTGTGGGTGCCGCGGGCGTCGAGGCGCCACATCAGATGGGCGGGGTCATAGCCGCGGCGTTCGAGGTGCTTGGCCATGGTCTTGACGGCTTCGACCACCCGGCCCTTGTCCTCCTTGGCGCCGGCGTCGAGGTAGAGGCGGGAGACGGCGGGCAGGGATCGGGCGGCGAGGTTGGCGAAGATGGCCTGGTTTGAAATCCAGAAGGAGGGGGACATCGCCAGGGCGCCGCCGAAGGCCTCGGGGTGGCGGAAGTGGCTCCAGAAGGCGGCGAGCCCTCCCAGCGACGAGCCGCCGATCACCGCTCCTTCCGGGCCTGGGATGAGGCTGAGCTCCGCGGTCAGCGCCGGCATGAGGTGGCCGGTGATCCAGTTGAGCAGGATCTCCAGCTTCCCGGTCTGTCCTTCGATGGTGAAGGGAGAGAGCTCGAAAATGCGTTCCACACCGCCGTGGTCGATGCCGATCACCACCGGCACCGGCCGCTTCGACTTCGCCAGCTTCTCGACGGCCTCCTGGGCGTGCCAGCCGCCGGCGAAGGACGGGGCGTCGTCGAAATCGTTCTGGCCGTCGAAGAGGTAGAGGCCCGGATGGAGCTTCGCGGCGTCGTAGTCTCGCGGCAGATAGACCCGAACCCGGCGCGGAAGCAGGCCCGGAACGGCGAAAGGCCCCAGCAGGTTGATCTCGCCCGGCTTCATTCCGGCGCGCGCGCCGGGGATGCCGGCCGCTACCTCGGGAGGGTCCGGCTCCGCCGGTGCGGCGGGCTCCGCCAGCAGGGAAGGGGTGTCGCTCATCGGGAGCGGAGCATATCGCGGGCACCTGTAACGCCGTCCCTCTCCACGGCGCCTGAACAGGCGGAGCACACAGCTCCTTTTCCCTGAGTGCCCGCCATTTACATCTTTTTACCCCGCCCCTTGAAACCCTGTACGACCCCGGTCGTATTGAGTCCCCAAATGCCTGAGACTCCCCGCGTCCGTGCTCTCCTCGCCGCGTCCCTGGGCCTCCTGGGCCTCGCCGCCTCGCCGCTCTCCGCGCGCGCCTCGGCCGACGACTCCGAGGCGATCCACATCACCCGGGCCGCCGGTCCCATCGAGGTGGACGGCAACCTCGACGATCCGGGGTGGAAGGGAGCCGCCCGCATCGACACCTTTTACGAGACCAACCCGGGCGACAGCGTGCCGCCGAAGGTGAAGACGGTCGCCTGGCTCACCTACGACGACCATTTCTTCTACGCCGCCTTCGAGTTCTCCGACCCCAATCCGCAGGAGATCCGCGCCCCCTACGGCGATCACGACGACACGCCGAGCTATACCGATTACGGCGGCATCATCCTGGACACCCAGAACGACGGCAAGACGGCCGCCATGTTCCTGGCAAATCCCCGCGGCATTCAATACGACGCCATCAGCAGCGACGTCAGCGGCGAGGACAACTCGCCGGACTTCTACTGGGATTCGGCGGGGCGCATCGGCCCCGACGGCTGGCGGCTGGAGATCCGCGTCCCCTTCTCCTCGCTGCGCTACAACAAGGCCGATCCCCAGATCTGGAACATCCTGCTCTACCGCAACCGCCCCCGCGACTTCCGCTACCAGATGTTCAACGTCAAGCTGCCGCGGGAGTCGAGCTGTTTCATCTGCCACGCGCAGAAGATCGTGGGCCTCACGGGCCTGCCGTCCGGCAACCATATCGTCCTCGCCCCCTATGCCACGGGCAAGCTGGACCAGGCGGCGGTGGGCGGTCCCGGCTCGCGGCTCGCGGGCGGCAGCGTGAAGTGGGACGGCGGGCTCGACGCCAAGTGGAACCCCAACGCCGTCACGGCGATCGACGCCACCATCAACCCGGATTTCTCGCAGGTGGAGTCCGACGTGGCCCAGATCTCCAGCAACGAGCGCTTCGCCCTCTTCTTCCCCGAGAAGCGGCCCTTCTTCCTGGAAGGGCTCGACCTGTTCGCGACCCCGATCCAGGCGGTCTACACCCGCACGCTCACGTCGCCGGCCTGGGGCGCGCGCGCCACCGGCCTGCTCGACGGCATCCGCTATACCGCCTTGGTCGCCGACGACCGCGGCGGCGGCAGCGTCATTCTGCCCGGCCCCCAGACCTCGGGTTTCGCGAACCAGGATTTTTGCTCCCGGGTGGTCATCGGGCGCGCCCGGCGCGACTTCGGCAGCTCGTACGGGAGCTTCCTCCTCACCGACAAGGAGATCGAGGGCGGCGGCCACAACCGGGTCTTCGGGCCCGATTTCGAGTGGCGGCCTTCGGACCAGGACACGGTCCGGGGCCAATTCCTCTACGGCGACACGCAGACTCCCGACCGGCCGGACCTCGCCGCCGAGTGGGACGGCCGCCGCCTCGAATCCCACGCCGCCTTCGCGGCCTGGCTCCACAGCTCCAAGACCTGGGACTGGACTCTGCAGCTCCAGGACATCGGCGACGCCTTCCGGGCCGACCTCGGCTTCCTGCCCCAGGTCGGGATTCGCGATACCACGGGGATCCTGGGCTGGACGGCACGCCCCGAGAGCGGCCTGGTCCGCCGCATTCGTCCCTACCTCCGCATCCGCAACCTCGAGGCCACGGATGGCAGCGGTGTCGTGCAGCGGCGCGTCGCCCCGGGGATCGACTTCGAGGGCGCCTGGAACAGCTTCATGGAGATCGAGGGGCGCAGCGACCGGGTGCGGGCCGGCGAAAAGCTCTTCGACGTCAACTACCTCGTGGGAACGTGGAGCTTCAGCCCCTCGCAGACGATCGGCGGCGTGGAGCTCGACGTCACGGCCGGCGACGACGTGGACGTCGCGGGCCAACGGCCCGCCCGCAGCGCCACCGTGGCCCTGCAGGGAACGCTGCGCCCCACGGACCACCTGGCCCTGGCCCTCAACGGCAGCCGCCGCTGGCTCGACGTGGCGCCCACGGGCTCGGGGCCCAAGACCCTGAGACTGTTCACCGCCGACGTGGCCCGGCTGAAGGCCACCTACACGTTCTCCTCGCGCGCCTTCCTGCGGCTGATCGGCCAGCAGACGGAGTTGAATCAGAACGGGCGCACGGAGTCGTTCACCGGCTCGGCGCTCTTCGCCTACAAGATCAACTGGCAGACGGTGCTCTTCCTGGGGCTTGGGGACGACCGCGCGCTGTCCGCGGACGACCGCTTGGAGCCCGTCGACCGCGAGGTGTTCCTCAAGGTGTCCTACGCCTTCCAGCGGTGAGTGCGGTAGCATCTCGCTTAAGCGAAATCCTTCCGCTATCGAGGAGACCCACCATGAAACTTCGTCGAACTCTGCTCTGGACGCTGCTCGGCGTCTCCCTTCCCGCCGCCCTCTCGGCGGGCACTGTGATCACCCTGAAGGAGCAGTCCCCTCAAGGCAGCTTCGACCACAAGGTCTATCTGGATGGCGGCAAGCTCCGTTTCGAGTCGAAGGCCGGCGGCCGGAGCCACGTCATCCTCTACCACTCCGCGAACGGCAGCTTCCAGGTCCTCGATCCTGCGGGGAAGACCTGGTTCGAGATGTCGAACGGGGCTTCGGCGTCCGCGCAGCAGGCGGCGGCGACCAAGAAGGTGATGGAGCGCCAGGACCTCTCGCCCGCCAAGAAGAAGATGATCCTCGACAACATGAAGGCCAACTCCGAGCGTCATGGGCTGTTTGGCGGTCCGCCCGTTCCAGCCGAATACAGGAGGGTGGCTTCCGGGGTGACGGTGAACGGTTACAGGTCGGATGAGTACGAGGTCGTTTTCGGCGGCACGAAGACCCGGGAGATCTGGCTCGCCGACCCCGCGAGCTTGGGGATCGATCCGGCCGACGCCGTGGCCTTCAAGTCGATGGTGGAGCGGCTGGGCGCGAGGGCCGCGGGCGACGCCGGCCGCGGGCCGGCAGTCGGCATGGAGGCCGGAGCGCCCCACGGCCTGCCGGTGCGTACCGTCAGCTACGTCAATGGGCAGAAGTCAACCACGACGGACCTCTCCGCGGTCAGCCATCAGGACGTGGCGGCCGCTCTTTTCGAGGTGCCGAAGGACTTCAGGAAGATCGAGCCGGGCGCTCACGCTCACTGAGGCGGAAGGAACACGGATGAGCCTCCAGGACCACCTCCAGCCCGGCGAAGAGATTCTTTACCGGGCGCACGTCACCCGCCTCACCCAGGCGCCCGTGGTGGCGCTGCTGGCCGTGGTCCTGGCGTTCACGATCTTCGCCTGGTTCGGGCTCCACAGCGCTCCGGCAGCCATCGCCGGCGGCCTGCTGGCCGTGATCTTCGGGCTCGTGCTCGCCTGGCGGCTGTTCCGCCTGCGCTCCTACGAGCTCATCGTGACCAACCACCGGGTCATCCTCCAGACCGGGATCCTCGCCAAGAGCTCGATGGACACGCGGCTCGACAAGATCAACAACATCGAGCACCGGCAGTCGCTCTGGGGCCGGCTGCTGAGCTATGGCGACGTGGAGATCGACACCGCCAGCGAGATGGGCGTCAGCCGCTTCAACAACATCGCCAATCCCCTGGAGCTGAAACGGACGATCATGGTGGCGGCCGAGCAGTACCGGTCCGCGGGCGGCGGGCCCGCCGTGATCGCCGCCGGCCCCTCCGGCGCCGAGCGCCTGCGCCAGCTCAAGGCGCTCCTCGACGACGGTCTGATCTCCAAGGATGAGTTCGAGGCCAAGCGGCGGGAGCTGTTGGCGCAGTTGTAGGGAGGGAGCGTCAGCGTGCCGCCGGCCGATGGAGCCTCAGTTCGGCTCGTCGAGGACCGCGGCGACCGAAGCGGCGACGGCGGCCTTCTCCAGCCAGCGCTCCAGCCGTTCCGGATCTTTCTGGGACAGGATGCGCTCACGGGCGGCGTCGGGCACTGGAATGCCGCGGGCCCGGAGCACGGTCAGCACGGCACGCGCCGCCTCCTCGGCGCGTCCCTGGGTGGCGAGCCGCCTCATTCAAGGAATTGCGATCTTCGCACGCGGCAGGGGAGGAGGCAAAACCGGAGACATTTGGCACCAAAGCGGCGGGAGCTGCCGGCGCAGTGGTAGGAGGCGCAGATTTTTCAGTCACATCTTGAATAGCTCCAATCACCCCTCGCAAATCCATATCCGGCGGGGGGTTGCAAGATTGGACCGCTTTTTTCCGTCTTTATACAGATGGAGAGAGCGCCGATGGTCGGCGATCTCGGTCCCGGGGTTGCCATGGCCAACCAGCACGACAAGATCTTCAAGCAACTGCTGCACGCGTTTCTCGCCGGCTTCCTGAGCCTCGTCGTGCCGGAGACTTTCGGCCGGCTGGATCTGTCGTCGCCCGAGTTTCTCGACAAGGAGCTCTTCACCGAAGGTCCGCGCGGCCGAAGGCGGGAGCTCGACCTGCTCGTCCGGGTCCGCACCGCCAACGGACGGCCCCTCCTGATCCACGTCGAGGTCGAAGCGAGGGCGAGCCCGGAAATGGAGGAGCGCCTTTGGCGCTATCGCAATCAGATCCTGGCCCGCTACGACACGCCGGTGCTGACGATCGTGCTCTACCTGAAGCGTGGTCGTCCCGGCGTCCGCCTGAAGTCCTGGATGGCCGACCTCGGCCCTTCCTTCCCGGAGCCCCGGTACGTCTCCTTCGGCCTCGCTGGCTGCCAGGCGGCAGACTACCTGGCCCGTCCCGAGCCCCTGGCCTGGGCCTTGGCGGCACTGATGGACACCGGCACTCTGAGCCGCGCTGAGCTGAAGATGGCCTGTCTACGGCGGATCTCAGGGCTTCGGGGCCGATTCGATTCTTTCCTGCTGGTCAACTGCGTCGAAAACTAGGTAGTGTCCTAGTTTGAAATCGAGCCCAAAATTCGCCCCATTTTCGCCCGGTTTGGGGTACCGTCCTCCGTAGCAGGAGGGACAATCCCTCCCGCCCCAAACCAGACGGCCCGGCGGTGTGCGCGAACACGTCCGCCGGACCTGAGCCCAGCAGGAGGAGTAACCCCATGCCGGACCTAGCACGGAAGTCTATCGCGTCCAGTCCGCCCCCATCCCCACCGCCGGAACGCGCCGTCTCCCCGCCCGTCATCGACCCGGAGCAATTCGAGGATTTCATGGTGTTCCGCGAGACCTTCATGGTCTTCTTTCCGGACCGCCGCGCCAACGGCGAGATGAGGGGATTCGCCCGCCTGCTTTTCGAGATGGTTATCGAGACGTGGGGCGGGTGGCCGGACC
The DNA here is from genome assembly GCA_049284515.1 of Thermoanaerobaculia bacterium. Taxonomy (GTDB): domain Bacteria; phylum Acidobacteriota; class Thermoanaerobaculia; order Multivoradales; family UBA5704; genus DATARR01. Next base: position 24,526 of record JBAPYB010000241.1, read on the forward strand.
ATCCGGAGGGCATCTTTCCAGCCGAGCTGCGCGCCGCAGTCGCCGATATGAGGCACCTACAGGGTGCCCTGTCGAATTGGTGCGGCCCGGCCTTCACGGCATCGGGTGAGTACGAAACCCGCCTTGCAGGAGTCGGCGCCAGCATCGCGCTGGCAATCGGCGAGCTGGCAGACCGGCTGGAAGTCGAGCTGAACTCCTGGCAGGGGAGGCCGTCGTAATGTCCCGCATTCCCACGCCTCTCACCTGGAAGCGGCGAGATTTCGCGGTATTCGAGGCTCAAGGGATGATCGACCGTCTCTATGCGGTCGCCGTCTCGGGTATCGTCGCCGGTCCCTTCGCCATCTACAGCACCCATATCAACGGACACCACCTGATACACCTACCCTCCCAGGAACACATCGTCACCCTTGGCATGCAGAGCGCCTGCAAGTACGCGGCGGAGCTGTACGCCGGGTGTGACGTGAACTGGTGGACCTGCATCCCTCAAGAGGTCATCGGGCCGGATCTCCAGGAACTCCGGAACATCCATTCCCGCCTGAAGACGGAGTCCTACGTTGACAGCCCGTGGAAGAAGGAGAAGGACAAGGCGAAGAAGAAGGAGAAGGCATGCTGAAGACGGCGAGCTTCACCGTGCATGCCGATGTCCGCCAGTCCGCGAGATGGAAGCAAGCGGCTGAGGGGGAAGGCTACCCTTCGGTCGGCGGATGGCTTGCAGCGGCAGCGGATCGCCACTTGCAAGCCGTGGCGCGTAGCGGCCGGCCCGTCCCTCTGGCTTGGCGCCGGGGGAGCTTGACGGTCTACCTGGAAGGCGGGGAGCTGGTGCGGGTCAAGGCTTACGTCTCGCCGCCATTCGGCTGTTTCGCTGGCACTGACAAAGGCCCTACCGGTTACTACGGCGGGAGGCGGCATGTCCTGGTGTTCCTCACGACCTCCCGCCCTATCGCCACCCTCCCGAGCTGCCGGGGCCTGCAAGGTCTTGGCGTCCGAAATCGCACCGGCCCTGATTCGCGGCGAGCTTCCCGACCCCGCCGCCATCCTCAAGCATCACCTGTAAACCACCACTGCGGGCCGGTCCTCCGGGGCTGGCCCGTGTTACCCTCTGGAGATATGCCCATGCGTCCCAAGAGACCACGCGATCCGTTCCAGCTCGCCCGCCAAGTTTTCCTAGAGGCCAGCGGGGAAGTGCCACAGCAACCCCTTCCGGAGAACGATCCCGCCACCATCGCCAAGCGCAAGGGCGGTGCCAAAGGCGGGGCGAGCCGCGCCAGCACCCTCACCCCAGAGCGGCGGCGAGAGATCGCCCAGAAGGCAGCCGCGAAGCGCTGGAAAAAACCTAACAGCAGCGAGACCGCGTAGGCAATTCTTACTATGAGCGAAGAACTACTCCAGACGATTCCGCTGCAAATCGGTAAGTACACATACTTCCGACTCGGCAATACCACCCTAAAACAACTTCGCGACCATCAACTTATTCCACGCCGAAGTTATGACACGCTAGACCGAAAGAAACCGGATGGGTTAGTGGTGTATCATGGGGAGATCCGGGCCGTCGTGGAGTACAAGCCGCCTTCTGAACTGAAGACCGACCGGGCGATTGCTAAAGCCATCAATCAGGAATTGAAAGTCGCCAAAGCCCTGTGCAAAGTGATGATTGTCACCGACGGCACCAAGTCTTATTGGGTTAACGCCTTAAATGGAGAACGGATCAAAGATCAACAGGGGCAAGACCTGCGCGCCCTCTTCCACCCGTTTGTTGCCAAGAATACCCTCCATTTAGAGCACCTGTTAGATGAAGTCGTTGCGTCTATCGACCAGACTAATTCTACCATCCGCAGCGCCCGCCTGATTGATCCAACGCCACTCGCTACGCGCCTCTGGCAAACCATCTGGGTAGCTACTGGAAAATCCCCGGTTAAGTGCCTTTACAATGTCGTCGAGTTGTTTATCTTCAAATTCCTGAGTGACCTGAAGGTGCTGCCGGAGGATATTGCCTTCGGTCACATTTACAGCAAAGCGCTGGCCGAGCCGGCAGAAGCCCTAGACTTCTACGCAAGAAATACACGGAAAAGGATTTACAAGTTGTTCCCGCAAGGAAGCGACGGAACGACTATCATCAACGGGACCATCTTCGTGAACGAGCGCGGTGACGCGAACCTGACTCAAGCCATTCTTTTTCAACGGTCCCTCAAGCATCTGCACAGGTATACCGAGGAGTTCGGCAGTCTGACCAAAATAGATAAACAATTCAAGACTAAGCTATACGAGAGCTTTCTTCAACAGGAAGTCGAAGCGCTCGGCCAGTACTTTACTCCCAGGAAGATAATTCAATCCGTTATCCGGATGGCCGGACTCGACCTGCCTTCCTTCCAGTTCAACAACCAACGGATCTGCGATCCGTTCTGTGGCGTGGGCGGTTTCTTGGTCGAGCTGCTCAATTTGAACGAGAACATGCTAGCAGCGTACGAGCCCGGCCGGGACGGAAAAATCGATCTACCGTTTACTCTCCACGGGTTCGACAAGGGCTTTGAGCGGGATGAAGAACGGACGATCATCCTGGCTAAGGCAAACCTACTTATTTATCTGGCAGAACTCTTGTTCACTCATCCAACTTGTTCCATAGAGTTTGCTGGTATTTTCAACGAGACGTTTAGGTTATTTAAAGACAACCTAGGAACCTTCGGGCATATTATCTCCAAAGAAAGCGAAAAATATGACTACATTCTGAGCAACCCGCCCTACGTCACGCGAGGGTCGAGCGTGATTAAGGAGGAAATAAGGCAAACGGCGCGGACGGCGGACGCATATCCCGTGAACGCGCTAGGGCTGGAAGGGTTGTCGGTCGAATGGATCGTGCGATCTCTAAAGGCAGGCGGGCGCGCTTTCATCATTGTTCCGGATGGTATTCTAGGAAGAATTGGGGAAAGGAAATTGCGGACGCATATACTGCGCGAGTGTTATATAGACGCCATTGTGTCCTTACCCGTGCGGACATTTTTCGCCAATGCTGAGCACACCTATATCCTTGCCATTACCAAGAAGCACCGGGTGGATGATAGGCAGACGGCTCCCGTCTTCACCTATCTAGTATCCAACATAGGCGAGCGACTCACCAGCGTTAAGCGCGAGGGTATCGAGGCCGATGATATGCCCGAGATGGAGCGGCTGTTCCGCGTCTTCATGGCAGATCGGGAGGGGGCGAAGGAATACCTTGAAAGGCTGTCACTGCGGTGCAAGATTCAGAATATAGAGCGATTCTATGTCGAGCGGCATTGGGTTATTGATCGCTGGTGGGCGCGGCTAGAGCGCATCGCCATGGGTGATGAGGAGGTAGTAGAGGCGGCCAGTCGACAGAATGTCGAGGGAGCGGCAACGGCGTTCTCGGCAGCCTTGGCAGACTTCGACCAATTCATTCAAAGCGACCCGGTAGCCAAAACCAAAAGGAAGGAAGTTGCCCTGGGTGACAAGTCGCTATTCGAATTGTTCATCGGCAACCGCGTTACCTCGGATGAAGTCAGCGCTGATTCTACGCTTTTGCCAGTTTATAGCGCGAATGTGTTCAAGCCGATGGGTTACATCGAAGTTGACCAAGGCAACCTTAGCGACTTCCTCACGCCCTCCATTCTATGGGGAATTGACGGCAACTTCGAGTTCAATCTTATCCCGCCAGACCAGCCTTTCGCCAGCACCGACCACTGCGGAACGATCAAGGTGCTCGACTCAGCTATTCTCCCTGAGTATGTCCTGTATGCCTTGCACCTCCGCCGCATTGAGGAGAGCTATGACCGCGCCTTTCGCGCATCATTGTCGAACATGCGGGAGTTCGCTCTAGTGGTGCCAGTAGACAGCTCGGGCGCCTTCGACGTGGAAGCCCAGCGGAAGGCCGCCGCCCGCTTCAGCACGCTTCAGATGAAGCGGGCCGCCCTAGTACGGGCGAAAGAGGATTTCGACGCCGTTGTTCGTCGCTACATGGGCGCCGGGCACCTGTAGTCTGCGGTAAAAGACTTAGCCTCCGGCGTCCTGCCTGCCGAGTTACGCCTCTTCCGCGCCAAGCAAATAAGAGATATCATGCTAGCTCAGGGAGGATAATGCCGTTCTCCCTATTGACTTTCCAGGTGGAGTCAAGCATAATGTCTACTATGGCAAACGTACTCAGCACCGAGAAGCGAGTCCAGATCATCTCCGCCCTGGTGGAAGGCGTCAGCGTCCGGGCGACCGCCCGCATGTGCGATGTCTCGAAAGACACCGTCATGAAGCTCGGCGTCGATCTGGGCAAGGCGTGTGCTGGCTACCAGGACGAAGCGTTCCGGAACCTAACCTGCAAGCGGATTCAGATCGATGAGATCTGGAATTTCGTATACGCTAAAGCGAAGAACGTTCCCGCGGCGAAGGCCGGGCAGTTTGGCGTCGGCGACGTTTGGACGTTTACCTGCATCGACGCGGACACGAAGCTAATGCCGGCCTTCCTCGTTGGCTCGCGGGACGCGGGCTGTGCGACCGAGTTCCTTCAGGACGTGGCGGGCCGGCTCGCGAATCGCGTCCAGCTCACGACGGACGGACACGCCATGTACCTCTCCGCAGTAGAGGACGCGTTCGGCGGTGCCATCGACTTCGCCCAGCTCATCAAGGTCTATGGCGCCGGCCCCACAGGCCCCGAGACGCGTTACAGCCCGGCGGAGTGCCTGGGAACGCAGAAGCACGCCATCGTAGGGTGCCCCGATAAGAAGCACGTCAGCACGTCCTATGTGGAGCGGGCGAACCTCACCATCCGGATGAGCATCCGCCGCTTCACCCGCTTGACCAACGCCTTCAGCAAGAAGGTGGAGAACCACATCGCCGCCATCGGACTCTTCCATGCTCACTACAACCTGTGCCGGATTCACAAGACCCTGCGGGTCACTCCCGCCATGGCGGCGGGTGTCGAGTCCCGGGTGTGGGAAATCGCCGATCTCGTGGCGCTCCTCCCGGCCCCCGTGGCGGCGAAGCGGGGACCGTACCGGAAGGTGATTTCAAAATAGGACACTACCGAAAACTATCTACAATTGACAGACGAAGAGTCGGTGGAGCTTGAGGCTCTGCGCGCCCGGAAAGAGAACAGGGAGGTTCAAGCCATGGCGATGACGTGGTCCGAGAAGCTGGAAGCCAAAGGGATTCGACAGATCCTCCTATTGCAGCTCGCCGAGAGGTTTGGACCTCTTCCAGAAGGCGCCCGCCGCCAGGTCGAGGAGATCAGCTCGCTCCGGCGCCTGACCCAACTCGCCAAGCGAGTCCTCACTGCCCACTCTCTGGAAGAGATGGGCCTCGCCTGAAGGCCATCTCGACACCGTCCCCGGATCTTCCCGCCATGGCACCCTGAAAGGTGGGGGCTCGATGATCGGGCCGCCCCTTCACCGTCAGGAGGAACATCATGCGCAAGAAGCTCGCCTATCTCGGACTCGGGCTCGGGCTCACCGTCGCCGCACTCGTTTCAGCCGGACGGCCCGCCGCGGCCGCCTCGAACTGCTTCACCGTCTGCAGCGGCGACTGTTGCTCCATCTGCTGCCACATCGGCAACAAAGTCATCTGCACTGAACGGCCCTGTTGACGCCGTAAGCTTGCCACCAGTCCGCCCGGACTGGTGGCGCCCCCGTGCTACCATCGGGCGGTAATGCCCCGTAACGCCAGCTTCGCGGCTCTCCCTCCATCTTCCGATCTGGCCCCTCTGGTCGACGATCTGCGGGCGGATTCGAAGCTCGCGGCCCAGCTCCTGTACACGGCCTATCTGCCGGGGAACGAGACGACGTGGGGCGAGCTCGATCCGCCGCTGCCCGAGCCCATCGCCCGCGCCCTGGGCCGCGGGGGTGTCCCCCGGTTGTGGCGGCACCAGGCGGAGGGGATCGCGGCGGTGCGGCGGGGGGAGAACGTGCTGGTGACGACCCCCACGGCGTCGGGCAAGTCGCTCATCTTCCAAGTGCCGCCGCTCGAGGAGGCGGCGCGGGGCGGGCCGGGACACGCTCTGTTCCTCTTCCCTTTGAAGGCTCTGGGACAGGATCAGCGGGGGAAGTTCGCCCGCCTCGCCGAGCTCGCTGGGCTTTCGCCCGAGGTGGCCGGCTGCGAGATCTACGACGGCGACACGCCGGCGGCGAAGCGCACGGCCATCCGCAAGAGCTTCCCCCGGGTGGTGATCTCCAATCCGGACATGCTCCACCTCGGCATCCTGGGGAGCTGGACGGCCTGGGGGCCTTTTCTGGCAGACCTGCGTTGGATCGTGCTCGACGAGCTCCACACCTACCGGGGGATCTTCGGCAGCCACTTCCACCACGTGCTGCAACGCTTCCTCCGCCTCTGCCGCTCGGTGGGCAGCGATCCGGTGCTCATCGCCTCCTCGGCCACGGCGGCCAACGCCGGCGAGTTCGCGGAGACCCTCACGGGGCGGAAGTTCCACTGGATCACTGAGTCCGGCGCGGCGCGCGAGGGGCGCCACCTCCTCCTCTTCCGGCCGGAGGCGAGCCCCTACACGACGGCGCTCCAGCTCTTCGTCCGCCTGGTCAACGCGGGCCTGAAGACCATCGTCTTCACCAAGGCCCGGCGCATCACCGAGCTGCTCTACTCGTGGCTCCGCCGCCAGGAGCCGGGCATCGCCGCGCGGGTGGCCTCCTACCGCGCCGGTTTCCTGAGCGAGGAGCGGCGGCGCATCGAGCGCGCGCTCTTCGAGGGCAAGCTCGACGGCGTCATCTCCACCTCGGCCCTGGAGATGGGGATCGACGTCGGCGGCCTCGACGCCTGCATCCTCGTGGGCTACCCCGGCAGCATGATGGCGACCTGGCAGCGCTCGGGGAGGGTGGGGCGCGGCGGCGGTGATGGAGGGGGCCGCCGCGAGTCGCTCACCGCCCTGGTGGCGATGCCCGACGCCCTGGACCAGTACTTCCTCGATCATCCCGAGCAGTTCCTGGAGCGGCCCTGCGAGCGGCTGATCGTGGACCCGGTGAACGATCCCGTCTCCCGCGCCCACCTCGTCTGCGCCGCCTCGGAAATGCCGCTGGCAGGAGAGGACGAGCCCTACACCGGTCGCCACACCGGGCGCATCGAGACCCTGCTGCGCCAGGGCCACCTGCTCGCCGCGGCCGAGGGGGACGAGATCTTCTCCCTGCGCCGCCGGCCCCAGCGCTCCGTCAACCTGCGGGGGACGGGGGAGACCTTCGCCATCGTCGCCGACGGCCGCACCATCGGCACGGTCGACGGCGTGCGGGTGCTCCACGAGTGCCACCCGGGCGCCGTCTACCTCCACGCCGGCCGGCAATACCTGGTGGAGGAGCTGCAGCAGGAGGAGCGGCGGGTGATCGCGACGGCCGCGGACCTCGACTACTTCACGACGCCGCTGACGGAGAAGGAGACGGAGATCCTGGAGGTGCTGGAGGAGCGGGCCGACGGTCCCCTCCAGGGCTGGCTCGGCCGGGTCAAGGTCACCGAGTGGGTGGTGGGCTTCGAGCGCAGGCGCATCCACGGCCAGGAGTCGCTGGACCAGACGCCGCTCGACCTCCCCCCGGTGATGTTCGAGTCCGTGGGTCTCTGGTGGGCGGCGCCCAAGCCGATCGAGGAGACGCTGCGCCGCCAGGGAGAGCACTTCCTCGGCTCGCTCCATGCCGCGGAGCACACGGGCATCTCGCTCTTCCCCATTCTGGCGCTCTGCGACCGCGGCGACATCGGCGGCATCTCCTATCCCCGCCACCCGCAGCTCGGCACGGGCGCCGTCTTCATCTACGACGGCCACCCCGGCGGCGTGGGCATCGCCGCCCGCGGCTTTGCGGACCTGCCGGACCTCCTCGGCCGCGTCCTGCTGCTGCTGGAGACCTGCCCGTGCGAGAAAGGCTGCCCCTCCTGCGTGCAGTCCCCCAAGTGCGGCAACGGCAACCGGCCGCTCGACAAGGCCGGCGCGGCGCGGGTGCTGCGCCTGCTGCTGGGGCGGGAGGAGCCGGTGGTGGGGTGGGGGGAGAAGGTGGTGGTGGCGTTGGCGGAGAGGGAGGTGATGGAGCCGCTCGGGGCTTTATCGCCGCTCGGGCTGCCCCCCTCCCAGGACCCTCATCACCCCGGCCCTCTTCTCCCGACCCCCTCCACCCCCTCCCCGGGAGAAGAGGGAGAACAGCCAGCAAGGACAACAGGGACGAGCGAGATCAGCAAGACCGCCCCAGCCGGGTTCCCCTCTCCCGGGGAGGGGGATGGGGTGGTCGGGAGAGGGGTAGGGGTGAGGGTCTTGGGCGGGGGGACCTCTGAGGCACAGTTAGCGCCTGCTATGGGGCTAGGTGATGAGGGTCTAGGGGTGGGGGCTCGCGAGCAGGTCTGGGGATTTGAGGAAGGCCCCGGTCACCGCCACTCGCACCTCAACAACATCCCCCGCCGCACCGACCACGTGCCCATCGTGGCGCTGCCGGCCATCTTCCAGAGCACGCTCGCTCCCGTCCCCCGGAAGCGCTTTCCGGCGCCGGGGGCGGAGGGCTCACACACGATCCTCTTCGACATCGAGACCCTGCGCTCGGCGGCCGACGTGGGCGGATGGGACAAGGCCCACCGCATGGGCGTCGCCATCGGCGTCCTTTGCCACCTGGAGGAGGGGCGCTTCGAGATCTATCCCGAGACCGGGGTGCGCGCCCTGGTGGATGCCCTGCGCGCGGCGACGCTGGTGATCGGCTTCAACATCCGGCGCTTCGACTACCGCGTCCTTTCAGGCTATACGGGCGAGGACTTCGCCCGCCTGCTGCCGACGCTCGATCTGCTGGAGGACGTCCACTCCCGCCTCGGCTTCCGGGTGGGCATGGGCCACCTCGCGCAGGAGACGCTCGGCTGCGGCAAATCCGCGGACGGCCTCCAGTCCCTGGAGTGGGTCCGCCAGGGGCGGCTCGACCTGGTGGAGGCCTACTGCCGCAAGGACGTGGAGATCCTCCGCGACCTCTACCTCCACGGCCGGCGCGAAGGCTTCCTCTTCTACCGCGACAAGAAACGGGACCTGAAGCTGAAGCTGCGCGTGGAGTGGTAACGTCGCTCCATGCATCGCTCTCCCCGGGTTTTCTCCGTCCTTGTCCTTCTCCTCTCCGGCTGCGCCCTGTACCAGAACCTCGCGCACCCGCCCAAGGTGAGCCTCCTGGACGTCCAGCTCTCCGGTGTCTCTCTCGCCGGGGCCGACCTCGTGTTCCGCTTCCAGGTGGACAACCCCAACAGCCGCGGCATGGTGCTGGATGCCATTGGCTACAAGCTGCGCCTCAACGGCAAGCCCATGCTGGAGGGCCGGCACGACGAGAAGGTCGAGATCGCCGCGGGTCAAAGCACGGTCGAGCTGCCGATGACGGTGGGCTACTCGGACCTCGCGCGCATTCTCAAAGGCCTGACGTCCAGCTCGAAGCCGTTTTACGACATCGACGCCGACTTCCATTTCGCCGTGCCCGTCCTGGGCGACGTGAAGGTGCCGCTCACCCGCCACGGCGAGATCCCGCTGGACAAGGTGAAGCTGAAGCTGGACCTGGGGAAGTAAGCTCTACCGCAGGCTGCTCCGGACCCGATTCAGCATCTCGTCGTTCGGCCGGTCCTGCAGGGCCTTCTCCACGAGGTAGGCTGCCTCCTGCTTGCGCCCGATGCCGTTCAGGACCACCGCGTAGAGGGCCACTACCTGGGAATCGCCGGGATCGAGCTGATAGGCGTGCGTGCAGTCGTCGAGCGCCAACGGGACGTTCCTCTGCGCCAGTTGCGCCGCGCACCGCTGGCGGTAGAGGAGGGCCTGCTCCGGTTGGCTCTCCAACGCCCGGGTGGCGAGCTCGACCACGTCCCCCGGCCGCCCGAGCTGGCCGAGCTCCGCCAGGTACTCGACGAGATAGTTCGCCGGGAAATCGTGCAGGAAGACCCGTTGCAGGAACGGCAGGGGAGGCACGAAGCTCGCCGGAGCGACGAACGGCACCCGTTGGTTCCCGGGTGCTCCTCCGGGCGCCGGGAGATCAAGATTCACAACCGGCTGCGCGGGAGCGTCTTTGACGAAGATGACGGCGAGCGGGTCCAGGTAGGCGAGATGCCAGCGCGGATCGCGCAGCAGCGTCTGGCCGAGCGGCGATCTCACGGTCTTCGAAAAGTTCCCCAGGACGACGGTGCGGAAGCCGTAGCGATCGTCTTCCTCCTTGAAGCGCGCGGGCGTGTTCACGATCTCCGTGTAGTGGGTCACCAGCTTGGGGTCCAGCACCCGGCTGTCGATGAACAGGCGGTATTGGGGGAACAGCCGGAAGGTCAGGTAGGCGCCCATCTGAAAGTCGTTGAAGATGGGGCCGGGAAGATGGTGATCGCGGATGAACGAGGCGGCCTGGGGGCAGGAGATCGCCGGCCGCATCGTGAAGAAACCACTCGATTGCCCGCCGTCGAACCCCTTACGGGCGAGGAGCAGGCCCCACGCGGCGCCGAGCAGCAGCAGGGCGACGAGAGCGCAAGCCGTCAGGTAGGGCCACGGGTTTGCCGTGCGGGGCGCCTGCCCCTTGCGCAGCCGCTTGGGCTGGGCCGACGGCTGGCGCACCGGTCTCCCGCGGAGCCCCCGGAGATTGCCAAGGATGACGAGGGTGGCGGCCAACGCCAGCCCGGGCAGTTGGCGGACGGCCGTGGCGCCGAGCACCGCCATGCCGAGCAGGAAGAGGAGGCGCGGCAGGGGCCACCGTCGTGCGACGATGAAGCTGGCGAGCCCGGCCACGACGGCAATTCCGAAGAGCCAGGGCAGGGCGGGATCGGTCGCCGCGGCCTTGAACGGGCTCTGCCACTCCTTGATCAGCAGATTGCCGGCCTCTCCCACCGGCTGCACCGACTGCGATCCCGCGAGGAGGGCGAACGGCTCCAGGCGCTCCCGGTAGAGCCACGGGTCCGCGACGGCGAGAACCAGGAGCAATGCGGGAAACCACAGCGGCGGAAAGCGGGAAGGCCCGCCCCCGGCTTTCTCGGACGACTTGCCGAAACGGTTCTCAGCCCAGCCGCCAACGCTGAAACAGAGCGCCACGGCGATGCCCAGCGGATAGCCGCCGTGGAGGTTCGCCCAGAGAACCTGCAAGGCCCCGAGCGCCGCGCCGCGCTTCCAGGTGAAAGGCTTCTCCGTGTCGAGGAGGCGGTAAAAGACCGCCAGCAGCAGCCAACTGGCCATCTCGGCCTTGCCGCAGGCGCGCTCGCCCAGGGTGGCCAGGAAGAGCGTCACGGCGAGGGCGTTCACCAGCCCGAAGCGGTCGACCCGGCCCGTCGTGTAGATCAGGACGCACAACGCCAGGGCGACGAGGCCGTGAAAAACCACCACCCCGTCGATCCCCGCCAGGCGGTGCACGATGGCGATCAGAACCGTCCAGAGCCAGGAGTGATACACCCAGGCGAGGCCCTTCCCGGCCGTGTAAAGGAAGGGGTCGGCGCTGGGGAAGTGCAGGTTCTTGAGGAGATATTGGCCGGAGGTGAGATACCACCAGAAGTCCTCGTTCCAGAGATACCCCAGGGTGAGCGACGCGGCCACCGCGAGGACCGGCACGAGGAAGAGAAGCCACTCCCGGCCGGCGAGCCAGGACGGGGGCTCCGGAGCTGGGGCCGGGGAGGGAGCGGGCTTCGCGGCGGGCATGGTGGTTGGAGGATACAACGGGGCGTCGGCGCGGCCCAGCCCGCCGCCGGCGCTCCGGCGGACCCTCACCCCCTAACCCCCTCTCCCGCCCCCTCCCAACCCTCCACACCGGGAGAGGGGGAACGCAGCGCAAATCGCCTTCTTGCTTTCTCCCTCTTCTCCCGGTGAGGGGGGTTGGGAGGGGGCGGGAGAAGAGGGCCGGGGTGATGAGGGTCTTGGGAGGGGGCGACCCGCCGAAGCCGCAACACCCGCGATTCCCCAATCGTATAATCCGCGAGCCTTTCGTCGCGGAGGACCCCCCTATGCTCAAAGCCTGCGCCCCTTTGCTCCTGGCCCTTGCCGTCCTTTCCAGTCCGGCCGCCGAGGCTGCGGCCTCTCCGGAGGTCCGCTACACCTTCCTGTTCGCCGGCAACAAGGCCGGCACTCAGGTGACCCGCACCGAGCCGGGCGGCGAGCTCGTCTGCGCCTTCGAGTACAACGACCGCGGCCGGGGACCGAAGACGGAGACGCGGTTCCGGCTCGGCCCCGGCGGCATCCCGGTGTCCGAGCACATCGCCGGCAACGACTACTGGAAGGTGCCGGTGGACGAGCGGTTCGATCTCGTGGCAGGCAAGGCGGCCTGGAAGAATGCGGCGGAGAACGGCGAGCGCCGACTCGACGGCCCGGCCTTCTATCTCGGCCTCAACGGCTCGCCGCAGGAATTCGAGCTGCTGGTGCGGGCCCTCCTCGCCGCTCCCGGCGGCCGGCTGCCCCTGCTGCCCGCCGGCGAGGCCCGCGTCGAGAAAGTCGATTCCCGGAAGGTCCAGGCCGGCGGCAGGGAGCGGACCGCGGATCTCTACGCCGTCTACGGCCTCGGCTTCAGCCCGAATTACGAGTGGCTCGACTCCGACCGCCACCTGGTCGCCGGCATTCAGGGCTGGGCGGCGATCATCCCGGAAGGCTGGGAGGGGATCGTCCCCGAGCTCACCAAGGCGCAGGACGCTGCCGAGGCGGCGCGGCAGAAAACGCTGGCCGTGACGCTGCCGCACAAACCCCAGGGCCCCCTGGTCATCCAGCACGCCCGGCTGTTCGATCCCGAGTCCGGCAAGCTCACGCCGGAGACCACGGTCGTCGTCGCCGGCAACCGCATCCAGGCCGTGGGCCACGACGGCGAGGTGGCCGCGCCCGCGGGCGCTGAAATCGTCGACGCCAAGGGCAAGGCCCTCCTTCCCGGCCTCTGGGACATGCACACCCACCTGGGGGACGACGACGGTCCGCTCAACCTGGCGGCCGGCGTCACCACCGTGCGCGACCTGGCCAACGACATCGACAAGCTCCGGGACCTGAAACGGCGCTGGGAGAGCGGGGAGGCCATGGGGCCGCGCGTCCTCATGGCCGGCTTCATGGACGGCCCCGGCCCGTACGCCGGCCCCACCAAGGTGCTGGTGAGCACGGAGAAGGAGGCGCTCGACTGGGTGGACCGCTATGCCGCCATGGGCTACGTGCAGATCAAGCTCTACAGCTCGCTCGATCCCAAGCTGGTGCCGGCGATCGTCAAGCGGGCCCACGAGAAGGGCCTGCGCGTCTCGGGCCACATCCCCAACGGCATGATCGCCGAGGATGCGGTGCGCGCCGGCTTCGACGAGATCCAGCACGTCAACTTCCTCGAGCTCAACTTCCTCGACCGGGGGATCGACACCCGCACTCCCGCCCGGTTCACCGAGGTGGGCGAGCACGCCGCCGAGCTCGACCTGAATTCGCAGAAGGTGAAGGACTTCATCGCCCTGCTCAAGGAGCGCGGCACCGTCAACGACGTGACGCTCGCCACCTTCGAGGCGCTCTACATGGCGCCGGCCAACGCCGTTGGACCTACGTATTCCGGCGTGGTCGATCGCTTTCCGGCGCAGGTGCAGCGCGCCTTCGTGGGCGGCGGCCTCACCGCGCCGCCGGGCCACGAGCAGCGCTACAAGGACTCCTTCCGCGCCATGGAGAACCTGGTGCTCGCCCTCCACCAGGCCGGAGTGACCGTCGTCGCCGGCACCGACGCACTCTGCGGCTTCTCCCTGCACCGCGAGCTCGAGCTCTACGTCGACGCCGGCTTCTCGCCCGTCGACGCCCTGCGCACCGCCACGATCGTGCCGGCGCGCGTGATGAAGCGGGACCAGGATCTCGGCACCGTGGCCGCGGGCAAGCTGGCCGACCTCATCCTGGTCGACGGCGACCCCACGGCCCGCATCAGCGACATCCGGCGAGTGGTGCTTACCGTCAAGGACGGTGTGGTGTACGATCCCGCGGCTCTGTATCAGGCCCTCGCGGTACAGCCGATCCGGTAAAACCACTTGTCGGATTGCTGTCCGAGCCGGCGGAAGACCCTCATCACCCCGGCCCTCTTCTCCCAGCCTCCCCCCCGCCCGCCGGGAGAAGAGGGAGAGGTTAGCCTGAAAAGCGAGAAGAGTCGCTGTTTGAGCCCCCTCTCTCCCGGCCGGTGGGGGGGAGGCTGGGAGAGAGGGGGTTGGGGGAGTGAGGGTCCGCCCCGAAGGGGCGCTACAGGCGTAAC
>JBAPYB010000242.1:0-15278 GCA_049284515.1 Thermoanaerobaculia bacterium
GGCGTGACCTGCCGGGGAAGCGGAAGTAGGCGCGGCGCCGCGGGCTACCGCGACGGGGCGCCGCCGGCCGCGTAGCGCCGGAAGAACGAGTCCGGTTTCCACGCCGGCCGGCCGGGCGCGTCGGCGACTTCGAGGAGGAGCCGGCGCGTGATCTCCTCGTAGAGGGCCGCGCGCCCAGGTCGACGGGCTGGCTCAGGTCGTCGGACGGGGCGTGGTAGCGCTTGGTGAGCCAATCCTTGAAAACCTTTTGCTCCGGCGTGCCGGGCTCGAAGCCGACGTCCATCTTCAGCGCCGGCACGCCGTGGCGGATGAAGCTGTACTGATCGCTGCGGATGAACCCGTTGCGCAGCGGCTCCGGATCGGGAATCGCCTTGACGTCCAGCGACTTGGCAATGGCGGCGGCACGGTCGCCCAGGTCGGACTCCGCGATTCCCTGCACCTTGAGGACCTTCAATGGCACGATCGGCAGGAACATGTCCACGTTGACGTCGGCGACGATCGCTTTCGCGTCGACCGTGGGGTGCGCGGCAAAATATTTCGATCCCAGGAGCCCCTTTCTTCCGCGGTGACGAAGGCGAAGAGGATCGAGCGCCGCGGCTTCTCCGGGTGGGCGCCGCGGCCGCTCGCCGCCAGGTTGGCGGCCATGTCCAGCAGCAGCGCGCTGCCGGAGCCGTCGTCCATGGCGCCGTTGTAGATGCGGTCGCCGTCGATGGGCTCGCCGATGCCGACGTGATCGAGGTGCGCGGAGAGCACGACCACCTCACCCTTGAGCGCCGGATCGGAGCCCGGGAGGCGGGCGAGGACGTTGGCGGACTCGACCTCGCTGCGCTTGACGCTGGCGCGGGCCTGGAGCGCAACGGCCAGCGGGAAGCGGGGCAGGGGCTTGCGGTCCTTGCCGAGCGCGGCGATCTCCGCGAAGGTATGGCCGGAGCCGGCGAAGAGCTTCTCCGCCTGCGCCGGGTTGAAGACGAGGGAGGTCTTGATCCCCGCGGTCTCGTTGAATTCGGGAGCGGCGAGGCCCATGGAGGCATGGGCGCGGTTGAGCGACATCCGCGACCACGGGATGTCCATGGAGGCGGGGTTCGGCACGATGACGACGCCGATGGCCTCGGCGGCGCGGAGCGCCTTCCAACGCTCGGCGAGCGTCTGGTAGTGCGAGGCGAGGGGGCCGGGAATCTCCGCCGGCGAGCCGGAGAGGTATACGACGACCTTGCCCTTGAGGTCGAGGCCCGCGAAATCGTCGAAGCCCTTTTCGGGCACCTTCAGCCCGTAGCCGGCGAAGACGAGGGGCGCCTTGATCTCTTCAGCGGCGAGGTCGGTGAGGGTGCTGAAGAAGGCGTCCTCGCCCTGGCTGAGGGGCTCGGCCTTGCCGTCGCGCACCAGCGCGATCGACGAATTCTTCTCGTCGATCTGGCGCTGGATGAGCTTCACCGGCTGGTAGAAGCCATCGACTCCGGCGGGCTGGAGACCCGCCTTGGTCAGTTGTGCGACGACGTAGGACTGAGCCTTGCGAAGCCCAAGGCTTCCCGTCTCGCGCCCCTCCATCTTGTCGTCCGCCAGGACTTTGACGTGGTTCCACCACGTCGTGCCGTCGAAGTGCAGCGCAGCGGGTTGGCGAGAAGGCTCGTCGCGAGAGCCGAGGTCGAGGCGAGCAGCAGAAGGGTCCGGCGCATGGAAGGCCTCCCGTGTCAAGGTCCGGCCCGGGAGCATAGCAGAGGGGAGCGTCGTCGCTTTTCGAGTAAGCTCCGCCCACGACCACCTCGGAAGGAGGCCCCATGGCGAGCTTGCGCGTAGCGATCTGCGGATGTCTCCTGGTGGCCGGCCCGAGGAATATGTAGACTACTATGGCTTCCTTGGATGACGTGGATACCACTCCTATGCTACTCAACCTTCCCGAATTGGCGACGCCTGATACCCCGGACGTGTCTGCTGATCGCCTGCGTCTCCACGACTGGAACTTCCCCGATTCGGATGACGCCAGCATACACGCCATTCACCCTTATCCCGCCAAGTTCATTTCGTCGATCCCCCGTACCCTCATTTCGGGCCTTGGCGTCCAGCCGGGTACTTCGGTGATGGATCCTTTCTGTGGTGCAGGTACTACTCTTGTCGTTGCGCAGGAATTGGGCGTTCCCTCGATAGGCATAGATCTCAATCCAATCGCGTGCCTCATTAGTCGCGTCAAGACCTCGCCACTGCCAGGTGGGTTGATGACCAAAGCGCTTAGGGTCATTGAAGCAGCGACTCTAAGGAGTGCCAGTGTTCCCTCAATCCCGAATCTCGCCCACTGGTTCTCCGAGGAAGTCCGGCGCTCCATAGCAGCCTTGGTTGCCCAGATAGACCAAGTTCTTGACGCGGCCTTGCGCGACCACCTCCGGCTCGCCCTTTCAAGCATTATCGTTCGCGTCTCAAATCAGGAAAGCGACACGCGATATGCCGCTGTCAATAAGCCACTCAGCCCCCGTAGCGTTCGCGATTACTTCCTTACCGCTTGCGCCCGGCTCGAGGAGGCGAAAACGACGAGGCCAATACCCACGATGCCAGCCCGCATCCTAGAAAGCGACATCCTCGCGGTGACACCCGAACTCGTAGGGAGCCCGGTTTCACTCGTGGTGACCTCTCCCCCTTATCCGAACGCCTACGAGTATTGGCTCTACCATAAGTACCGGATGTGGTGGCTAGGCTATGATCCCATCGCCGTGAAGAACCTGGAGATCGGCGCGCGCGCGCACTACTTTCGGAAGCAGCACGCTACCTTTGAAGACTTCCGCGCTCAGATGGCGCAGGTACTTTCTCTACTTGAGGCTGTCCTGACACCGGGGGGCTATGCCTGCTTCGTCATTGGTCGTTCGCGCATTCATGGAGTAGACTACGACAACGCAGATATGATCGCGAGCGAGGCAAAACGTGTAGGCTTCTTGGAGGCGGCTCGGATCTCCCGAGTTATAAGGGCCGATCGCAAGTCGTTCAACCTCGCCCATGCCAGAATCAAAACAGAAGAAGTACTAGTCCTACGCAGAGCGTCATGACAACTCTCTCCCTTTACTGGCCCCGGTATCGACTCTTCCCGTACGAGCGGCTCTTGGCGATCGAGGAAGCATCCTCTCTTCTTTCGTCGGATCGAATCGTTCAGGGCCCCACCAGGGTCGTAGTGGACACGACACGCCCGGCGGCCGCGTGCCACCTAACTTACTTCAGCGCTTTCCAAACACCGCAGAAACCGCTCCAGCCGACGATCCAGCACCTGATCGAGTCTGAGACATCCGGCGGTGCGCGTCGTCAGAGCACACGCTACTCTGTCCACGGATTGCATGAGTACAAGGGGAAGTTCAACCCCCAAGTAGCGCGCGCACTGCTCAACTCCGCAGCTTTACCGAAGAACGCGCAAGTCCTTGACCCCTTCTGTGGCAGCGGGACAACCCTCGTCGAGTGTGCCCACTCGGGCTTTCGCGCCGTAGGGACTGACATCAACCCTCTCGCCGCCATGATCGCGAACGCTAAGTCCCAAGCACTGGCATGTGACCCAGGCCACCTTGTACTGGAGGCTGAGGCAGCCCTCCGAACCGCCCGGAGGAGTCACCAGTCTTTCTTCGCGAGTGGGTCACGCGGCGAGTATCTGCTCAGGTGGTTCGATGCAGAGATGCTCCGCCGTTTGGAGGTGCTGCGGTCTCAGATCACTGCTCGGGACCCTTCGGTTTCAAGCATTCTTCTCGTGATCGCAAGCAACCTATTGAGGGAGTTTTCCCTTCAGGAGCCGGAAGACCTGCGTATTCGCCGGCGGACAAGCCCACCTTCTGAGCGCGACCCCTATGAGGTCTTCCTGGATGAGACTCATGCTCTTGCAGCCAACCTCCAAGTGGTCCAACGCCACCTTCCCCTGAGCGGGGATGCGATGCGAGCATACCACGGCGACGTGCGTAGTGTACCAGCGGTAGAATTAAGCAAAAATACCAACAGAAAATTCGATGCAGCCATAACCAGCCCACCTTACGCTATGGCTCTTCCTTACATAGACACACAGCGCCTAAGTTTGGTTTGGCTGGGGCTCGTAGAACCTGGAGTTCTCCCCTCCCTACAATCCAAACTGATTGGGAGCCGCGAATTCAACGGAACGCCGCGCTCTACCTGGATGAAGAAGCTCTTCGTGAATTCCGAGAAACTGCCAGAGCGGCACGCCGTGCTTTGCCGGCAGGTGCTCAGAAGAGTTGGTCCCCACGACGGCTTCCGCCGGCAAGCGGTGCCCTCTCTCCTGTATCGCTACCTTGTTGGAATGCGCGATAGTTTCCTGGCGATCAGATCGTTGTTGCGATCGGGGGCGCCATTCTTCCTCATCGTCGGTCACAACCACACCGTACTGGCAGGCCAACGCCTCGACATAGATACTCCGGACCTCCTTTCTGAGCTGGGAACGTCGGTTGGATTCGAGACAGTGCGACGAGAGGGACTCCAAACTTACCAGCGTTATGGGCTCCACCAGAAAAATGCGATCTCTCGTGAAGAACTGTTAACCCTTCGAGCAATATGAGCATCGACTTCACCCTTCACCCCAACGTCTACGCCACTGGCGAACCCAAAGGGCTCGTTCACATGCTTGAAAGAGTTTGGGTTAGGGAGAAACCCGGTGACGGAACGCTGTATGTGATATCGGGATTTGGCAACCAGAATGGAGCTGTTCGCTTCCTGGATACCTTCGCACACCACATAAAAGCTGGAGGGAAGGTCATCTCCTTCTTCGGCGGCAGTACCTCGCAGTTCCTTACGAGCAAACAACTCGTGACCTCCATGCTTGAGGTTGGAGCCGTCGTCAACATTGTAAACAGAAAACGACTGCTGCATGCAAAGTGCTATGGAGCATCTCGCAGCACAGGAGAGAGTTTGGTCGTGAGTTCAGGCAACTTCACGGGTCCCGGTATGGGTCTCAACGTGGAGTCGTCAGTCCTCCTTCCAGCGCAGTCTTTGCGGGAGGCAGGGTTCTCCTGGGAAAGAGCAATTGACGGCCTCATGTCCCAAGCATGGGACTTCTATCAGCCGAGTCTCGACGACCGCAATGCGCCGGCTTGGAGGCTTCTTTATGACGAGTACGAGCGCGACCTCACACTTGACGAAACGGATGAGAGCACCCTGCTCCTTCTGCTAGGAAAGGCAGACACAGCACGCATACAGTCTTCACGGGGCTCATCTGCAGCTAAAGGCACGCAGTACTTCTGGCTCAGCAAAGACTCTCTCGGGTTCTTTCCCCCGCTCACCATTCGGAATCGCCGGGGGCACAAGGCGACGTATTCGTGTCTCGTGTACCTTCACTACATTGATCTCGGGGAGACCGAACCCGAAGCGCGTGTGACTCTTGAGGCTGAGAACAACGTTGATTTCCGGCTCGGGACAGCGCGCTTAAGGTACACGAAACTAGCCGGGCCTGGTGATATTGCCGCACTCTCCCGTGTGGGCGAGAGCGAGTACGAGCTTCGGATCGTACCCGTGGGAACGCCGACACACGCCCAGCTCTCCGCACACATGGTCCACTTCGTCGGACACAAAGGCAAGCGCTACGGCTTCATCGATAATTCCGCGTTCTCCGGAGTCACTGGAGTACCGGTTGGAACTCGCCGACTCGCCCAAAAACCTGCCCCGCGATGAGCCTCGGATCAGGTGCTCGGATTAGGAGTTAGTGCCAGCCAGTCAGAACGCCGCAGCTTCTAGGAAGGAGAGGCCCCATGGCGAGCTTGCGCGTAGCGATCTTCGGATGTCTTCTGGCGACGGCGGGCGCCATGCCGGCGGCGGCCCAGTCCGTTCCTCCCTCTATCGATCGGGCGCTCGACACCGTCACGGCCGCCGAGACCTTCCGCGGTGTGGCCCTTTCTCCCGACGGCGCGCGAGTGGCCTGGGTCGAGGCGGTTCGCGACAAGGATGGACGGCCGACGCCGCGGAGCGCCGTGTTCGTAGCCGACCTCGCGTCTGGAAACGCGCACCAGGTCACGGCGGGCAACGTCACCGACATCTCTGAAGGCGATCCCACGTGGTCTCCCGACGGCCGGCGGCTCGCTTTCGTCTCCGATGCGGTGGGCGGAGAGGAACAGATCTTCCTCGCCGACTTCTCGCAGCCTGAGCCGAAGCCGCGGCAGGCCACCCGGCTTCACGGCCACCTCTCGACGCCTCGCTTCTCGCCCGACGGCCGCTCCGTCGCCTTCCTCTACCTGGAAGGCCGCAAGGGGCCGGCCGGTCCCCTCCAGGCGACTGCTCGGGACGCCGGAGTGGTCGGCGAGCACCCCGAGGAGCAGCGCCTCGCGGTCGCGGATCTCGCGAGCGGCGATGTCCGCCTCCTCTCCCCGGCCGACCTCTACGTCTACGAGTACGACTGGGCCCCGGACGGCCGGAGCTTCGCCGCCACCGCCGCCCACGGCTCGGGAGACGACAACTGGTACGTCGCCGAGCTCTACACCCTCGACCGCGAGAGCGGCGAGACGCGCTCGCTGTGGAAGCCTCCGATCGACGTCCAGATCGCCGTCCCGCGGGTCTCCCCCGACGGGCGGTCCATTGCCCTGATCGGCGGCATCATGAGCGACGAGGGATCGACCGGGGGCGACGTCTATCTCGTGCCGGCCGCCGGCGGCGAGGCCCGGAACCTGACCCCGGGCCGTCCGGCCTCCCCCGCCTGGCTCGCCTGGACCTCCCTCGGCCACCTTCTCCTCGTCGAGCTCGCCGACCAGGACACGGCTCTCACCGCCCTGGATCTGCCGGACGGCAAGGCCTCGACCCTCTGGCACGGCCCCGAGACGCTCTCCGACGGCCAGGGCCTGGGGATCGCGCTCGGCCGCGACGGCCGGACCTCGGCGGCCATCCGCCACGACTTCGGCCACCCGCCCGAGGTGTGGGCCGGGCCGATCGGGGCCTGGAAGCAGGTCTCGCGCTCGAACGCCCGCTTCAACCCGGCCTGGGGCGAGGCCCAAAGCCTCCACTGGACGACGGATGCCGGCAACGTCCAGGGGTGGCTCCTCGCGCCGCCGCGGGTCGAGCCCGGAAAGCGCTACCCGCTCGCCGTCGTCGTCCATGGCGGGCCGGCCTCGGCCCACCGCTCCGTCTGGCCGGTCTCCTCTGGAGTCCTCGCGAGCCAGGGGTATTACGTCTTTCTCCCCAACCCGCGCGGCAGCTACGGCCAGGGCGAGGCCTTTACCCGGGGGAACATCAAGGATTTCGGCTACGGCGACCTGCGCGACATCCTTGCCGGGGTGGAGGCCGTCGTCCGCTCGGGGGCGCCCGTCGACTCCGGGAAGGTGGGGCTCTATGGCTGGAGCTACGGCGGCTACATGGCCATGTGGACGGTCACCCAGACCGACCGCTTCCGCGCCGTGGTGGCCGGGGCCGGCATCGTCAACTGGCAGAGCTACTACGGGCAGAACCGCATCGATCAGTGGATGATCCCCTACTTCGGCGCCTCGGTGTACGCCGACCCGCTCATCTACGCCCGGAGCTCTCCCATCACCTTCATCACCCGCACCAGGACTCCCACGCTCGTCCTCCAGGGCGAGCGCGACGCCGAGGTGCCCGCTCCCCAGGCCTACGAGTTCTGGCACGCCCTGAAGACCCTCGGCGTGCCCACCGAGCTCGTCGTCTACCCCGACGAGGGGCACCGCTTCGTCAAGCCCGAGGACGACCGCGATCGCTACCGGCGCGTCTTCGAGTGGTTCGAGCGGTATCTGAAGTAACCGGCGGATCTCTGAGCTTCAGAGCCGTAACAGCCGCTGGGCGTTGCCGCCCAGGATCCCCTCCCTGGTCTCGCCGGAGATCGGCAGGCCGCGGAGCGATTCGAGCATCAGGGGGATACTGCCGATCTGGTGGGGATAGTCGCTCCCGGCCAGGATGTGATCGGCGCCGGCGAATTCGATGGCGAGCCGTAGCGCGGCCGGATCGAAGTTCACCGTGTCGTAATAGAAATGTTTTTTCAGGTACTCGGTCGGCGGCCGGTCGATGTGCGCGCGGCACTCCTCAAAGGCGCGGTAGCCGCGGTCGAGACGCTCGGCGAGGTAGGGGATGGTGCCCCCTAAGTGGCCGAGCACCCAGCGGATGCGGGGGAAACGGCGGACGGTGCCGGAAAAGACCAGCTTCGAGGCCGCGAGCGTGGTGTCGAACAGAAAACCATTGAGCGGCATCAGCCAGTACTCGGTCATGGCCTCGACCCCCACGGGTGAGGTGGGATGGATCATCAGCACGGCGTCGCGCTCGTCCGCCACTTCGTAGAGCGGCCGGAAGCGCTCGTCGTCCAGCCCCACACCGTTGACGTTGCTGAACAGCATGGCGCCCGGCATTCCCAATTGATCCATGGCCCGCTCGAGCTCCGCCGCCGCGGCTTGCGGATCGCAGAGCGGCAGGGTTGCGAGCGGCACGAAGCGCTGCGGCCGCTCGGCGCACACCTGGGCGAAAGCATCGTTGACGATCCGTGCGAGCGTCACCGCGACGGCCGGCGCCTCGACGTGGGTGCCGGGCGTGGTCAGCGAGATGACCTGCATGTCCACGCCATGCTCGTCGAGCACCGACTGCCGGTAGGCGATGTCCCGATGGCCGCGCACCATGACGTTGTAGTCGCCGGGATAGTGGACCACCGGATTGCCCTCGCGATCGGTCGAGAGCTTTAGCGCGCTGCCGGAAGGGCCCAGGGCGTCCAGGTACTCGGGCGGGTAATAATGGTTGTGGAAGTCGACGATCGGCATTCAGACCTCCTCTTTGTGGGGCTAGCTAGATCGCGTGGACCGCCACCCAGGCCAGGCCGCCGAGCAGGAGCAGGGGCAGCCCGGCCACCACCACCACCGCCACGAGCGCCGGGCCGACGACGGTCAGCACCACCAGCGCCACCACGGCGGCGATCGCCACCAGCAGGATCTTGAGGGCTACGAACCCCAGCATCACCGGGAACAGCACCACCTTGAAGACCAGCTTGAAGAGCACCGCCATCACGACGAGCGCGACCAGGGCCGCGCCCGCCAAGGCGAAGAGCACGAAGAGTCCCGCGAGTCCGAACATGGTGAAATCACCTCCATACCCGGACTTACGAGGAGGGACGAGAGCCGGTTTCAGGCGCCGCTACTGCGTGTTGTTGACGAGCTTCCCTCCGGCCTCGGTCCAGGCGTTCAGCCCGCCGAGGAGACACGCCACCTGCTTGAACCCTTTTGCCTGCAGCTCGAGCACCGCACGGGCGCTCGTATGCTCGGCAGCTCAGGTGCAGTAGGTGACGACCAGTTTGTCCTTGGGTAGCTCGCCGGCGCGCGCGCCGATGTCGGAGAGAGGAATCGAGATCGCACCCTGGGCGTGGCTTGCGTCGTACGACACCTTGGGGCGGACGTCGACCAGCACGGCCTCGCCCTTGGCGAGGGCCTGGCGGGTCTCGGCCGCGGAGATCCGGCGGGCTTCCTCTTGAGCGGGGGCGGTCTGCACCGCCGGGGTGGGGGCCTGCGGTTGCGGCGTCAGGCCGGGGGGCTTCGCGGGCTCCTGCGGCGCGGCGAAGGCCGCCATCGCCACCAGCACCCCGCCGACGAACGCCAGCCTGTTGCGTGACATCCAACGCATCGTTGAACCTCCTGGGCAACAAACCCTCGCGGGCGGCCCATGGGTTCATTCTACAACCTGGCCCTACCGCCCCGTCGTCAACGCCAGCGTCAGCAGCGCCTGCTGCTCGAGGGTGTGCGCCTTGCCGGAGCCCGTGGCGGGGCTGCCGCTGGTGGAGCGCTTGACGGAGCGGATGGGCCGGCGCAGGAGGCGCTCGATCTGCGGCTGGATGAAGGAGAGAGCTCCCATGTTGGCCGGCTCTTCCTGCACCCAGACGATGTCCCGCGCCTTGGGATTCTGCTCGAAGATCGCCGCCAGCTCGTCCTTGGGGAACGGATAGAGCTGGTCGAGGAAGACGACGGCTGTCGTGGTGTCCTGCCGCTTTTCGCGCTCCCGCTTCAGCTCGTGGCCGATCTTGCCCGTGCAGAGGAGGATCCGCTGGGCGTCCTGGATCTCCGCATCGGGCACCACCCGCAGGAAGCGATCCCGCGCCAGGTCCGCCAGGGTCGAGGCGGAGTCCTTGTGGCGCAGCATGCTCTTGGGAGTCATCACGATCAGCGGCTTGCGCCAGGGGGTGAGCGCCTGCCGGCGGAGCATGTGGAAGTACTGCGCCGCGTTCGACGGCTGGCAGACCTGGACGTTGTGCTCGCCGCAGAGCTGGAGGTAGCGCTCCATGCGGGCGCTCGAATGCTCCGGCCCCTGCCCTTCGTAGCCGTGGGGGAGGAGCATCACCACCGCGGACAGCAGCCCCCATTTGTCCTCTCCCGCCGTGATGAACTGGTCGACGATGATCTGGGCGCCGTTGGCGAAGTCGCCGAACTGGGCCTCCCAGCAGACGAGCGTTTCGGGGAAGTCGCGGCCGTAGCCGTACTCGAAGCCGAGGACGGCGGCCTCGGAGAGCATCGAGTCGTAGACCTCGAAGCGGGCCTGGTCCGGCGCCACGTGCTGGAGCGGCGTGTATTCGGACGCGTCCTCGACGTCGATCAGCACCGAATGGCGCTGGTTGAAGGTGCCGCGCCGGCTGTCCTGCCCCGAGAGGCGGACGGGCACGCCCGCCTTGGCCAGCGAGGCGAACGCCAGGGCCTCGGCCATGCCGTAGTCGATCGGCCGCTTGCCGTTCCCCATCTCGGCGCGCTGCTGGAGCAGGGCCTGGATCTTCTTGTGGACGTGGAACCCCTCGGGGGCCGTGGTGAGCGGCACGGTCAAGGCCGCGATCTCCGCCGCCGACAGGCCGGTCGTCACCTCGTACTTAGGATCCCAGCGGCCGCCCTGGAAGGGGTCCCAATAGTCCGGCAGGGTGCGCAGGGTGGGCCGGTCCAGCGACTTGTCGGCCGAGGCCTCCTTATGGGCGGCGTCGAAGCCGGCGCGGATCGCCTCCTCCCGGCGTTGGGCTTCCTCGTCGGAGAGACCGATCGCCTTGGCGTAGAGGCGCCACGCCGGCGGATGAGCCTGGATCTTCTTGTAGAGCAGCGGCTGGGTGATCGTCGGATCGTCCACCTCGCTGTGGCCGTGGCGGCGGAAGCCGATGAGGTCCACCACCACGTCGCTCTTGAAGGCGTAGCGGTAGTCGACGGCCATCTGGGCGACGCGGGCCACGGCGTCCGGGTCCTCGCCGTTGACGTGGAAGATGGGGATGGGCAGGCGGCGCGCCACGTCGGAGGCGAAGCGGGAGGACTGCAGGGCTTTGGGCTCGGTGGTGAAGCCGATCATGTTGTTGACGATGACGTGCACCGTGCCGCCCACCCGGTAGCCGTGCAGGTCCGACATGTTGAGCGTTTCGGCGAGGATTCCCTGGCCGGCGAAAGCGGCATCGCCGTGCAGCACGATGGGGAAGACCACGTCGTGGTTCTTCTCGTCGCCCAGGCGTACCTGCTTGGCCCGCACGCGGCCGAGAGCCACCGGGTCCACGGCTTCCAGGTGGCTGGGGTTGGAGACCAGGTGGATGTTGACGGTGTGGCCGTTGCGCCCCCGGTGGTCGCCGGTGGCGCCCATGTGGTACTTGACGTCGCCGCCGCCGAGGATGCTGCGCGGGTCCACGTCCTCGAAGCCGGCGAAGATCTCGGCCGGATCGCGCCCCACGGTGTGGACCATGACGTTCAGCCGGCCGCGATGGCTCATGGCGATGACCACCTGGCTCGTGCGGTGGGCCGCGGCGGTCTCGAGCATCTCGTCGAGCAGGGGGAGCAGGGACTCGACTCCTTCGATCGAGAAGCGCTTGGTGCCGAGGTAGCGCGACTGGATGAACTGCTCGAAGGTGTCGGCCCGGGTGAGCAGCTCCAGAATGCGGTCGCGGTCCATCGGCGGGGGCTGCTCCGACTCCATCCGCTGCTGAATCCACCGCCGCCGGTCGGGGTCGCCGATGTGCATGAGCTCGACGCCGACCGTGCCGCAATAGTGGCGGTGGCCGTACTCGGCGGTGACCGGATCGCAGTCTTCGAGCCCGGGCGCCGTGGCCGGCGGCAGGCGGTTCATCGGATCGAGGTCCGCCAGCAGGTAACCAAGCCGGCGGTAGGCGTTCAGGCTCCTCTCGTCCAAGGCT
Organism: Thermoanaerobaculia bacterium; assembly: GCA_049284515.1. Taxonomy (GTDB): domain Bacteria; phylum Acidobacteriota; class Thermoanaerobaculia; order Multivoradales; family UBA5704; genus DATARR01. The sequence goes on from JBAPYB010000242.1 coordinate 12,074, forward strand.
AAGGGGCGCTCGGGCGGAAGGGTCGGGGGAGTGATCGTTTCCATGGTTCCACGAGGATAACGCAGACCCTACGTCCCCAGGCGTCGCACTCCGGCCTTGCGGTTGTATTCGGCGTAGAGGTCGAGCACTTCGCGCACGTAGGAGCGGGTCTCGGAGTAGGGCGGCACGCCGTCGTAGCGGTCCACCGCCCCCGGGCCGGCGTTGTAGGCCGCCAGGGCCCGCTCCAGGTTGCCGCCGGAATCCTTCAGCAGGCTGCACAGGTAGCGGCAGCCGACGTCGAGGTTGACGTAGGGGTCGAACAGATCGCGGGCACCGTAGGCCTCGCCGACGACCGGCGTGACCTGCATCAGCCCGCGGGCGCCTCGGGGCGAAACGGCACGGGGCGCGAAATCGGACTCCACCGACACGACCGCGGCGAGCAGCAGTCCGTCGACATGGTGGCGCTCGGCGGCGAGGGAGATGGCCGCGCCGTAGGGCATCCGGTACAGGAATCGGCGCTGGGCGCCGGCGGTGTCGGGGTCCGAGGCGGACAGGAGGCCGGCCTGGAAGAGTCCGTCGCGGCGGGTTCCGGTCGTGTCGCCGGCCTCGCCGGGAAGCTCGTTGGAGCGGAAGACGTGGAAGCCTGACGGTGCAGAGCTGCTGCCCGTGGCCATCCAGTGGGCCACCTCCTGGGTGCTGGGCGCAGTGGCCTGGGGAGCCGAGAGGTCCTGGGGAGCGGCAACCGCGGGGTCGGAAGGCGTAGAGTGGAACGAGACGACCAGGAACAAGAATGCCGCGAGGGCAAGGAAAGGTAATCGGACTTTGAGAAGTCGCTGCATGAGCCTTGTTTTTCCTCTCTTGAGTCACTACGGGCTCCGGAACCGGACGGCTACCAGGAGTCCTGTGGCTGAGGGAACAAAAGGACACACCCCGACCTTACGGCCGGGGTGTGCCCGCTTCTATTTCTGGATGAGAAGGGTTGCGAGATCGATGCCAAGCCGCCGGGCGGCAGGCTCGGCTCAGCTCATCGGTAGCTCAGAGACTCGTCCGGTCCACGGGCCGCCGTCGCGGCTGGCGCCGGCCGGTGAGGTCGTAGTCCTCCGCCATGATTCCCAGGTCGGAGACCTTGTTTCGGAGGGTGTTGCGGTGGACTCCCAGCGAGCGCGCCGAACGGCAGAAGTTGCCCCGGTTGGACTTCAGGGAGGCGACGATGAACTGCCGCTCGAACTCCCGTCTCGCCTGGTCCAGCGTCACGCCGCGACCTACGAGCTCATCGACGATCTGGTACAGGCGCCCGTTGAGATTCTGATCTGCCAAGTTTGGACCCTCGAGTAGAAGACAGAAGCAGACAGCTTAACACAGCCCCCCGGAGCCAAGACGGGGGAAAGGACTACTTTGGATCAAGACGGTCCCCGATGCGGATGAGATACCGCGACTCGAGGATCTTGGCGACGGAAAAGTGCTTGTGGACCGAGAGCACCGCCAGCTCCCCGAGGATGACCGGGGGCATGCCGGGGCGATTGTTCTCCCGGTAGATGGTGTACATGTCGCCCGGCGTCGCGTCCTGATCGCCCAGGTCGACGTGGACGATGTGGTCGGCGCCGAGGGCGATGACGTCGTCTTTGGAGTAGACGATCGACGGCGCGTTGTGGAGCTTCTCGGCCGCAGCCGGATAGTTGACCGGCCGCATGGCCGTGCTGCGCCCAAGTGGCACCGGCTCGGGCTGGAAGGGCGTCAGAAAGGCACCCACCAGAACGGGATCGCAGGCATGGACGATTTCGGCGATGGCCGTGGTCTCCTGCACCGAGAGGATGCGCACGCGGCCGAGATACCGGTAGAAGCGGCCGACGACCTCCCTGCGCAGGGGGTGGATCACCGGCTGGTCCGGCACCACCACCGTGAACAGGCTGCCGGCCGACATCCCCTTCGCCTTGCCGCCGTCGACATAGATGATGTCGCCCGAGGAGAGGTCGAGCTTCACCGTCGTGGGCGCACCGTAGCGCGACGTGACCTCCTTGCGCTGGTGGCGGACGTCGTAGTTCGACTCGTCGAAGACCTGGGTGTCGTACTCGGAGCCGACGATCGAGAAGGGGAACTGCTCGTCCATGTCGCCGATGTAGCCGCTGCAATAGATGTCGCTCTCGGCGCCCAGCGGCACGGGCGTGCCGGCGGCCTGGGCGGGAGTCATGGCGCCCGGAGGCGGCGTCACGGCGGGCTGCTCGCCGGGAGCCTGGGATCCTCCCGGTCCCCCAGGCCCGTTCGCCCCGGCTTGCGCCAGGTTGTCGACGGGCGCCACGTTGAGGCCCAGCACCAGCGGGTCTCCCGGGTAAATCCAGTGAGCGTCGAGGATGTACTGGTTCTTCTCCCAGATCTGGGGCCACAGGTAAGGGTTGCCCAGGTACTTCCCGGCCAGGGCCCAGAGCGTGTCCCCTTTGACGATGATGTGGACCTGGGAGTCCGCGGCGCCGGCCGGGGCCGCGGGCGGATTCCAGGCCGTCCAATGGTCGCCCACCAGGTGTAGGTCCTGCGGTGGACGGTCGGCCGCCGCCACAGCAGTGGCGCCGGCCACCAGCGCCGCGAGCATGAAACCGGGGAGCCGCACTCTCATCTGGACCTCCTGCCACCGCACGCCGGGAGGGAAACTATAGTCGAGTCTCTATGCCTTAAAATAGAACGTCCGCCTTCGTCTGTCAAGTTTACCAGGGCGAAGCTCAGGTTTTGCTTTAGGTTTTCCCCGCGAATTTCCCCTGACTCAAGGGAGCTTCGCCCGCCGCTCCTCGGCCGCGGTCGCGGCGGCGGAGCCGGAGAAGCGCCGGGCGACCTCGCGGTAGGTCACCCGCGCGCCTTCGACGTCGCCCATCGCCTCCAGGCACTGGCCGGACTTCAACATGGCGTCCGCCACCTTGTCGCCCTTGGGATACTTCTCCACCACCTGCCGGAAGGCCGCGAGCGCCCCCTTGACGTCGTTGCGGGAGTAGCGGCACTCGCCGATCCAATACTGGGCGTTGTCCGCCAGATCGCTCCTGGGATTCGCCTGCAGGAACCGCTGGAAGCTCGACTCGGCGTCCACGAAGTGACCCTGGTAGAAGAGCGTGTAACCCCGGTCGTAGAGGGCCTGGCCGGCCGGGCTCGTGTCACCGGTGCTCCCACCCGGGACGGGGGCCGTACCGGGCGGCGGGGTTGCGGGTGCCGGGGTGACGGTAGCGGGCGCGGGCAACGTGGGAGC
>JBAPYB010000243.1:0-8947 GCA_049284515.1 Thermoanaerobaculia bacterium
CACCCTCGCGATGCGCACGCCTTTGTCGCCGGTGGCGAAGCCGAGCCGCTGCCTGTCACGGTCAGCAGCGAACCAGGCATAGAGCACCCAAGCTGCTGCCACCATCACCGCGGTCTGGCAGCTTGAATACCAAGTGTTCACGGTGAACGAGATGACGACGAGCGGAAGTCTCAACAGCAGCATCCACAGCAGGAGAAAGGCGAGCAGTACGCGGGCAGCGGCGGCGGCGGCGCGTTGCCAGAGCAGGCCTATGCCGGATGCCAGGGGAACGAGGGCGCAGAGATAGATCAGCATCGAGCGTGCGGGCACACCCCGGGGCACCGGCGCCCATATCGGAGCGAATTCGCGTTTGACCAAGCCCAGGATCCCGAGGCCGATCATGGTCGCAGCAAAGGCCGCGTGACCCATGCTTGCGATGCGTATAGCCCTTCGGCCGGTGCTATTCTCGTTCATTGACCCGTTTGCAGTATATCCATACCGCGGCCTACCCTCAAGATCAACTGTATCCGTCTGCTGGCCGGGGAGCTCTGGGCACACTCAATGCCTCGCGGGACGCACCCAACGCCTCCTTGAGGACACACAACGCCTCGCGGAGAGCACCCAACGCCTCGTTGGGCACACCCAATGGCTCCTTGCGACCTCGCATTGGCTCGATGTGACCTCGCAACGCCTCAATGGGCACACGCAATGCTTCATTGAGACCTCGCAACGGCGCATTGTGAGGTCACATCCGGAGATTGCGAGGTCACATCGGCGCGTTGTGAGGACCCATCGGCTCGTTGCGAGGTCACATCGGCGCGATGGGAGGTCGCAACGGCGGATTGCGAGGTCACATCGGCGCGTTGCGAACTCGCAACGTGAGATTGCGAGGTCACAACGACGCATTGCGTGGTCACAACGGCCCAGTGTGAGCTCCCAACGAGACGATGCGAGTCCCCAACGTCGCGTCGCGAGGTCTCAACGACGCATTGCGAGGCCACAAGCTGGCACCGGCATTGCAGGCATTTCTACCGTGAAGCAGGCGGAGGGTGGGGAACGAGATTTGACGGCGCCGTTCACGCTTCGAAGCAGACCCAAGCTCTGATCCCCCACCCACCGCTACGAGTTGAAAGCGAAGGGACCCGCTCGGGGTTCCTTCTCGGAGGCAACTTGCAAACTGAGAGGAGCTTTCCATGAAGCGTCAAATTCTTTCGCTTGCCACGGCCTTGGTCCTGATGACCGCCGGCGCCCTTTTCGCCCAGAGCACCCTGAACACCGCAGCCCCGGGCCCTTCGCAGGAGACCAAGCCGGGCCAGACCAACAACAACCTGCAGAATCCCGGCAGCCACATGCAGCCCACGACCACCACGACGACCACCACTGCCGCGCCGAGCACGGCGACGGCCACCTCCACCGACATGAACAACGACACGACGGCCGTGGCGCCGCCGGCGCCGCCGGTGGACACCACGACCACGACGACCACCACCTCCACTACGCCGACCACCGACACCTACAACGGCACGGCCACCACCTCCTCGACGGACTCCACCGTGTCCACGACCACCCCCTCTACCAGCCTGCCGAAGACCGCGAGCGATCTCCCCTCCGTGGCCCTGTTGGGCCTGCTGGCGCTGAGCGGCTTCTTCGGAGTGCGCGCCTACGCCAAGCGGAATGCCTGATTGGCCTCTCGATGGACGTAGGACGTTAGCCGGATCACCTGGCGCTAAAAGGCGCCAGGTGGTTTCGTTTTCAGGGACCGTCGAGGACCAATGGCCGTGAAATCCCTCCTGCGCTGGCTGGAGCGCGGCCTGCTGCTGGTGGCCGTGCTGTGCCTCGGCGCTTGGGGCTGGGCCTGGCTCGACGCCAAGTACACGCAGGCTCGCGATTCGCAGATCCTGGACGACGCCCGCAGCAACGCGGGGACGACGGCGGAGCCCGCGCAGGAAACCGACCGCCTCGACACCTTCCAGCCGGCGGCCAATGAGCCCGAGCAGCCTCCCCGGCCGAAGCTCGCCGAGGGCTCGCTCTTCGGCCGCATCGCCATCCCCCGGCTCGACGTCTCCACCATCGTCCTCGAAGGCGTGGACGGGACGACCCTGCGGCGCGGCGCCGGGCACATTCCCGAGACCGCCCTCCCCGGCGATCACGGCAACGTGGGGATCGCGGCCCACCGCGACAGTTTCTTCCGCGCTCTCAAGGACATTCGTAAAAATGACATCGTCCGCCTGGAAACCCTGGAAGGCACCTTCCGCTACAAGGTGGACTGGACCCGCATCGTCACTCCGGACGAGACCTCAGTGCTCGATTACACCGGTGATCCGGCGCTGACCCTCGTTACCTGCTATCCGTTCTACTACGTGGGCTCTGCGCCCCAGCGCTTCATCGTCCGCGCCGTTCGCGAGCCCTGACGCTCACGGGCAGGTCGCGAAGGCGCTCGTGTCTGGACCTCAATCTCTCTTGGAGTGATACGACGCGACGCACTCTGCCGCCGTCAGGATTGGAATCTCGGCAGAGCCGTAATCCTTCTTGTTCCTGGTCACCAAGGCATCGAGGCCAGCGGAAACCGCTGCGTAGTATTGGACCGCATCCTCAAAGTCGTTGAAGGACGAAGCCAGGGCCATGTCGGTCATCCGTTCATCGATCGGCAGCACCCGAAGGAGAGCTCTGAGCTTGCGTAAGGCTTTGATCGCCTCTTCGGCGGAGATCTTCTTGGTCAGGATGTAAAACAGATTGGAAAGGACGAGGGGGGAAGTGCGAGCCTCGATCTGTCCATTCTGAATCAGCGTGAATAGCCGGCTTGCCTCCGGCAGGAAGTCGGGCCGGGGAAGGAGGAGATCGAGAATGACGTCGGTATCGACAAAGACCCGTAAAGTCATGAGTGTTTCTTGAGAAGGTACTCGGCGTAGCCGTCCTTCTCGTCCTCGATCTGCAGTCCTCCCAACAGACCGGTCAATTCGGCAACCACTCCGGTAGACCGCTGATCCCCTTCTTGTGTGAGCCGGGAAAAGTAGCTCTCCACCATGCGCGAGAGGCTGACCCCCCGGTGCTCGGCGTAGGCCTTGGCTTTCTCGATCACCTCTTCGTCCAGCTTCAAAGTGAGCTTGGTGTTCATCAGTGAAACCTCCCAGTACGTACAGTCTCATCGAATCAATACGTCCAAGTCAACCCCTGGCCTCCCCAGTTCCGTATCCCCATGCTACGATTGCGTCCTGAAATACGTATCCAGCTCGCGCCTGTCTTCGAGGTGCGGCACAGAGGGAGGTTCGTGATGCTCAGAAGAGGGCGCTGCGCATTCGTTCTGCTCGTTTCCATCGTTTCTCTGGCCGGCGCCGCGTTCGCGGCGGAGACCGGCTCGATTTCAGGCGTGGTCCGCTCCGCCGACGGCGCCGGGCTGCCCGGCGTGACGGTGACCGTCAAGGGCCCCTATCTGCCGGCCGGCCGCACGGCGGTCACCGATGCGGACGGCTCCTTCAGCTTCCAGCGCCTGCTGCCCGGCAAGTACGACGTGACCGCCGAGCTTTCCGGATTGGGCAACGTCAGCCGGCCGGCCCTCGTCGAGCTCGACAAGGACACCCAGGTCGAGATCGCCCTCAAGCCCACGGTCACGGAGGAGATCACGGTCAGCGCCACGCAGCCCACGATCGACGTCAAGTCGACCGAGGCCCAGGTCAACTTCACCGCCCAGAAGATCGAGGAGCTGCCCATTCCCCGCAGCTACAGCGGCCTCTTCGAGCTGGCGCCGGGCGTGAGCCAGAACGGCCGGCTGGCCCCCAACGCCGGCGGCTCGCGCATGGACAACACCTTCCTGGTGGACGGCATCAACGTCACCAACCCGGATTTCGGCGACATCTTTCCGGACATCACCGAGCTCGACATCTCCGAGGTGAGCATCATCCGCGGCGGCATCTCCGCCGAGTTCGGCCGCTCGGGCGGCATGGTGGTCAACGCCATCACCCGCGCCGGCACCAACAAGTTCGGCGGCGAGGCGCGCTATGAATATCAGCCCTCGAGCTTCGTCTCCGCCAACAAGAACTCCACGGTGAAGAACACCACCGATCAGGATTTCGCCGGCCTCTCGCTGGGCGGCCCCCTGGTGAGCGATCATTTCTGGTTCTACGGCTCGGCCAGCCGGCCCACCGTCACCACCACCGACCGGCTCAACAACCTGGGCTCGCTCCCCGACGAAAAGGTGACCACCAAGGAGTATTTCGGCAAGCTGACGGCCAACCCCACGGAGCAGCACTTCCTCACCTTCGCGTTGCGCCGCCGCGACCGCACGGACGACAACGCCGACATCACCTCCACCGCCAGCCCGACCACGGGGAGCAACGACTTCAAGAACGTCAGCCTGGGCACGTTCACCTGGACGTGGACGCTCTCCGCCGACAGCTTCACGGAATTCAAATACAGCCGCGACCGGGAGGACAACGGCACCAATCCGCTCGACAACCTCGGCTACCGGCCGGCCTTCAACGCGGCGCGGCCGGACCTCGTGGGGCAGTTCACCTCGACGCCGGACTTCCTCGTCGGCGGCGCCACCGGCGCCGGCCAGACCGTGGGCGGCGCCAGCCTCGCCGTCAACAACCAGAATTTCCAGCGCGACGAGTTGCGGGCCACCTTCCAGACCTTCCGGGAGTGGGGCTCCACTCGCCACGACCTGCGGGCGGGCGGCACCTACGAGTCGGACCTGGAAGAGCTCGAGCGGCGGGCCAACGGCTGGGGCACCGTCACCTGGAACCCCACCACCCGCCAGTTCACGGCGAGCTACGTCTCCGCCCAGCCGCCGCACACCGGCCGCGGCCGCTCCTACGGCGTCTTCGGCCAGGACCAGATCATTTTCAGCGAGCGCACGACCGTCACCGCCGGCCTGCTGGTCAACCAGGACGAATATTTCGGCGAAGTGTTCAGCCCGGCGGGCACCAAGCGGGAGAAGAAGATCCTGACCTTCGACTGGGGCCAGGAGCTCCAGCCGCGCCTGGGCATCGCCTTCGTGCCCAATCCGCAGCGCGGCGACAAGCTCTACGGCAACTTCGGCCGCTACTACAACACCGACAACAAGTCGCTGGGCCGCGCCGCCTCGCCGACCCGCATCTTCACCACCCGCGCCATGTTCGACGCCGCGGGGAACCTGCTGTCGAACGTCCCGGCAGCCAACACCCAGAGCAAGACGATCGACGCGGGCCTCGATCCGATGTACACGGACGAGTACCTGGTGGGCTACGCACGCCCCTTCGGCACGGCCTGGACGGCGGAGCTGTGGGCCATGTACCGCACCGTGGGCAACATCTACGAGGACGTCTCCGCCGACGGCCTCGGCAACGGCCCCTTCCACGTCGCCCAGCTCCCCAACGCCTACCGGCGCTACAAGGCCGTCACCCTGGAGGCGACCCGCCGGCCGGTGAGCAACCAATACCTCCGGCCGTGGATCAACTTCAGCTACACCTGGAGCCGGTTGACGGGCAACTGGGACATCGACTTCGGCGGCGATTCGCCGTTCTACAACTCCTCCTTCATCCAGGACGGCCCCGGCGTGAAGATCACCGACAACCGCAACGGCATCCTGCGCGGCGACCGCACCCACGACGCCAAGCTCTTCGCCACCATCCACCCCAGCGATCCGTGGACGATCGGCACCTTCATCCACTTCCAGAGCGGCGGCGCCTGGGAGGCGCGCGGCCTGCCGGACCCCAACGTCTCCAGCAGCTCCTTCGTGCGCTACCTGGAGCCGGCCGGCTCGCGGCGCATGCCCGACTGGACGAGCGTCGACCTGCTGACCTCCTGGGACTTCAAGATTTCGAGCTTCGTCCTGCAGCTCGAAGGGCGCGTCACCAACGTCTTCGACCAGCAGGTGCCCCTGGCCGTCGACGACCGGCTGATCCTCGGCCGCCCGGCGGACAACCAGCCCAACAACCCCAATTTCGGCAAGGGAACCGCCTTCACCGCGCCGCGCACCTTCGTGCTCTCGGCGATCCTGCGGTATTAGGCCAGGAAGGATCTCCATGGGGTAACGTTCCCCCATGGAGATCCGGGACTTCGCCCGCACCGTCCTGCTCACCGAGGACCTGGACGTCAAGCTCGCGCCGGCGCCGGGCGAGCTGACGGACGCCGATCCGGGGCCGGCATTCCGGGCGGCGGCGCCGGGCCGGCCTTCCAACCTGCGGTTCCAGAAGGTGGCGGTGCCGTCGATCGAGGGGATGGTCGATCCGGCCCAGCGGCCGCGCATCCTCCACGCGCTGGCGAATCACGAGCTGCAAGCCGCCGAGCTGTTCGCCTGGGCCCTCCTCGCGTTTCCGGAGGCGCCAGCGGACTTCCGCCGCGGCCTGCTGCGTATCCTCGACGACGAGCAGCGCCACACCCGCATGTACATCGCCCGGGTGGAGGACGCCGGCGCGCGTTTCGGCGACTTCCCCGTCCACGGCTATTTCTGGAGCAAGGTGGAAACCATCACCACGCCCCTGCGCTTCCTCTGCGCCATGTCCCTCACCTTCGAGAACGCCAACCTCGACCACACCGAGGAGTACGCCGAAGCGGCGCGCGAAGCGGGGGACCTGAAAACGGCCACGGTGATCGAGCGCGTCCATCGCGACGAGATCGACCACGTCCGCTTCGGCTGGACCTGGCTCCAGGTCTTCAAAGACAAGGACGAGCCCGCCTGGGACGCCTACAACGCCAACGTCACCTGGCCTCTGCGGCCGGCGCGCGCCCGCGGCCGGGTTTTCGATCGCAGGGGACGAGAGGAGGCGGGGCTCGATCCCGACTTCATCCTCCGCATCGAGCAGAGCGAGCCCTGAGGCGCATCGTCGCCAACCTCAAGCGGCCCCGCGCCGTGAGACAGCAAGATCCTGCAAGACAAGCCCGGCGATTTCCCGTCATCGTTGCGATCAGTCCACATCGAGTCTCTCGCGATGTCGGCACGTTACGGCCCTGGCGCCGTTTTGGAGGATGTCCTTGCGCGTGATCGGGAAGGAATCAGGCTTCAAGCCGGTGCTTTGGGCGCTTCTGCTCCTCGCCGCCGGTGCGCGGCTCGAAGCGCAGACCACGACGCTCACGGCGTCGGCGGACACCTACCTCCGGAGCGGCAACGCCAACAAGGCCGGAGGCAGCGACACTCTCCTCCGCATCCAGGCCAGCGGCGACAACCGCGCCCTCGTGCGGTTCGATCCGGCGGCCATCGCCGCGGCCGTCGGCTCCGGCTCGCTCGCCTCGGCCCGCCTGCAGCTCTATATCCAGACCAACTCCGACAACTGGGGATCCCACGGCCAGCCGGTGGACGCGGTTCGCCTGACCTCGGATTGGACCGAGGCCGGCGCCACCTGGAACTGCGCGACCGACACGCAGCCGGCGAACTCGAAACCGGATTGCGGCACGCAGTGGGCGGGCGGGACCTTCGCCGACGAGCCGAGCGACACGGTGCTCCACGCCAACGGCCTCACGGGCTGGATCACGTTCGACGTCACCGCCGACGTCCAGGCCTTCCTCGCCAGCACACCGGATTACGGCTGGATCGTGAAGAAGACCGACGAGAGCCTGAGCGGCCAGGTGGAATACACCTCGCGCGAGGGCACGGCCGGCCAGCAACCCAGGCTCGTGCTGGTGGCCGAGAGCCCCGCCAACGACGCCGTGCCGCCCAAGCTCACGATCGCCTCGCCGAACCTGCCCTACGTCGCCGGCAGCGCCGCGGTGCCGGTCGTGCTCCAGTACGGCGACGGCGGCTCGGGCCTCGACCTTGCCAGCCTGGCGGTGACGGTCGACGGCGCCAGCGTCCTCGGCTCCTGCACCGTGGCGGCGGGAACGGCGGCCTGCACGCCGCCGGCGCTCGCCGACGGCCCCCACACGATCCACGCCAGCATCGGCGATCACGCCGGCAACGTCACCGCGGCGGACGCCGGCTTCACCCTCCTCGTCAGACCGGGCACCCACACGGCGACGCTGCCGGCCACGGGCGATTCCTATCTTCTCGCGGGCTCGCCGAACCAGCCGGCGGGCACGGCGGGCATCCTGGAGGTGAAGAAGACCGGCACGCACCGGGCGCTGGTGCAGTTCGATGCCGCGGCGCTCAGCTCGACGCTCGCCGGCTCGTCTGCCCTGCGCTCGGCAACCCTGCGCCTCTACCTCCAGACCAACGGCAGGAACTGGGGTTCCACGGGGCGGACGGTGGAGGCCCACCGGGTGACCGCGCCCTGGCAGGAGGCGGCGGTGACGTGGAGTTGCGCCGTGGACACCTATCCCACCAACTCGCAGCCCGACTGCGCCACGCAGTGGGCCGGCGGCGCGTTCGCCCCGGCCGCGACGTCCTCGGTGCTGCACACCAACAGTCTGCAAGGCTGGGTGGACTTCGACGTGACGGCCGACGTGGCCGCGTTCCTGACCGGCACGCCGAGCTACGGGTGGCTGCTCAGGAAGGGTGACGAGAGCTTGAGCGGCAAGGCGGACTACACGTCGCGCGAGGGGACCAGCGGCCAGAGCCCGCAGCTCGTCCTCGTCTTCGACCTTCCCGCCAACCAGGACACGGTGCCTCCCGTCCTCGCCTTCACCTCGCCGCCGCCGGGGTTCGTGGGCACGGCGGATCCGCTCGTCTCCGTCGCGTTCTCGGACGCCGGCGCGGGCGTGGACCTGACGACCCTGCGGATGAGCCTCGACGGCGTCGACCGCACCGCGGACCTCTCGGTGAGCGAGAGCTCCGCCGGCCTCGCCCCGAACGGGCTCGCCGACGGCCCGCACACCGCCACGGCCACGATCAAGGACCTGGCCGGCAACCAGGCTCAGGCGTCGTACACCTTCCAGGTGGACGGCACCGCGCCGGTCCTCTCCTTCACCGCCCCGAGCAACACGACGGCGCCCGGCGCCCAGCCGCTCGCCGTGGCCATCGCCTACGCCGACGCGCTCTCCGGCGTCGATCCGGCGACCGTGCTGGTGCTGCTCGACGGCGAGGACGTCACCGCCTCCTGCTCGGTCGGCGTGGCCG
>JBAPYB010000244.1:0-8586 GCA_049284515.1 Thermoanaerobaculia bacterium
GCCCGACTCGGCGCCGCCCCTCTCCGTGCGCAGCGCCGCCGCCGCCCGCTACCCCGCCGCCGCCGAGCCCACCGCCCGGGTGATCGACTTCTACCTGCGAGAGAGCTTCGGCGGCCAGGCGCTGGAAGACGAAGAGCTGGAGGCGCTCAAGGCGGCGTTGGAAGAAGCCGAGAAGGGGATGCGGAAAGCGGGGTGAGGCGGCGCCCTCACCGGAACCCGTCTGGGCGTTCGTGCTGTTCTCGTCCTTGTGATCCTTGCTGGCTGTTCTTCCTCCTCTGCAACATTCCATTCCGCGAACCGCTTGCAAGCCTGCATCATTTTTGGTACACTCCAAGGAGTGACGGATGATGTCGGCTGCGGCAGAGGTGAGGAGTGATGTGATGAAAAAAGAACATCTCGGCGGCGAATTCGATGACTTCCTGCGTGAGGAGAAGCTCCTCGAAGCCTCGGAGGCCGCTGCCGCAAAGCGGGTGATCGCCTTCCAGATCGCCACGGAGATGAGACAACGCCAGCTCACCAAGTCGGAGATGGCCAGCCGGATGAAGACCAGCCGGCCGGCCCTGGAACGCCTGCTGGACCCCGCCAATTCCTCCGTAACCTTGTCCACCCTGGAGAGAGCGGCCTCCGCGCTGGGCAAGAAGCTCAAAGTCGAGCTGGCGTAAAGAGAAACTGGCGACACCTCAAGGCGGCCGCTGCTCTCCCTCTTCTCCCGGTCGGGGGGAGGGCGATGGGAGAAGAGGGCCGGGGTGATGAGGGGCGGCGGCTCTGCCGGGTCTTCCCCCGGTGCTGTCCTGGTGTCCAGGAGTTTGTCAATCTTTCCCCGAGGGACGCTCCCCCGTCGGTTTGAGGCCCAAGGGGGCTGAGTTCATTCTGGTTTCTCCTCACGGGCACGTCCCGAACGCCGACGAGTCCTGAATCGGCAGGAAGGACGTTCCCTGCGGATTCATGTAGGTCTTCGACGTCCCCGTCATCGTGTCGGTCACGTGGATGGTGGTCTCCACGTTGGTGAGGCCGCCGGCGTAGACCCAGAATTTCTGATTGACGGTGCAGGCGTCGAGGACCTTGAGGACCATCTCCACGTTCGAGGCTCCGAAGAACCAGAAGTATCCCGTGTCGGCGGTCAACGGCACGGCCTGCCCGACTCCGGTGTTGCCGTCCGAGGTCTTCCAGGTGACGTCCACCTGGAAACGGCCGCCGGAGAGGCAGAGGCTCGTGGGACCGGCGACGCAGGTTCCCGTCGCCGCGACGGTTCGCGCGAGATCATCGAACGTCGTCTCCGCCGGGGCCGCGCTCGCGGCAGAGCCGCAAGTGGCGAAGGCCGAGGTCTCCTGAATGGGCTGGAACGCCGTGCCCTGGGGGTTGCGCCAGGTGCGGACGGCGCCGCTGGCGGTGTCCGTCACCGTGAGGTCCACCTGCACGTCGGTGAGGCCGCCGGCAAACACCCAGAAACGCTGGTTGTACGCACAGGCGTCGAGCACCTTGACGACGGCCTCCACGTTGCTGGCGCCGAAGAACCAGAAATAGCCGGTGTCGCCGGTGAGCGCCACGGCTTGGCCCGCGCCGGTGCGGCCGTCCGCCGTGCGCCACGCCGTCTCGACCTTGAAGCGGTGATTGGCGAGGCAGAGGCTCGTGCTGCCGGGGAAACAGCCCGCCGGCCCGCCGGTCTGCAGCGTCACGCCCTTGTAGGGAGAATGGCCGTAGAGGCCGATGTAGTACGTGCCCTGCCGGGGCGCGGCGATCGTCACCGACTCCGTGTTGCCCGCAGTGACGGAGGAGGCGTCGAACTGCCCCGACTGACCGCTCGTGGGCGGCGCGCCGAAGCGGACGTAGAGATCGACGTCACCCGTGCCGCCCGAGGTCGAAAGGGTCAGCGCCGGCGCGCCGGCTCCCACGTCGAGGGTCCAGAGCACGAATTTTCCCGTCCGCCGGTCCGCGAGACCCGAGAGCGGCACGCTCGGGTCGAAGGGCGCCGCGGCGGCCTGCGAGCTGATCCAGTCGCCGCCCGCCTGCTTGGCGTTCAGGTCGCCGAGGAGGCCGGGTTCGGTGTCGGTCGCCAAGGCGTTGTTGCGCAAGTCGAGCCCGCCGTCGTCGTCGAGAGTGGGAATGGCTCCCAGCTCGAAGGGGACCGGGCCGGTGAAACGGTTGTGGTCCAGCCACAGGGTCTCGAGGTTCGGCGGCAGGTCGAGCGTGCCCGGAATGCTGCCGGCGAGCTCGTTCTGGCTCAGCAGCACGCCGATGAGCGACGCGGCGTTCCCCAATTCGGGCGGCACGACCCCCGAGAGGCGGTTGCGCTGGAGGTTGAGGTACATCAGGTTGGCCAGGCTCCCCAGCTCCGGCGGAATGCGGCCGGTGAGCAGGTTGTCCGAAAGCCCGATCTGCTCGACGGCGGCCAGGTTTCCCAACTCGCCGGGGATGGCGCCCGCGAGTTGATTGTCGCCGAGGTACAGCGTCTGGAGGCTGGCCAGCCGGCCGAGGTCCGGGGGGACCGCGCCGGTGAGGCCGTTGCTCGAAAGGTCCAGGTAGATCAGGGCGGCGAGGTTTCCGAGCTGCGGCGGCACGGTGCCGGTCAACTGGCTGGCGGAAAGGTCCAGTACCTGCAAATGGGAGAGATTGCCGAGCCCGGCAGGAACCGCTCCGGAGAGGTGATTGAACGCCAGCGAAAGCGTCTGGAGCCGGGCGAGGTTCCCGAGCTCGGCCGGCAACGCGCCGGAAATCCCATTGAGGCCGAGCCGCAGGCTCTGGAGGTTGGCGAGCATCCCGAGCTGGTGCGGAAGGGCTCCCGTCAGCGAGTTGCCCTCCGCCTCCAGCGCCTGGAGGCCGGGGAAGCTCCCGACCGCCGCCGGCAGGCTGCCGGTGAGACCGTTGTTGCTGAGCAGAAGCTGGGTGACGGTGGTGGTGGCGGAATCGCAGGTCACGCCCGCCCACGAGCACTCGGTGCCCGCCTTGCCGAGCCAGCCGGCGCGGTTCGTCCACCCCGGCCCGCCGGTAGCATTGTAGAGGGAGATGAGCGCCGTGCGTTGAGCGGCGGGCACGGCGGCGCGGCAGGGTACGGCCAGGAGCGAGGCAAGGATCAAGAGAACCGGCGAAACGGGCTTCAACGTCTCCTCCAGGAAATCCGCAACAAGGCCCCTAGAATACGCCGCGAATCCTTTCCAGGGTATATCCTGCCTTGCGTGTACGTCATCGCCATCCACTTCGCTCCCGGCGCCGGCGAGACGCTCGCCGCACCGCTCGCCGAGGCGCTCGGCAGCTCTCTCTACGAGGCGCGGGCGCGGCTGAGCGACCCGGAAGGCGGCCCCGCCGTCGTGGCAAACTACGGCGAGATCCAGCCGGCCTGGGCCTGCGCCGGCCGGCTGCGGGCCAACGGCTTCTCCCCCCTTCTGATCTCTCCGGAGGAGGTGGAATCGAACGCCTCCCGCTTTCAGGTACGCACCTTCACCCTCGGCGGGCAGGGCTTCACGGCCGTTTCACGCCGCGGCGAGACCGCCGAGATCGCCTATCGCGAGATCGACCTCATCCTGCGGGCGACGCGCCTGGAGGAGCGCACGGAGCTCAAGACCACCGAGCAGCGGAAGTTCAGCCCCGGCCGCGCCCTCGTCACCGGCGGACTGATCCTCACCAAGAAAACGCGCAAGGTCGAGCAGGTGACGACGGAGGAGCGGGACGAGCTCGTGCAACTCTACGGCGACGGCCGGCCGCCCGTGGTCTTCCACGCCAGCGGCCTCAACTATCAATCGCTGGGGACCGCCCTTCAGCCCTCGGTGGCGGCCAACTTCGCGCAGTTGATCGCACGGCTGCGCCAAGCCACTCCCCACGCCCGCTACGACGACCGGCTGGCCAACCGCGCCGGCCGGGCGCGCATCCTGGGGCCTTCGCTCAAGGACCGGCATCTGGACATCGCCGTCTCGCTGCTCGCCCGGGTGCTGCGGCCTACGGGCTGACGACGAGGATCACGAAAGAATCCGGCAGGATGGGCGGCCGCGGCCGCGGCTGCTCCGCGGTGGCGGCGGGCGTCGGGCCGAACTGGGCCGTGGCCAGGTAGACCTTGTGGGACTTCTCGTCCAGCGCCATCGTCCGCGCGCCGCGGCGGGTCGGGACGTTTTCGACCACGGTGAAATGATCGGGCGTCTCCTCCTTGATGACGGTGAGCGTGCCCTCGCCGTTCGAGCTGAAGCCGAGCTTCGTGCCGGGATCGAAGCCGTTGGCGTCGACTCCCTGGCCGATGGGCACCGTGGTGACCACTTTGCCGTTCCCCGTGTCCATGACGGCCGCCAGCTTGTTGGAGCAGCCGATCAGCAGCCGGTGGTGCACGCGGTCGATCGCCATGCCGGACGGCTCCTCGCAGGGCGCGAGCGGCCAATGCGCCTTCACCGCCAGGGTTTTCACGTCGAGCGCCACGACTTCGGACTTGTCCTCGATGTTGACGAAAACCCGGCCGTCCAGGTCCGTGGTGGCGAACTCGGGCTTGCCCCCGAGCTCGATGGTGCCCACCACCTTGCCGGTCTTGGCTTCGAGCACCGTGGCGTTCTTGGAGCGCCCGTTGAAGGCGAAGATCTGGTAGGAGAAGGGATCGTAGAGGATGGCGTCCGGGTTTTCGCCCGTGGACTTGACCTCGCCGATCGTGGCGAGGGTCTTGAGGTCGAAGATGGTGATCATCGAGCTGCGGCCATTGCTGATGTAGCCGCGGCCGTAATCCGTGGCCACGGCGATGCCGTGGACTCCCGAAAGATTGCCGATCTCGCCGACTGTTTTGTCGTTGTCGACGTCGAGGACCACGACTTTGGTGGCGTGCGAAATATAGAGCCGGCGCGCCATGGAATCGACCAGGAGGTAGTCCCAGCCCCCCTCCCCCCCGATGGGGATATCCTTGGCGACGTGGTAACCGGACTTCGCCGGCACCGGCTTCGCGGGTGCGGACTTCGCTGAAGCCGCCTTCACCGGCTCGACAGCATGCAGCAGGGCCGGCAGGGCGAAGACGAAAGAGGCGACAACGCTGAACAAAGCTCCGGGGCGGGTCATGGGCGATCTCCTTTCAAGGCATCCTAGCGGCCATTCCATGAAGGAACGATTAAAGTTTGGGTCCGCCGGCAGGGTGGAGTAAGCTGCCGTTTCCGAGCATGAGACTACTCCTGATCGAAGACTCAGCCCGCCTCCGGTCGACCTTGCAGAAGGGGCTGAGCCGGGCGGGCTACGCCGTCGATACCGCGCAGGACGGCCGGGAAGGGCTCTGGCTCGCGACGGAGAACGAGTACGACGTCATCGTGCTCGATCTCATGCTGCCGAAAATCGACGGCCTGACCGTTCTCGAAAGGCTGCGCGCTCGCGGTAAGAACACGCACGTCCTCATCCTTTCCGCCCGGGATCAGGTCGAGGACCGCGTACACGGGCTCTCCCGCGGCGCCGACGACTACCTGGTGAAGCCTTTCTCTTTCGACGAGCTCTGCGCGCGGCTCCAGGCGCTCGTGCGCCGGTCCTACCACTCCAAGAACCCCCTCGTGCGCCTCGGCGCGCTGGAGGTCAACACCGCGGCCCGGCGGGTCGACTACCGGGGGCGCCCGGTCAGCCTGACGCCGCGCGAGTACAGCCTGCTGGAGGTGCTGGTGTTCCGGGCCGGCGAGGTGGTGAGCCGGCGGGAGCTGTGGGAACGGCTTTATGAGTTCGATTCCGAGGCCGCCAGCAACGTCGTCGACGTCCTCGTCTACTCGCTGCGCAAGAAGCTCGATCCGCAAGAACCCCAAAGCGTGATCAAGACCCGGCGCGGCCTTGGCTATCTGGTGGACGGTCCGGCGGACGGAGCCGCACCGTGAAGTCGCTGCGCGGCCGGCTGACCGCGGGGCTGCTGCTCGGCACCGGGCTGCTGGTGGCGGCCGGCGGATGGGCTCTGAACCACGTTCTGACCTCGCGTCTGCGGCGGGACTACGACACGGCGTTGATCGAGCGGGCCCGGTTCCTGGCGACGCTGACCGAGGGAGGGGCAGATCACGTCTGGCTGCAATACACCGATGAGGTGATGCCCGACTTCGAGCCCAGGCGCAATCCGGACTACTTCGAGATCTGGCTCGCCGGCGGCAAGGCGATCGAGCGCTCCCGGTCGCTCGGCAAGCGGGACCTTCCCCGCTCGTCCCGCTTGGGCGCCCCCCTCGATCAGCCCCTTTTGCGCGACCTCACCCTGCCGGACGGCCGGCAGGGCCGAAGCGTCGAAATCACCTTCCATCCGCTCTCGGAGCAGGACGAGGACCGGCTGCGGGACAGCGGCCAGAGCAGCGGTCGCAGCGCCTCCAACCGCGACCTCCGGGTAACGCTGGAAGTGGCGCACGGCAAGGAGGAGCTCGAAGCCTTCCTGACCTCGGTGCACGTGACGCTGGCGGGGGTCGCGATCGGCCTGCTCCTGGGCACCGCCGCACTGGTCAAGCTCGTCGTGGGAGTGGGCCTCGCACCGCTCGACAAGCTCGGGCAGCGCCTCGAGACCCTGGGAGCCGATTCGCTGGGGGAGACGCTGGGGGTGGCGGACACTCCGGCCGAGCTGCTCCCCCTGGTGCGCCACTTGAACGGGCTCCTGGCGCGCCTCCGGGAGTCCTTCGCCCGCGAACGGGCCTTCTCGGCCAATCTGGCCCACGAGCTGCGGACTCCTCTGGCCGAGCTGCGCGCCATCGCCGAGGTCGCCTTGAGATGGCCGGAGGATTCGACGTCCCGGCAGGCGTCCTTCGAAGAGATCCGCGCCATCGGGCTTCAGATGGAAACCGTGGTGATCAATCTCCTGGCTCTCGCCCGCTGTGACGCGCGGCAGAGCACGGTCCACGCCTCCGAGGTGCCGATGCGCGAGCTGGCCGCCAGCGTCTGGAGCGCCTTCTCTGCCGCGGCCCGGGAGAAGGGAATGGCCCTCCAGCTCGACCTGCCGGAGGATCTCGTCCTGAGGACCGACCGGGAGAAGCTGGCGCTCATCCTGACCAATCTCTTCTCGAACGCCGTGACCTACGGCACCCCCGGAGCCGCCATCCGCTGCGCGAGCGAGACGAGGGAATCGGGCTTCGCCTTGAGCGTCCGCAACGCGACCACGGAGCTGGCGCCCGCGGACCTTCCCCGGCTCTTCGACCGCTTCTGGCGCAAGGACCCGGCACGCTCGGACGGCCAGCACGCGGGCCTCGGGCTGGCCCTCGTGGCGGCGCTCTGCGAGACGCTGGGCTTCGAAATCGACGCGCGCCTCGAAGCCGGCGGTTTCGAGATCGCCCTGACCGGACCCGGCGCCCCTTCATCGTCTCTTCATCGAAACGTTTCTAGCATCTCCTTTGAGACCGAGCCTGTTGCGCGGGCCGGCTGATCTCAAAGGAGCGCTCGCCTGAAGGCGTTTTTCCTCGTCGTCTGCGGATTCCTCCTCCTCTTCTTCGGCGGCTTGGGAAGCTTCCCGCTGCTCGATCCCGACGAGGGGCGGTATGCCGAGATTCCGCGCGAGATGCTCCAGCGGGACGACTTCGTGACCCCGCATCTGGACGGCGTGCTCTATTTCGAAAAGCCGCCGCTCTACTATTGGCTGAACGCCGCGGCCGCCGCCGTGCTGCCAAGCCCCGAGATCGCCTCCCGCCTGGCCGGCGCCTGCTTCGGGCTCGCCGGCCTGGGGCTCGCCTGGCTCCTGGGTGGCGCCATGGGCGGCCGGCGGACGGGGCTTCTCGCCGCGGTCGTCCTCGGCACCTCGCCTCTCTACGTCACCCTGGCCCGGGCGGCGATCATCGACATGACCGTGACGTTCTTCCTGAGCGCCACGCTCACCTGCTTCTGGCTCGCCCAGGAAAGGGACGCCGCTGACGCCGATCGCCGGGCGCGGCTCCTCTGGCATGGCGCCTTCGCCGCCGCCGCTCTCGCCACCCTGGCGAAGGGGCTCATCGGCATCGTCATCCCGGGGATGGTGGTCTTCCTCTTCCTGCTCTTCACCCGGCGCTGGAGCGTGCTGCGGCGAGTGCCCTGGGTGAGCGGCTCCCTCCTGTTTCTCGCCATCGCCGCCCCCTGGCACGTGCTCGCGGCGCGACGGAATCCGGATTTCCTCTGGTTCTACTTCATTCACGAGCACGTCCTGCGCTACGCCACGTCCGAGGCCTTGCGGCAGCAGCCCTTCTGGTTCTTCGGCGCCGTCCTGCTCGTCGGCCTGCTGCCCTGGTCGGGCCTCTTCCCGGCCGCCGCCGCCCTCTTCCGCCGTGCCCCCGAGCGGCTTCGGGACCGCCCCCATCTCGTCTTCCTGCTCACCTGGGCAGGGTTCGTCGTCGTCTTCTTCTCCGCCTCGCGCTCGAAGCTCGTGCCCTACGTCCTGCCGGCGTTGCCGCCGCTCGCCGTCCTGATGGCGCTGGCGGTCGAGGAGGCTGAGGAAAAGGCAGGTCGCGTCCGGAGCTGGCTGCGCCTCGGCGCGGCGGCCGGCGCGCTGGTGCTGGGAATCCTGATCGTTCCCTTCCTTTGGGTTTCCCTGGGGCGGGTCGGGATCTTCTCCTCCCGCTTCTCTCCTCTCCTCTTCGCCTTCGCGTTGCCGGCCGTGATCGCCGCCTTCGCGGCGGCAGCGATCTGGTGGCGCCGAGGGACGGCGGACGACGGGCGCGCCCGGGG
>JBAPYB010000245.1:0-8712 GCA_049284515.1 Thermoanaerobaculia bacterium
CCGCCGGAGGTGCGCCGCGAGCCGCGGGCCGGCCGCGGCCTGCTCGCCGTGCGCGTGTTGCGGCCGCCGCTGGAGATCGAGGTGATCACCGGGGGAACGGGCCCGGAGGGCTCCGCCGGCCTGAAGCCCCTGGAGATCCGCACTCCTGCGAGCGCCGCGACGGCGAAGCGGCCGCAGGTCGAAGGCGAGGTGAAAGTGGCTTCCGGCCCCTGGGGTCTCGAAGAGGATTGGTGGACCGAGGACCCCACCGGCCGCGACTACTGGGACGTGGAGCTCGCCGGCCGCGGGCTCTATCGCATCTATCGCGAGCGCGCGACCGGCGCCTGGTACGCGGACGGCATCTACGACTGAGGCGGCGGCTCCTACGGCACGGTGTGGTTGGGGGCGCAGGCGCTGTCGAGCCGGAGGCCCTCGAAGCCGACACTGACCTGACCGTTGGAATCAAGGTCGTAAATCAACCAGGCCTGAGCTGAGCCAGGATCGAACGGGGGGTTCGGGTTGCCGCTGACCGTGGTGTTGAAGTCGAGAAAGATCCAGCCGCCGCTGAATGGCACCGGAAAGTCGGGGCCGTTGATCAGCGTCCGCTGTGCCTCAGCCGGGAAGGGCAGGATGCCCGTGTTCGGCGGCTGCGGCGAGAAAGGGAAGGTCGGCGGTGTGCTGACCCGCTCCTGCTCGTCGAAGACGTCGACGCCCTCCAGGCCCAGGGGGAACCAGGTCGGGCGGCCCGTGACCGCGGGGCACGTGAAGGCGTTCTGGACGGTCTTCGAGTCGCGCCAGACCACGAAGCTCGTGCCGAGACCTTCAGTGGTGGCATACCGGCCGCCGAAGGTCGTGGCGAGCGGTTCGCGATGGTCGCTCGCGTTCCAGCCGACGTAACGGCCGTAGAAGGTGTACCGGCCGGCAGTCGTGGTCGCGGGATCTGTGAGCGAAGCCTCGATGTCGACCAGGGCACCACCGGTGGCGAGGTTCTGGCCGGGGTTGTAGTAGATATAGTCCCCCCAGAGGACGTTCTGGAAGGCGATGTCGTCGGAAAAGTAAGCCGGATCGCTGGGCAGACGCAGGGTGCAGTTGTTCACCGTGTCGATCGTGACGTAGCCGCGAGCAATGTTGTCACCCAGGTTGCGGCCGGAGCACAGGCCGCCGAACAGCGGCGAGGCCTTACCGGTCAGCGACAGAGCGAGGTGCTGCAGGAAGCTGGCCGGCAGCGTCGGAGGCGGCAACTGGCCGGTGCAACTGGCGAAGTTGACGTCCTGCGACTTGGCGCCCTTGGGGCTGATGGTGTCGCTCGGATCCTGCCCGAAGGAAGCCGTCTGCGGCAGGGTGCCGTTGACCAGGATGTATCGCAGGTTGATCGGCTCCACGTCATAGCCGGTCAGGTAGATGTTGAAGTCGAGCACGGGAACCGACAGATCCGAGTAGATCACCACGTGAGCCAGCACCGCTATGTTCGAGGCGTTGTTCACCGAGACCAGGGTGGTGAGCCCGTTCGGGTTGTCGAGATCCACCTCGAAGTATGGCAGCAGCAGAGTGGCCGCCGGCGAGACGTCGATGTTGCAGATGACAGCCGACGCCGGAACGGCGAAGGCCATCAGGCATGAGAGCATCCCAAGGAATACCGTGCGTTTCATCTCGCACCTCCTTCAGGTTCGTCTCCAGCCGGAGCGGCAAGAGGCGTGTCTTTCCGATAGCTATTTCTTATCAGCGATTTTTATTGCTGTCAACAGCCTTGAAGATATTCTGGTCGGACTCCCGGCTTAACCGAGAAGGAGGAAAGGAAAAGGGCCGGGAAGACCGGCCCTGGGCGAGCCACTGAGGAGACGTGCCTCCTATGGCACGGTGTGGTTCGGCGCGCAGGCGCTATCGAGCCGGAGGGCTTCGGAGCCGACGCTGAAGTGGCCGTTGGAGTCCATGTCGTAAATCACCCAGGCCTGGTCCGCGGCAGCGTCGAACGGCGGGTTCGGGTTGCCGGTGAGCGTGGCGTTGAGGTCGAGGAACATCCAGCCGAAGAAATACGGCACCGGCAGATCGGGACTGTTGACCTTGGTGCGCTGCGTCGCCGCCGGGAACGGAGACGGGAAGCCGGCCGGCAGGGCACTCACGTTCTCCTGCTCGTTGAAGATGTCGTTGCCCTCGACAGGCAGCGGGAACCAGACCGGGTGGCCCGCGGAAGCCGGGCAGGCGAAGGGGAGCTGACTGTTCTTCGAGTCCCGCCAGACGACGAAGCTCGTGCCGCCGTTGAACTGGCCGTTGAGAGCGAAGCGGGCGCCGAAGGTCGTGGCGAGCGGCTCGCGATGGTCGCTCGCGTTCCAGCCGACGTACCGGCCGTAGAAGGTGTACCGGCCCGAGGTCGTGGTCGCGGGATCGGTGGTGGAAGCCTCGATGTGGACGAGGGCGCCGCCGTTGGCGAAGTTCTGGGTGGAGTTGACGTAGGCGTAGTCGCCCCAGAGGACGTTCTGGAAGGAGATGTCGCTACTGAAGTAGAGGGGGTTGGTGGCATCGCGCAGGGTGCAGTTGCTCACCGTGTCGAACGTGATGTAGCCGCGGGCGACGTTGTCGCCCAGGTTGCGGCCGGCGCATTGGCCGTTGAAGAGCGCAGAAGCCTTGCCGGTGAGCGACGCCTGAAGGTGTTGGAGGAAGGATCCCGGCAGCGGCGGCGGCGGCAGTTGGCCGGTGCAACTGGCGAAGTCGACGTCCTGCGACTTGGGCCCCTTGGGACTGATGGAATCAAGGGGGTCCTGTCCGGTGGAGGCCGTCTGCGGCAGGTTGCCGGTGACCAGGATGTCCCGCAGGTTGATCGTCTGTACGTCGTAGCCCGTCAGGTAGATGTTGAAGGCGAGCACGGGAACCGACATGTCGCTCCAGACCGTGAGGTGCGCCAGCACCGCCTGGGTCGAGGAGTTGTTCACCGACACCAGAGTGGTGAGCCCGTTCGGATCGTCGAGGTTCACCTCGAAATACGGCAACAGCAGCGTGGCCGCCGGTGCGACGTCGATGTTGCAGATGGCAGCGGACGCCGGAACCGCGAGAGCCATCATGAGGAATGAGAGCGCTCCAAGCCAGGCCAGGCACTTCATCTCGCACCTCCTCCAGAGTTTTGCCTCCAGCGCCCCAGCGGTCTGCAGAAAGCAGGTCGAGCCTGGCGCTCCATGTCACAGCAGCTTAATTGAGGGTGAGGGGAAAAAGGAAGGGCCGGGTTGGACCCGGCCCTTGGCACTCTCTATGGCGATGCTGAGGAACTCTACGGATCAGGGAAGAAGTGGTTCGGAGCGCAGGCGCTGTCGAGCTGAGTGGCGCTGAAGCCGACGCTGAACCGGCCGGTGGCGTCCATCACCACCGTCACCCAGGCCTGAGCCGACGCGGGATCGAACGGCGGGTTCGGGTTGCCGGAGATCGTGGTGTTCAGGTCGAGGTAGAGCCAGCCGAAGTTGAACGGCACCGGGAAGTCCGGACCGTTGATCCTCGTGCGCTGAGCCTCCGCCGGGAACGGAATGATGCCCGTGTTCGGCGGCTGCGGCGAGAAGGGGAACGTCGGCGGCGAGCTGATCTGCTCCGTCTCGTCGAAGATGGCGATGCCTTCCTGACCCAGCGGGAACCAGCTCGGACGGCCGTTGGCCGCCGGGCAGGTGAAGGGGACCTGGTTCGTCTTCGAGTCGCGCCAGACCACGAAGCTCGTGCCGCCGGAGAAGGCGCCGCCGTTGGCATAGCGGCCGGCGTACGTCGTGCCGAGCGGCTCGCGGTGGTCGATGATGCCCTGCGGTCCAGCGTTCCAGGCCACGTAGCGCCCATAGAAGGTGTAGCGGCCGGCCGTGTTGGTGGCCGGATCAGTGAGCGAAGCCTCGACGTGGACCAGGGTATCGCCGTCGGCGAAGTTCTGGAACGAGTTGACGTAGAAGTAGTCGCCCCAGAGGACGTTCTGGAAGGTGACGTCCTGGATGAAGTAGTTGATGTCGCTGGGCAGACGCAGGGTGCAGTTGTTCACCGTGTCGACCGTGACGTAGCCGCGGGCGATGTTGTCGTTGAGGTTGCGGCCGGCGCACAGGCCGCTGAACAGCGGCGAGGCTTTGCCGGTCAACGCGAGGGCAAGGTGCTGGACGAAGCTCGGCGGCAGCGGCGGCGGCGGCAACTGGCCCTGGCAACTGGCAAAGTTGATGTCCTGCGACTTCAGGCCCTTCGGGCTGATCGTGTCGTTCGGGTCCTGGCCTGCCGAGGCGGTGACCGGAACGACGCCGGCGAGCAGGTCGCGCATGTTGATCATCTCCACGTCGTAGCCCGTCAGGTAGACGTTGAAGTCGAGCACGGGCACCGACAGGTCGGACCACACCACGACGTGAGCCAAGACCGCCGTCTGCGACGCGTTGTTGATGGAGAACAGCGTCGTCAACCCGTTGGGGTTGTCCATATCCACTTCGAAATAGGGAAGGAGCAGCGTCGCGGCTGGCACGGCGTCGATCGTACAGATGACCGCGCGGGCCGGAGAGCCTGCTCCCAACGCGCACAGCAGGAATGCACCCAGGACGAGTCTCTTCATCGCACTTCCTCCATTTAGGAGACCATCAGGTGAGAAAACCAAGAGGGATAGTACCACCGATTTCGTCCGCGGCTACTTCCGCCGGTTGGCGGCGAGGATCCGCTTGCGCAGGCGGAAGGAGACGGGAGTGACCTCGACGAGCTCGTCGTCCTTGACGAACTCCAGGGCCTGCTCGAGGTTCATCAGCCGCGGCGGGATGAGGCGCACGGCGTCGTCGGAGCCGGAGGCGCGCATGTTGGTGAGCTTCTTCTCTTTTGTGATGTTGACGTCGAGGTCGTTGGGCCGCGCGTGCTCGCCCACGATCATGCCTTCGTAGACCTCGGCGCCGGGAGACAGGAAGAGCTCGCCGCGCGGTTGCAGGTTCTCGATGGCATAGGCCGTGGTGCGGCCGATGCGGTCGGCCACCAGGGCGCCCGTGGCGCGATGGGCGATGTCGCCGTGCCACGGCTCCCAGCCGCCGAAGAGGTGGTTCATGATCCCGGTGCCCTTGGTGTCGGTGAGGAACTCGGAGCGGAAGCCGATGAGGCCCCGGGACGGCACCCGGAACTCCATGCGCACGCGGCCGGAGCCGTGGTTGACCATCTTCATCATCCGCCCTTTGCGGGCGCCCAGCATCTGCGTCACGATGCCGATGAAATCCTCCGGGCAGTCCACCAGCAGCATCTCCATGGGCTCGTGGAGCTGGCCGTCGACGTGCCGGGTGATCACCTCGGGCTTGCCCACCGACATCTCATAGCCCTCGCGGCGCATGCGCTCGATGAGGATGGCGAGCTGCAGCTCGCCGCGGCCGGAGATCTTGAACGCTTCCGGCGTATCGGTGGGCTCGATGCGGATGGCGACGTTCATCAGCGACTCCTTCTCCAGCCGCTCCTTGAGCTTGCGCGAGGTGACGTGCTTGCCCTCGCGGCCGGAGAATGGCGAGTCGTTGATCGAGAAGATCATCGAGATCGTCGGCTCGTCGATCTGGATGGGCGGCAGGGGACGCGGATCGTCGCGCGAGGTGAGCGTCTCGCCGATGCTCACCTCGGCGATGCCCGCCACCGCCACGATGTCGCCCGGCCCGGCCTCGGCGATCTCGGTGCGCCGCAGGCCGTCATAGCCGTAAAGGAAGTTCACCTTGACCGGCACCAGTGTGCCGTCGAGGCGGCAGAGGGCGATCTCCTGTCCCTTGCGGATGTGGCCGTTGAAAATCCTGCCGATGGCGAGCCGCCCCACGTAGTCGTCGTAGTCGAGCGTGATGAGCAGGAGCTGGAGCGGCATTTCGGGATCGAAACGCGGCGCCGGCACGGAGCGCACGATCTCCTCGAACAGCGGCTCGAGGGTCTCGTCCGGGCCGTCCGCGGTGCGGCGGCAGAGGCCTGCCCGGGCGTTGCAGTACAGCACCGGAAACTCGAGCTGCTCCTCGCTGGCGTCGAGGTCGATGAAGAGATCGAAAATCTCGTCGAGCACGGCGGCCACCCGGGCGTCCGGGCGATCGATCTTGTTGATCAGGACGATGGGCGGCAGCCCCGCCTCCAGCGCCTTCTTCAGCACGAAGCGGGTCTGGGGGAGCGGCCCCTCGCTGGCGTCGACCAGCAGCATGACGCCGTCGACCATCTTCAGCGTCCGCTCGACCTCGCCGCCGAAGTCGGCGTGACCGGGAGTGTCCACGATGTTGATGCGGGTGCCGCGATAGTTGATGGCCGTGTTCTTGGCCATGATGGTGATGCCTTTTTCGCGCTCGAGGTCGATGGAGTCCATGACCCGCTCGGCCACGTGCTCGTTCTGGCGGAAGATGCCGCTCTGCCAGAGCATGGCGTCGACCAGGGTGGTCTTGCCATGGTCCACGTGGGCGATGATGGCGAGGTTGCGCACGTCGTCTCGGGTCTGAAAGCTCACTACGCTGTCTCCATTCGGGGGTTCGGGCGCGGCCAGGCACGGCCGCTCCGCAAGTGGGCCGGTGAGGATACCATAGAGCCGCCCACTGGCCCGCATTGCAAGAGTCTCTGTAACGCCGTGCCTGTTTCCACAGCCTGACGTGAAGGAGCGCGCCGCACGGTGCGGCGAGCTCGTCAGCGCCCCGGCGCCATGCCGGGGAGGAGGAAGAGCATGCCCTTCAAGATCAAGGACCTGATGATCGACGTCACGACCGCCTCGGCGGCCGCCAATCTCACCCTGACCCTGTGCAGATACCCCACGTACTATTGTCATTACCCATCCCTCCAACCCTGCTTCACCCACACCATCTGTGCGAACCTCACCTGCCACGGCGTCTCGTACGTGACCTGCCCCTTCGGTTCGCTCCCGACGACCCTCACACTGACGGGATGCGGCGGCACCGAGCTGCCAACCGGCCCCGGACCGATCGACCTCGGCAGCCTGAAGGAGCAGCTCCGGGCGCAACTCGCCGCGGTCGAG
Source organism: Thermoanaerobaculia bacterium (assembly GCA_049284515.1). Lineage (GTDB taxonomy): Bacteria > Acidobacteriota > Thermoanaerobaculia > Multivoradales > UBA5704 > DATARR01. The sequence goes on from JBAPYB010000245.1 coordinate 6,926, forward strand.
GAGCATGAGCGGGCGGCTGAGGCGGCTTCGCGGCCGCAGACCCGCGAGCAGGCGGCCGAGCTCGAAGAGAAGCTCAAGGCCGCTCTCAACGAGGTGCAGAGCCTCAAGAAGACGCTGCCGAGCAAGGGCTGAGCCTGGTACCGGGAGCGGCGGCCGGGAACGCGCCGCCGCTCCCATTTGAAAGATTCTTCTGTAACGCGAATCAAAGATCAGGCGCCCAACCCTCTGGAGCCCGCAACTTCGCGAAGTCTCCACATGGCCGTGGGCAAAGAGGAGCACGATATGGCATTTCAAACGCGGGAGCTCATGATCAACATAGGAGGCTGGGGAGGGCAGTGGCAGTTGACGACGATCTGGAATCGTCAGGCTTGCCAATTTCCCACAGTCGATCCTGGCTGCTTTCTGTCACCCTTCCCCCCTATCCCCCCCTACTGCGGCCCCGTCACCTACGGTCCCTTCACTTGTGGCAACACGTGTGGCATCACGCCTCCACCGCCTCAATGCCACAACCGGTTCTCGATCATTTACACCCCGGTCTTGTGGGAGGAGACCGCAGGTGTAAGGCTTACCGCGCTCAAGGAGCAACTACGCACAGCGCTCGCCGAGGTCGAGGCCCAGGAGAAGGCCGAGGAGGAGGCCTCGCGACCGCGCTTCCGCGAGGAGGCCGAGGAGCTGGAGGAGAAGCTCAAGGGAGCCCTCGAAGAGGTCCGCGGCTTGAAAAAGACCCTGCCGAGCGGGGGATCGAAGTAGAGTGTCGACGGGCGGTTTCCTGGTGCACCAGGGACCGCCGGCCGAGAGGCGGGAACCGCCATGAACAATTTCGCAGCCATCCTTCGCGGCACTCTCCGCGCCAATCCCGTCTACGAGTTGGTGCTCTTCGACCGCCTGCCGGAAGGCGAGCGCGAGCTGCTGGCCAAGCTCCGCGGCGAGCCGGGCTTCTACGGCGTCCTCCGGCCGCGGGCCGGTGCGCCGGCGGGCGCCCTCTCCGTCAAGGCGGTGGACCGCGACACCGCCCTCCTCCTTTACACCCTGCGCGAGCCGGGGCCGCTGCCGGCCTACGCCGAGGAGATGCTCGGCCATGAGGCGGGGCGCACCGTCGCCCAGCTCGTCGCCGACGGCGTCATGGAAATCGCTCAGGACGAGGCGTTCGTCTCCGGTGCCGCGGCCCTCCACCTCATCGCCGCAGAGAGGGTCGAGACCGCCTCGGGAGGACGGATCGCCGCGCTCTCGCAGGATGCCCTGCGCTACGCCGAGGCGCTGCCCGTCGACGACGCGTTCGCCCTCGCGGGCCGGCTCTACGGCTACAATCGCCGGCCGCTCACCCCGCGCTGGCAGCGCCTGCTGCCGGAGCCGGAGGCCGTGCCGGGCTTCCTGGGCTTCGCCGCCGGCGGACCGGCCGCGGCGCTCCTCTCCCGCCACTGGACGGCGCTCAAGCCTTCGCCGGCCTGGCTCTCCTGGCGCTTCCAGGATGGAGCGGGCCGCGACGCCGGCCGGCTTTCCACGGCGGGACCGACGTACAAGCTCTACGTGAGCCCCGAGCCCGAGCACCTGGCGGCAGGCGGCTTCGCCGCCATCGTCGCCGCCCTGACCGATCTCCGGGTGCCGCAGTTCAAGGTGGGCGCCGATGTCGCCGGCCTGCTGCGGGCGGACAAGATCGTGGCCTACTTCCCGGACTTCGAGTCGCTCGCCCGCGCCGCCCACAGCCTCGACGCAGCTCTCGCCGGCGCGCCCGCGCAAGGCGTGCCGTTCACCGCCGAAATCGGCGGCGGCGGGCTCCTCTCCTGGGG
>JBAPYB010000246.1:0-8349 GCA_049284515.1 Thermoanaerobaculia bacterium
GCGCTCGACGGCGGCCTCCAGGGCCGCTTGGCGCCCCTGGCTTGCGCGCACCTTCGGCTCCCACCAGAGGTTCTTGATCTCCAGCAGCCCCTGCTCACCCCGCTGACGGTGGAGCTTGGGGTCCAGCCGCCCCACCAGGCGCTCGCCTTCGAGGATCGGCAGCACGTAGTAGCCGTGCTGGCGCTGGGGACCCGGCACGAAGGCCTCGAAGCGGTAGTCGAAGTTGAACAGGCGCAGCGTCCGCTTGCGGTCGCGCAGGATGGGGTCGAAGGGGGAGAGCAGGCGCACGCGCGGCGGGGCCGAGGGAAGCGAGGCGGCCCGCTCCTGCCAATCGGTGACCGCCCAGGACTTCCGCGGCTTCGAGCCGTCCTCGGTTTCTACCTCGACAGCGGCGATCTCGCCCCGCGCCGCCGCCCGCGCGCCCCAGGCCCGGGCTTGCTCCAGGGAGATGGCGCGCCAGAAGCCGGCGAGCTCGTCGGCCGTGGCGACTCCCAGCCGCTCCAGGGCGGTGCGGCAGGCCCATTCGAGGTGCTCCCGCTCGCTCGGCGCCGGCGTGGCGTGCGCGGCCGGCAGCACCCGCTCGGCGAGGTCGTAGACCTTGTGAAAGTTGATGCGCTTGGCGATCGCCAGCTCGCCGGTGCGCCACAGGTATTCCAGGGCGGCCTTGTGCGGCTTCCAGCCCCACCAGGCCTTGTCGGTGCCGGCGGGGCGCTCGTCCTCGAAGTCCTTGGTCATCAGGGGACCTTCGCGGACGATGCGCTCGCGCACGTGGTCGACCGCCTTTTGCGGGTTCGGCCCCACGCGCTCCCGCCACCAGGGATGGAAGAGCACCTTCAGCCGGTAGAGCTCGAAGCGCGGCTGCCAGTGCGGATACCAGACGGTGGGAATGGCCGCGGCGTCGTGCGTCCAGTGCTCGAAGAGCGTGCGCTCGCGCTCCAGCAGCCGCTCCAGGAGGGCCGGCCGGTAGCCCTGGAGGCGGGAGGCGAGCGTCAGGTGGTGGGCGCGGGCCACGACGTTGATCGAGTCGATCTGCACGAAGCCCATACGCTCAATGAGGTCGTAGAGGACGTCCGGCGTCGCCTTGCGGCGGGGATCGTCGAGCAGCCCCTGGGCGCCCAGCAGCAGGCGGCGGGCGGTGGCGGCGGGGACGCGGGGGAGGGTGGTGGATTGCTTCGCCAACTTCGCCATGGGGCGAAGAGGATACTTCAGCCGCGGATCGCGTGGCGGAGGCGGCCGAGGAACTGGTTGATCACGTGCCCGCGGTCGAGGAACGGGAGCACCGGCTGGCTGCGGATCCCCAGCTCCTTGTGCACGATCAGGAGCCCGGGGTGGTGGGGGTCGATCTTCAGCCCGTCCAGCACGGCGCGGACGGCGGCCGAGCGCTGGCGGGCCAGCAGGCAGGTGCGGGCGAGGTTGTGGTAGTTGTCCGCCTGGTAGAACTCCACCTTCACGGAGTGGCGGCAGAGCTGGAGCCCCTCGCGCACCCGCTGCTCGCGCAGGGCGATGCCGTAGCCGAGATAGGAGTAGAAGATCCCCGGCAGGCCCGTATCTCCGCGCTCGGCGATCTGCCCGAGCTGGCGCAGGCCCTCGTTCCAATCCCCGCGCCGGCAGGAGTCGATGCCCCGCCGCAGCGTATTGAGCAGCTCCGTGCTCACGGCCATCCGAACCAGCCCCTCCAGGGTGGAGTAAGATAATAGGGAAATATACATAAGCGGGAGGCCGATTTCAAGGGCCGGCTCCGTGCTACACTGACCGCCCTTTGCTTCAAATCGAGGATGGTGCTGTATGAGTGACCCGCAGAGCGCCCCGTCCCAACGCGAGGTTCAAGAGCTGACTGATCTGGCGCGGCGTTTCAGCGAGAGCGGGCGTCACGAGGAGGCGGCCGATCTGCTGCTGGTCGCCCTGCGGTTGAACCCCAAGAGCCTGAGCGTCAAGCTGGGACTGGCCGAGGTGCGCAAGCGCCAGCAGCAGCACAGCGGGGGCAGCTCGCGCAGCCTGCGCGACCTGTTGCGGGAGGGGTTCCGGCGCAACGCCATCGATGCCTCGCACTTCCTCGGCCTCGCTCATCTCTATGCCGAAAAGGGGGAGAACGCCCGCGCCGTCGAGTGCATCGAGGTCGCCAAGGCCAACGACCTGGCGAATCCGGCCAACCACAAGCTCCACGCCCGGCTGCTGTTCCGCCGCCGCGACTTCGACGGCGCCGCCGAGGAGTTCGGCCGTGCCCTGCGCTACAACCCGTTCGACCGCGAGACGGCGGAGAACCTCGGCCGCGCCGAATTCGAGCGCAAGCAGTTCGAGCCGGCCCTGGCCGCCACCGTGCAGGCCTTCCTGCTGCTCAACGACGGCGACGAGGAGGGGGTGCGGCGGCTGCGGCGGCGCATCCAGACGCTGAAGCAGATCCTCGGCTGGGGCAACCGCGAGCTCTCCCGCCTCTTCCGTGAGCGCGAGGAGCTCGTGCACACCGCTTTCGACCGGCTGGAGTGGCACCGCGAGCGCTTCCTCGAGCAGGGAGGGCTGCCGGGCGCCAACTTGAGCCTCTCGGCGCCGCCGTCCCCGCGCCGCGAGACCGGCGGCCAGATCGAGCTCGCCGCCCGTCTGCGCCGGCTGAAGCCGCTGGCCCACTTCTCGGACGAGCTGATCTTCCGCCTCACTCAGGCGGTGCGGGAAGTGGAGCACGACATCGGCGACCTGGTCTATGCCCACCGCAGCAACGGGCGCGAGCTCTACGTGCTGGAGCGGGGGGAGATCAACCTTCAGCGCACCACGACCTACGGTACCTTCACCCTCGGCTCGGTCGAGTCGGGCGAGCTCTTCGGCGAGGGCGGTTTCCTCACCGCTCACGAGCGGAACTGCGACGCCATGGCGGGCGCCGCCAGCCAGGTCTTCCGTCTCGATCCGCAGGTGCTGGACGGCCTCGTCGAGGCCTCGCCCGAGATGGGAGTGCAGATCTACTGGACCCTCTGGCACAGCCTGGCGCGGAAGCTGCGGGCCGCCAACGACCAGCTCAAGACGTTCTTCTCGGACGAATCGCTGCCCGAGAGCTTCCTGCGCCTGCGCAAGCAGCCCACGAGCACGGCGGCGAGCGTCACGGTCGAGCCGTCGGACAAGATCCGCCTCTTCCGCGAGCAGGGTCTCAACCGCCGCGAGCTGATGACGCTCGCCACCTTCTCCAAGGAGAAGCGTTTCGCCGCCGGGGCCTACCTCTTCCAGGAGGGGGACGAGGGCTCGGAGATGTACGTCGTGCTGGAAGGCCGGGTGGTGATCTCGAAGTTCATCCCCGGCGCCGGCGAGGAGGCGCTCGCCGTCCTCGAACGGGGCGACTTCTTCGGCGAGATGTCGCTGATCGACGGCGAGCCGCGCTCGGCCGACGCCAAGGCCCACGCCGGTCCGCTCACGGTGCTGGCGCTCGACCAGGGCACGGTGCGCGAGATCCTCGCCATGGACCCCCACGCCGCCCTGGAGTTCCTGCAGCTCCTCTGCCGCCTCGTCGCCGGCCGCCTGCGCGAGATCGACGAGAAGGTCATCGGCTGGCGGATCATGTCGGGCGAGAGGAACGAGAGCGTGTCGGCGTAGAAGAACACGGACGAGCACGGACTGACACGGACCTTCACGGACAGGCTCCGTGTTCGTCCGTGGTTTCGTCCGTGTCTGTCCGTGTTCTTCTGTCCGTGTTCTTCTACTCGTACCGTAGCGCCGCCGAAGGGTCCACCCGCGCCGCCCGCCAGGCCGGCACCGAGCAGGCAACCAGGGTGACCAGCAGCGCGAAGCCCACCACCGCCAGGAGATCGCGGGGCGCCACCCGGAAGGGCACCGAGCTGATGAAGTAGATGGCCGCCACCTCGGCGTCGAAGCGGATCAGCTCGAAAGTGGTGAGCACCCAGCAGACGCCTGAGCCGGCCGCGACTCCCAGCAGCGTGCCCAAAGTCCCCAGGAAGCCGCCGTAGACGAGGAAGACCGTGCGCAGCTTCGCCGGCTTCAGGCCCAGCGCTCCCAGCAGGCCGATGTCGCGCATGCGCTCCCGCACCAGCACCACCAGCGTCGAGGCGACGTTGAAGGTGGAGACCAGCACGATCAGGCCGAGCACGAAGAAGAGCACCACCTGCTGGAGCTTCAGGGCGGTGAACAGCTCGCGGTTGAGCTGCCGCCAGTCGGTGACGACGAAGTCGGGCGCCAGCACCTGCGTTGCCGCGGCGGCGATGCGCGGCGCTTCTTCGGCGTCGGCCACCGTCAGCTCCAGCAGGTCGACGGCGGCCTGGCCGCCCATCAGCGACTCCACCCGGGGACGGTCGAGGAGCACCCAGCTCCGGTCGAACTCGGCGAAGCCGGTCGCGAAGGTGCCGGAGACGCGCAGGCTCTGGTAGTGGAAATGGGGCCGGCCGTCCTGGAAGCCCAGGGCCACCAAGCGGAGGACGTCGCCCGGATGGGCCGCCAGCTTGTCCGCCAGGTCCTTGCCGAGGACGGCGCCGGGGAGGCCGTCCGGCCCCGGCCGGAGCTGGTCGGCGGTGGCCGAGAGCTGGCCGCCGCCGGGATCGATGCCGCGCAGCACGACCTCCAGGCCCGCGGGCCGGCCGGAGCTCCCGAGCGAGCCCTGGCCGTAGGCCACGCGGCCGATGCGCTTGACGCCGCGAATGGCGAGCAGGCGCTGCCGTTTCGCTTCGGCAAGGCCGGCGTTGCCGCCCACCGGATAGGCGATCACCGCCGCGTTGCCCCGCACCAGCTTGTTCTGCAGGTCCTCCCGGTAGCCGGTCATCAGGGCCATGGCGATCACCATGGCGGTGACGCCCAGGGCCGTCGAGAGGAGGGCCGCCCGCGCCGTGCCGTCGAGCAGGCGGCTGCGGCGCCCGCGCAGGAACCGCCAGGCGATGAGCCAGGGCAGCGGACCGGAGAGGAGCGGATCGGCAGGGGAGGGCTTCACCGGATTCACCGCCGGGTCGCGGCGTCCAGGAAACGGTCGAAGAGGACCGCGGCCTCGTGGGGGCCGGGAGCGGCTTCCGGGTGGTATTGCACCGAGTAGACGGGCCGGCCCTCGGCGGCGAAGCCCTCCACCGTGCCGTCGTTCAGGTTCACCTGCGTGACCCGGCAGAAGGCGGGCAGCGACGCCGGATCGACGGCGAAGCCGTGGTTCTGGCTGGTGATCGCCACCTTGCCCGTGGGCAGGTCGCGCACCGGCTGGTTGCCGCCATGGTGGCCGAACTTGAGCTTGAACGTCCGGCCGCCGAAGGCGAGGCCCAGGAGCTGGTGGCCGAGGCAGATGCCGAAGATGGGCAGGTCCGTCGCCAGCAGCTCGCGGACGTTGCCGATGATCTCGGTCAGCGGCTCGGGATCGCCCGGGCCGTTCGAGAGCACCACGCCGTCGACTCCCAGCGCCTTCACCGCGCTCGCCGGCGTGCGCGCCGGCAGCACCGTGAGGCGGGCGCCGCGCCGGCTGAGCGAGCGCAGGATGTTCGTCTTCACCCCGAAGTCGTAGACCGCGAGGTGCTGGCGCTCCTCGCCCACCGCTGGCATCTCCCAGGGCGCGGCGCAGGTGACCTCGTCCACCAGGGCGCGGCCGGCCATGGTGGGGAAGTCGGCCAGCTCCGCCGTCAGGCCGGCGATGTCCGAGCTCTCGGTGCGTTCGGTTGTAATTACGCCCCGCAGCGCGCCCCGCTCCCGCAGTCGCCGCACCAGGGCCCGCGTGTCGAGCCCCTGGAGGGCAGGCACGCCGTGGCGCCGCAGGTAGGTCACCAGGCTCTCCCCCGGCGAAGCGCCCGAGGGGCGGACGGTGAACTGGCGGGCGATGAACCCTTCCACCCACGGCCGGAGCGACTCCGCCACCTCCGCCGTGGTGCCGTAGTTGCCGATGTGCGGCTGGGTCATCACCACGATCTGGCCGCGGTAGGAGGGATCGGTGAGCACCTCCTGGTAGCCGGTCATCGAGGTGTTGAACACCACCTCGCCGAAGCGGGTGCCGGCGGACACGGCTTCGGCCTCGAAGACGGTGCCGTCTTCGAGCAGCAGCAGGCCGGGCTGGAACGCGGGGTTCTTCAAGGTCGGATTCTTCAGGGGCGGCCGCATGAATGCGTGCCGCGAAGTGCGCGACAGGGTATCATGGCGTCCGTCCGGGACTTCGTTCAGTAGGAGAATCGGTATGCGGACATCGCGCGCCCTCGCCCTGGCCGGGCTCGGCCTTCTGGCTATCGCCGGCACCGCCGGCATCGCCGGCATCGCCGCCAGCACCGCCTACGCCGCCAGCGGCTACCTGGTCTATCTCAAGGACGGCCACACGATCGCCGCCAAGGAAAAGTACACGGTCGACAAGGGCAAGGCGATCATCACCCTGCTCAACGGCACGCAGACGTTCATCCCGCTGGATCAGGTCGACGTCGCCAAGACCGACGAGGCCAACCGCGACGGCTACGGCAAGGCCGTCGTCCTCCCCGGCTCCCCGCGGGACGTGTCTCCCCCCGGCGCCAACAGGCTGACGAAGGACCGTACCCTGGGCGATCTCATCAAGGCCCGCGAGGCCGCGCCGCGCGAGCTGCCGACGACCCGCCGCGACAAGAATGCGGCGCCCGGCCACATGTCGAAGACCAAGGCCGGGTTCAACGACCTCTCCACCCTGCCGCAGAAGCCCTATGCCAATGGCGACATCGCTTCGGAGCTGCAACAGTCCTTCCACGGCCAGGGTCTTGAAGAAGTGGAGATCTACGAGGGGACCCAGGGCGACCGGCCGCTGCTCGCCATCACCACCAACTCCGAAGGCAGCGTCTTCAAGGCCCTGAGCGCCGCCGCCAACGCCCTGCTGCGCGTGCGCGAGCGGTATCCCAACAAGGTCGGCGCCCTCGAGCTGCTGCTGACCATGCCCAGCCGGGAGCGGGCCGGCCAGTTCGTGCTGACGCCCGACCAGGCCTCGGAGCTGGCGGCCAAGAAGACCGACCTCGCGGCTTTCTTCGTGCGCAACGTGCAGTTTTAGGCCCTCATCACCCCGGCCCTCTTCTCCCGCCCCCTCCCACCCCCCACACCGGGAGAAGAGGGAGAAAAGCGGGAACGCTCCAGCCGGGACCCCTCTCCCGGCGTGGGGGGTGGGGCGGGGGCGGGAGAGGGGTAGGGGTGAGGGTCTTGGGCGGGGGCGCCTCCGACCCTCACGACGGCACTTCCGAAGACTCCTCGCTCCCTACTCCCTCCAGCCCCAGGTAGCGCTCGACCGCCACGCCCACCCGGCTCTGGAAGCGCTGGCGGTAGCTCTCCACCTCGCCGACCGCCTCGTCGAGGAAGATCCGCTCCACCCGGAAGAGGGGGACGAACATGGTGGAGAGGCCCAGCGACTGCTCGCCGGGCCGCACCGCCTGGGCCATCCAGTCGTCGAAGCTGGAGACGTTGATGCCGCGCAGCATCACCCCCGCCACCCCGAGCTCCTGGAGCACTCCCCAGAACTTCTCCGTGGGGTTCACGAGGTGGACGATCACCAGCGCGCCGGGACTGATCGTCATGAGCCGTGCTCCTCTTCGGACAGCTCCAGCAGCACGCCGCCCGCGCTCCTGGGGTGGACGAACTGCACCCAGCAGCCGCCGGCGCCGCGGGTGGGCTCGGGGCGGAGCACCTGGTAGCCGCCCTCGCGCAGGCGGGCGTCGTCGGCGCGCACGTCGCTGCTCGCCAGACAGAGGTGGTGGAGGCCCGGCCCCCGCTTCTCCAGGAACTTGGCGATGGGCGAGTCGGCCGACAGCGGCTCCAGCAGCTCGATGTGCGACTCGCCGCAGGCGAGCATCGCCACCCGCACCCCCTCGTGGGGCACCTCCTCGATGGCCTCGACGTGCATGCCCAGCGCCTCGTAGAGCCCCCGCGCCTCGGCGATGGAGCGCACGGCGATCCCCACGTGCCCGATGCGCTCGATCACGCCATGCGCTCCTCGGTCAGGCCGGCGGGACCGATTTCCGCGGCTTCGCGCGCTTCGTCCCGAGCACCCTCCAGCACGCCGGAGAACAGCCGGTCGGCCACGCGGTAGGGGTCCAGGCGCTGCCGGTGCCCCCGCTCGACCTCGCGGTCCACGCCGAGGACGCGGTCCGCCGCCGCCACCACCCGCTCCTTGAGGATGGTCTCCACCCGCAGCCGCAGGTGGGAGAGGCGGCGGCGCTCGATCTCGCCGCTCGCCTGGAGGAACTCGCGGTGGCGCTCGATGGCGTCCAGCAGGCGGTCGATCCCCTCCTCGCGCGCCGCCACCGTCTTGAGGATGGGCGGGAGCCAGGCGCCGTGCTCGCCGATCGACAGCATCATCTCTAAATCCCGCACCGTGCGCTCCACGCCGTCGCGATCGGCCTTGTTGATGACGAAGACGTCGGCGATCTCCAGGATTCCCGCCTTGATGGCCTGAAT
>JBAPYB010000247.1:0-46623 GCA_049284515.1 Thermoanaerobaculia bacterium
GGCTCGACCCGCCCTGCGATGGTGAATCGGCCGCACCAGGGCGGGTCGAGCCCCCAGCCCTGCCGTCCAGACCCGCCCCTACCCTAAACAGCAAGGCCACAGTCAACGCCTCCCCGAAACCCCCCGAAACCCTGCCCCGTTCTCCCCGTATACGTCCCTGGGATCTGTGTACCCGTCATCTCAACTTTCCTTGCATACGAGGAGGTGCTCTTGAACAATACGCTCTCCGGCTTGCGGTCCGCCGCGACGGCTGCCGCCCTGGGCCTTTGGGCTCTGGGTGGAACGGCTGCCCATGCGGCCAGTACCGCGGTCAGCTATCAGGACTATCACTCCTTCGCCAAGGTCGAGCACCAGCTCCAGGCCTGGGAAAAGGATCACCCTCAGGAGGTGAAGCTGCTCACCGCCGGGACATCGGCGGGAGGGCGGCCGATCTACGTGCTCCGCATCGCCGGCCCGGGGCAGAACCCCGACTCCCGACCGGCGGTCTTCGTCGGCGCCAACATCGCCGGCTACCACAATGCGGGCACCGAGGCGGCGCTCGACCTCATCCAGGCCCTGGTGTCGGCGCCGGCCGGCAGCCCGGCGGCGAAGCTCCTCGCCACCACCACCTTCTACGTCGGCCCGGCCCTGAACCCGGACGCCCACGACGGGATGTTCGCCACGCCTCGCGCCCGCCGCGGCGGCAACGCCCAGAAGGTGGACCACGACGTCGACGGCCTGGTCGGCGAGGACGGACCGGACGATCTGAACGGCGACGGCGTCGTCACCCGCATGCGGATTCCCGATCCCACGGGCTCCTGGCTGCCGGACGCGACCGATCCGCGGGTGCTGGTGAAAGCCGACTCCATGGAGCGGCGGGCCGGCGCCTACCGCGTGGAGATCGAGGGGAAGGACGACGACGGCGACGGCGAGTACAACGAGGACGCGGCAGACGGCGTCTGGCCGGACCGGAATTTCCCCCACGCCTTCCCCTACACTCCTGAGAGCGGTCCGTGGGCCGGCTACGCGCCGGAGACCCGCGCGCTCCTCGACTTCCTCTTCGCCCACAAGAACGTGGCCCTGGCCGTGGTCTACGGCCCGGCCAACAACCTGCTCGCCGCGCCCCAGAGCCTCGGCGGCGGCGGCGACCTGGGCACCCAGAAGTTCAAGGTGCCGCCGCAGGCTGCCAAGTTCCTGGGTTTCGATCCCGAGCAGGAGTACACGCTCGACCAGGTTTGGGACGTGGCCCAGAACCTCCCCTTCGTGCGGCAGAACGGCATCACCAAGGAACAGCTCGCGCAGTTCCTCGGCGCCGGCCCCGCCACCAAGGTGGACGCCGACGACCAGGCCTTCCTCGACAAGCTCGCCGAGGGCTACAAGGAACGCCTGAAAAAAGCCGGCCTCTCCGCCGACCGTCCCGGCGCCCAGTATGCGCGCGGCGGCTTCACGCCGTGGCTCTATTACCAATATGGCGCCATGGCCCTGGAGCTCGACGTCTGGGGCATTCCCAAGGCGGAAAAGAAAGCGGAGGCCAAGCCGGGAGAAGAGCCTCTGACGCAGGAGAAAGTGGCGGCCATGAGCTCGGAACAGTTCGTCGCCCTGGGCAAGGAGAAGATCGAGGCCTTCCTCAAGGAGAACAAGGTGCCGCCCCAGTTCAGCGCCGACATGGTGATCGGCGCCATGAAGGGCGGCCAGATCACGCCCAAGGCGATGATCGATCGCATGAAGCAGATGGGCGGCGGCGGTGGCTCCAGCGCCGGGGCCGGCGGCGGCAAGGCCTCCGAGGCCGGGGCCCGCGAGCGCGAGGTGCTGGCCTGGGTGGACGCCAATGCGCCCGGCGCCTTCACGCCCTGGGCTCCGGTCACCCTGCCCGACGGCACCATGGCCGAGGTGGGCGGGCTCGATCCCTTCATCGAGCTCAATCCGCCGCTGGCGGTCCTCAAACCCGCCCTCGGCGCTCACACCGAGACGGTGCTCGACCTCGCCGGCAAGCTCGCCCACGTCGAGATCCTCTCCCTCGAAGCCACGGACCTCGGCGGCGGCGTCTGGCGCGTCAAGGCGGTGGCGGGCAACCGGGGCTACCTCCCCAGCCACACCAAGCAGGCGGCCCGCGCCCGCGCTCACATCCCCGTTCGCCTCGTGCTCGAAACCGGCAAGGGCGTCGAGCTCGTGACCGGCTATCCGGCAGCCACGTCCGAACGCCTCGAAGGCACCTCCGGCACCCTGGCCGGCGAATGGCTCGTCAAGGCCAAGCCGGGCACCCGGATCACCGTCGACCTGACGACCGACAACGCCGGCCGCGACCAGAAATCGATGATTGCCGGGACCGCCGGGAAGGGAGCCTGACCATGAGATCGCACATCGCAGTCCTTCCCCTGATTCTGCTGGCGCTCGCCGCCGTTTCGCCGGCCGCCGCCGCCCCCCTCCAGCCCGTGGGCTCGCACCCTCCGGCCGCCTTCAACCGCCTCCACACCTACGAGGAGATCACCGATCTGCTCAAGGGTTATGCCGCGGCCTATCCGAAGTGGACGAAGCTCGAAAGCCTCGGCAAGAGCATCCAGGGGCGCGACCTCTGGATGATCACCATCAACAACCCGGCCACCGGCCCCGAGCTTGCGAAACCCGCGATGTACATCGACGGCAACATCCACGCCAACGAGGTGCAGGGCGGCGAGACGGCCCTCTACACCGTCGACTATCTCCTGAAGAACTACGGTCTGCTGCCGCGGGTGACCGAGATGATGGACCGCTCGGTTTTCTACATCCTCCCCATGGTCAATCCGGACGGTCGTGCGCTCTGGTTCAAAGGCCCCTCCGACGCCGATTTCCCCCGCACCGTCATGATGCCGGTCGACGACGACCGCGACGGACTGGTGGACGAGGACGGCCCGGACGATCTCGACGGCGACGGCTACATCACCACCATGCGCAAAAAGGTGCCTTGGGGTCAGGGCACGCACAAGCTCGATCCCAAGGATCCGCGCCTGCTGGTGCCCGTCCAGCCGGGTGAGCTCGGCGACTACCTCATGCTGGGCAGCGAGGGCATCGACAACGACGGCGACGGGCTGGTCAACGAAGACCCGGTCGGCTACGTCGACCCCAACCGCACCTGGGGCTACTCCTGGGAGCCCCCGTACGTGCAACAGGGAGCCGGCAACTATCCGTTTTCCATTCCCGAGACGCGGTCCATCGCCCTCTGGGCTCTCCAGCATCCCAACATCGCGGCCGTCGAGAGCTACCACAACAGCGGCCAGATGATCCTCCGCGGACCCGGCGCCAAGGCCGATCCGCCCTATCCGCCGCAGGATCTCAAGGTCTACGACCTGATCGGCAAAGAGGGCGAGAAGCTGCTGCCGGGCTATCACTATTACATCTCGTGGAAGGACCTTTACACCGTCCACGGCGCCACGACCGATCACTTTTACGGCATCATGGGCGTGCTCGCCTTCACCAATGAGATGTACAATCCGCCGGCCGACTTCGACAAGAACGGCGAGGTCACGCAGGAAGAGCTGATGAAGTTCAACGACCTCCTCACCCTCGGCCGCCAGTTCGTGGATTGGCATCCATACCACCATCCGCAATATGGCGACATCGAGATCGGCGGCTTCAAGCGCGACGTCGGCCGCGTGCCCGAAGGCTGGGCCCTGGAAGACGAGACGCACCGCAACAACGTCTTCGTGCTGTTCAACGCCTACCACCTGCCGCACCTCTCGATCGGCAACGCGGTGGTGAAGAAGATGGGGGACCACCTGTGGAAGGTCGAGGTGCCGGTGCTCAACGACCGCGCGATTCCGACGGTGACGGCGATGGCGTTGAACAACAAGCTGCACCGCAAGGACCTCGCCACCATCACCGGCGGCAAGGTGATTTCGAGCGGCATCGTGAACGATCAATACCTCGACAAGATCGACGTCCAGGCACACCGCCCCGAGCGCCTGATGGTGCCCGGCGTCGATGGCCTCTCCACCCGCATCCTGTTCTTCCTGGTGCAGGGCGATGGCGACGTCACCATCAACTACGACAGCCTGAAGGGTGGAAAGCTCTCGAAGAAGATCGCCCTCAAGGATACGACGACGCAGACGGCCGCGAAGTAGCTTCTTGCTTCGGGTAGGGGCGGGTCTGGACGGGCGGGAGGGGGTTCGACCCGCCCTTTCCGAAGCGGCATCAGACACCCTTTCACATCCGGAGATGGTCCGCCCGCCAGTCGCGGATCTTCTTCTTGATGTCGTTCTGGCTCGTGATCTTCTGTTCCAGGACGACGCGGGTCAGGTCCGCGACCTCGGCGTCGCTGGCGAAGCGCAGGGCGATGAGCTGGCCCATGGAGAGGTCGCCGATCCGCCCCCGGAGATCCGCCGGCAGGAGCCTCTCCAGGCGATGCCTCTCCTCCAGCCGGATGACCCGGTCCTGAGCCCGTAGCGGGAAGTTCCGCAGATACCAGGCGAGCAGCGCCAAGGCGACCGCCAGCAGGACCGCCACCAGGCGGTCGAGCATCGGAATCGGCACGCCGGGGACCGGCCAGATCAGCCGATACACCGACCAGAGGAGATTGATGACGAGGATTCCGAGGGTGACGAAGTGATATCCGGGAACGAACTTCCGGTGTGTGGCGAAGGTCTGATCAGCCATGTCTCCTCCAGGAGGTTGGGGGTATGCTTTTTCGGACACATGGTACTCCAAGTCCCCGGTTGTCCTCGCGACAGATCGCGGCAGCCCACCCTACAGGACACCTGGAGCCATTACGAGGCGTTTTCCAGGGGGCGGAGCGCCTCTGGAAACCTGCTGGCACGACGGGTGCAATCTCTAAGCACGTCGACACGTTCCCGTGCAAATCCGCACGGGACCAGGAGGTACTTTTCATGAAAGCGAAACGGACAGTTCCTACCCTGCTGGTCTGTGCCAGCCTGATGGCTCTCATCACGTCCGGCTGTTGCTGGCCCTACCGCCACGGCGGCCGTCGTCATCTCACCAACCTTGATCCCAAAGTCGAGGCACCGTCGGCCCAGGCGGTGGTCGCCTCCCGCTGACGATCCCCTCTCCCCCACGCGCGGCCCCGAAAGGGCCGCGCGGCTCTTCCATTACCCAATTCCTTACCCAATTCACAGTCATTACCCATTTCGTGGTGCCTGGAAGCCGGAAAGCGGATGCTTGACCACAATCTGTAGTAGCTTAGATCGAGAATCCTACAGTATATTGGGGCGCCTAAGGGGCTTTCCGACAGGCTCCTAGACCTCCCGGCGGCTTGATGACCTATGCTATGCTCCTCGAGGAGGAGCCAGGGTCGCTCTACAGCGGGTCTGGACGTTGGACAGGATGTAGTTAATCCAATCGGAGCTAGAAACATGGCCACATTTAACGAAGCCGACCTGGTCTCATTTGAAGCTGCGCAGGCGATGATCGCAAGCGATACAGAGCTCCGTGACGCGCTCGACCGCGTGAGCCGGCTTGATTTCACCTTGCTCAAGCGGAAACTGGTTGAAGAGCACGGCTGGACATCCGAATTTTGTGCGGAAGCCGAATCTCTCTACCGCAAATTTCTTGCATTGAACGCTCGCTACCCCGACGAGAAAATCTGCCCGACCGGCCCAATCGATACTTTCTGGCACGCCCATATCCTCGACACTCGGGCTTACGCTCGTGACTGCGAGCTGGTTTTCGGCGAGTACTTGCACCACTTCCCTTACTTCGGGATGCGCGGACCCGAGGACCAGGCGGCTCTCGAGCGTGCGTTCCGCGAGTCCGTCGAGAAGTTCATCATTCATTTCGGCATCGACCCGACTGCTGGGGACGGTCTGGCGCGTAGTTGCTCGTCCCAGCGATGCCCCTGAAGGATGCCCCTGAAGAACACTGACGTCGAGCGCAGGCCGTTCTTCGGCGATGCTGCGCTTGACGATGACCTGCCGAGGGTCAACGAAGTCTTCTGGTCCTCGTTGATCGGACACATCGAGCGAGACTGCAACGACCGTCCCCGCACGATCCTCGATATCGGCTGCCATACTGGCGAGCTTCTTTATACCCTGAGCCGCCGATTTGCTCCTACCGAGTTGTTTGGAATCGAGCCACTCACTTCCGCCCGTGAGTCGGCTACGCGGCGGCTCGCCGATGCCGCCGCGACGGTCAGGCTTCTCGATGCCTCGGAGTGGCACCGGATTCCCACAGGCACCATCGATCTCGTTACCAGTCATGAAGTGCTGTATCTTGAGCCTGACGTGCGGGATTTCATGAAGCGCATCCGCAGCGTACTCGCGCCCGGCGGCGTCGCCTATGTGGTGCTCGGTTGTCACTCCGAAAACCCTTTGTGGCCAATGTGGAAGATTCCGTTGATCGCAGCCGGACACCGCGTGTACGACCATCTGCCAGTCGAGATCATGGCAGCGGCATCGTCTGCCGGCCTGTTTCCTTCCGTACAGCCGCTCCGGCGCTCGGGATGGATAGGCTATGACCCAATGCGGGCGGAGTTCCATTATCCTGACGTGCGGACGATGTTTGATCACCACTATCGGTACAAACTGATCTTCCGTCTGTGTATCGCCGATGATTCGACGACCACTTCCTGAAACGACTGTTGATCTGTCGCTCAAGCGCGAGATCGACGCGGTAGCCGCAGCCTTTCCCTCCGTGGAAGATGCGGAGATGATGGCGCTGACGGCCGACATCGTGGCGCCGCTTCGTGGAGGTCAGCACTGGATCGCGCTCCGCGACCTCGTGACCTCTACCATCGGTCAATACGGGTACATCGTGGTGCGCGGACTCGAGGCGGACGAGGGGCGGTCACTGCTCATCGTCAGCTCCGCACTGGGAGTCCCCTTCGACACGTACCGCCCGGGGCGAGTGGTCAAGCGTTTCCGCATGTCGCCGTGGACTCACGAGCTTTCGCACACCCTTCGGGCCGGCGATTTCCATACCGACGGCAACGTCTCGGCCGTTCCCCCCGGCGGCACCGCGATGCAGTGCGAGATCGAAGATCCGGGTGCCCCTGAATACGCGGAACAGCGCGTCGCGTACCTGCCGGACCTGCTGGAGCGCCTTGCGTCTGGGGACGCCGGGGACGCCGAGGCCTTGACCTTCCTGACGGACGCTGAAGCGGCGATGGCGCACGAGCGCTCGCCGGAGGTATGGCGGGGACGGCTCGTCCAAAACGGCACGATCCGATATCACCCCCAGAGCCTTCGCGTCGCCGGCCGGCGGCTCAACGAGCCCTCCTTGAATCTGGAATCGGTGATCGCCGCAATTCACAGCGCGGCGATCGACGTTTCCGTGCCGTTTCATACTTGCCCGGGAGACACGGTGCTCGTCTCCAACCGAACCGCTCTGCACTACCGTGGCGGCTGTTCGGTCCGCTTCACCCGGTTCCCGACCGAGTTCGAATCGCGATCACTGTTCGTTCTACATCTGAAAGCGCCTGCCGAATGAGCAAGACGCGCTTGGCCTCCATCGAGGTCGTCGGGGCCGATGCCAATAATCTCAAGAACGTCGACGTCACGTTTCCGCTGAAGCGGATCTCCGTCGTGACCGGCGTTTCCGGCTCGGGCAAAAGCTCACTGCTGGCCGACACCCTGGCGGCGGAGGGGAGCCGGCGGCTGCGGATTTTCCTGGGCACTTCGCAAGGGGAACTCGAGCGCGACGACGTGAGAGCCTTCATCGGTGCTCTCCCGCCAACGATCCTCGTGGGCCAGCGCGGTTTTCGACCCAGCGTGCGCACGACGGCCGGCACCGCAACCGGCTTTCTCTCGATTCTTCGCCGGCTCTTCATGTTAACGTCGGTTCCCTATTCCACGCAGGCCAGGGATGACGTGCCGCCACCCTCGCCTGAGTCCTACGCCGGATGGATCTCGAAGCATTACCGCGGACCTTGCGAGATCTGGGTGGCTCCCGTTCGGCAGCAGCGGACTGACGGCGTGGCCGCCGTCCAGCGTCTGGCGTCCCACGGTTTCGAACAGGTCATCATCCGTAGCGAAACAGACTCTCCTCGTCTACGCGAAAGCGGCCGGGAGGTCGAAGCGTCGAAGTTCAAGGGGTTGAATCCGAACGTAGTCCATACGATCGAGGCTTTCGTTGACGCGGTCAAGGTGAAGGGCTCATCAGAGCGCAAACGATTGCAGGAAATTCTCAGCCGCGCCTTTGCGGTGGGGAACGGGTGCGTCGTCGTGACATTGCCCCGGGCCGTCGATCCCGATTTGGCCGGTCCCTTTGGTCCCAGGCTCGATTCCGCTAAGCACTGGGTCCATCCCGACGATCCTGCGGTTTTCGCGCGGCCCTCCTCGCACCTGCTGTCGTTCAACGCGCCGGAGCACGCCGACAGCGGTGCGTGCCGTGTATGCGGCGGCACCGGTGTTGGACGGCAGCTACGCGAGGCGGTCCTCATTGCACATCCGGAGCTCTCGATGCACGCCGGAGCCTTTGCCCTTTGGACGCAGAAAAATTACAAGTACCTTCACGTTCAGCACGAAACGATCGAAGGTTTGCGCGGAATGCACGGTTTTTCTCCCGACGTGCCATGGTACAAACTGCCCGCGCCAGCGAGGGCGCTGGTGCTGAACGGAAGCGGCGAAGAGCTCGTTTTTGACCGCAACCGAGCGGGGCGGAAGCTCGGCACGGCGCGCCCGTTCGCCGGATTTCGCAGGATCATTCTCGAGAAGGCGTCCGCAGGGACGAAGACCGCGGATCAGCTTGCAGCCTATGTGGAAACGGGCCCCTGTGAAGCTTGCGGAGGGACGCGCTGGTCGTTGCAAGCCCGCGCATTACGCGTCGGAGGTCACGGAATCGCCGAAATCCTTGGCATGACGTTCACCGAGGTCGAGTCGGTCGCCGCAGCGCGCGGCGAGCTTGCCCACACCGTCCCGCCTGCGGCGCGACCCCTCGTCGAAGCCATTCGCCGTCACGCACATTCCATCGTCTCCGTCGGTCTTGGCTACCTGACCGCCGATCGCGGCATGCTCGACGTCAGCGAGGGAGAGAGCCGCAGAATCCGCCTCGCTCGGGTTCTCGACGCAGGAGAGAGAGGGCTCTGTCTCTTGTTTGACGAGCCGGCGCGCGGACTCCATGAAACCGACCTTTCCCGGCTGGCGCTGGCCTTGGAGCGTTTGCGCGGCGAGCACACCATCATCCTGAATGAGCATCGCGAACGCCTCTGGGACGCGGCTGATTGGCACGTCGAGGTCGGCCCCGGTGCGGGTGCCTCCGGAGGCGAGATCGTATACGCGGGCCCTCGTCGCAAGGGTGTGGCCAACGATGGCGAGTCGCTCCGCTCACCGAAGCCTCTCGCCACGAATCAACCCAAGATCACTGTCCGGGGGGCCTCGATCCACAATGTCGAAAACGCCGATTGTGAAATCCCGCTCGGCAGGCTGACGTGTATCTGTGGCGTGTCCGGTTCAGGAAAATCTAGCTTCGTCCGCGGCGTGTTGGCGCCGGCCTTGCTCGCTGTCGTCGGTGGCGCGGCCTCGGATTTCGCGCTTCGCCGCGGTCGATGGCGTTCCGTGACCGGTACTGACTCGATCAGCTCAGTCGTCGCGCTCGATCAGGTGATGCCGCCGCCGAACCGCAGGAGCCTCGTCGCCACCTTTGCAGGCGTATTCGACGACATTCGCAAGGTTTTCGGATCGTCGCCCGCGGCGAAGCGCGACGGCCTGGCCGCGAGCGACTTCGGCGTCAATGCGGGGAAGGGCCGCTGTGCGGTCTGTCTGGGCGTGGGCGAAGTGGCGGACAGCGAGCTCTGGGCGGTCTGTCCGGCGTGTGGAGGCTCGCGTTACAGACAGTCTGCACTGTCTGTCCGGGTCGCCGGGACGAATGTGCAGGAGCTTCTCGAAACACCTGTGGAGCGCTTGAGCGGCTGGGCCGATGCATTCCGTATTCCGCAACGCCTCATCACCGCGATGTGCGACCTGGGAATCGGCTATGTTGCACTCGGCCGCCGGATCGACACGTTGAGCGGCGGTGAGGTGCAGCGGCTGCGCCTGGCGATGCGCCTTGCCGCGGTGTCGTCCGAGTCGATGTTCTTCATCCTCGATGAGCCTGCGGTCGGGCTACACTCGCGCGACGTCCGCCGTCTCGCGGCGGCTCTGGAACGGGTTTTGGACGACGGCCGCAACACGATGGTCATCGTAGAGCACGATCTCCGGCTCATTCGATCTGCGGATTGGGTGCTCGAGTTTGGTCCGGGGAGTGGCCCCGACGGCGGCCAGATCGTCTTTGCCGGATCGCCTGCGCAGTTGGCGAAAACCCGAACACCCACCGGGCTGGCCCTTGCCGGCAAGCTGTCGGCACTAAAAACTTCCCTGGAAAAGCAGCAGCCGGCAGCGGCGCAGGGGAAGCTCCCCCTCGCCGAGCAGGTAGCCCGCACCACGGCCCTGATGCGCACGCTCATCAGCGGCGATGGATCGGCAGCGCTTGCGTCCGACGAAGGGGCGGCGGAGCCGATCGTAGTCGTTTCAGAGCGCTTCTGGTCGGGTCGTGAACCTTGGGAAGTTGCAGGGCTCGATCGCGAGATTCCAAAGCTGCTGCTCGACGGGCATCGGACCGCGAACGGCGCGGTCTTTGCCGAGTTGCTCGCAAGTTGGAAAAAGGATCGGGATGGCTGGCTTGCCATCCAACCCTTCCTGACGGACATGCAGGTTTGGGGCGCGCAACTGCCGGCATCCGTGATCCATGCCGTCTCCGCTCATCTTTCCAAGGAAGGGCTCCGTCTCGTCACGACTCAGGGCGTCGCCGTTCGGAAAGGCACCGACGTGCGGCAGGTGCGCGCGACGGGCGAACGTTTCGTTCCGGACGATGACAGCGAGGAAGCCCGTCGTCGCGTCCTCCGCGATGCGTTTGCCGTCGGCGCGCGATACGTCGAGTTGCGTGATCGCAGCGGCAGCCTCCGCGCCACGGCTTCAGATCGGCTCCTCGACCTGGAAACGGCTCTTGTGGCACCCATGGTACCTGTGCCGGCGCATTTCTCCCGCCTCGACCCGCTTGGACAGTGCCCGATGTGTAAGGGAGTCCGCGTTGTCACCGCGATTTCCGAGCCGCTCGTCATCGGGAGCCGTGAGGCCACTCCAGACAGCGAGCGTTTTTTAACCCCCCAGGCGAATGCGGTCATGAAAGGAGTCCGGCGCAACGAGCTGATTCCCTTCCTGCGGCGACTTGCACGAGAAGGTCTTTGGGACTTGAACGCCCCGTTCGAGCAGCTCGACCGCGCCAGGCGAAACCTGATCCTGTTCGGCTTCTGGTCCCGCCCCGGCGCCGGTTCGTTTCTGAAAAGCCCGGGAACGGATCCGTCGGAAGTGGCATCCTGGTTGCGCTGGGACGGCTTGTACCGGAATGTCCTCGACCAGGCAGACCGCAGCCACGATGCGGATTGGGCGAGTCGCGTTTCCGAGAGTGCCCAAGCGATGCGCTGCCTGCTGTGCCTTGGTAGCGGCTTGCAACCCTTCGCGAGACTCCTTAAGATTGGCAGCATGCCGTTCGATGAGTGGGTTCGCCTGGCTGACCTTGGCCGTAGGCTGGAAGCCTTGCGCACCATGGAGTCCCGTACTCCGCGCCAGCAACGTACGAGGCAGCGTCTCCTTCACTGCCTCGCGCCGCTCGCCAGCCGAAGCCCTTCGAAGATACCGGCCGCCGTTGTCGGTCGAGCCGTGGAATCGTTTACGACGATGACCATGGCCGAGGCGGAATGCTGATGCCAGCCAACTGTGTGCACCGGCTGTTTCACGAATTCGCCCACCGGTACGACCTACATACGCCGCCAGGCCACTACCGGCACGATCACGCATTCGTGATCGGCGAGGCGTTGCGCGTCGCGCCGAGGAATTGTCGACTGCTGGACGTCGGCTGTGGCACCGGCGTCTTTCTCGAAGCCGCGATCGCCGCCGGTATCGACGGTCACGGAATCGACGCTTCACCGGAGATGGTCGAGGTAGCGCGGCGGCGCCTTGGCAACGACCGCATTCGCGTCCAGCGGATGCAGGAGATCAAGGACAAGAACGCATATGACGTTATCTCTATTATCTCCTGTACGATCCACTACTGCGAAACGGCGACAGAGCTGGATGACGTCATCGGGCGTTGTCGTAACGCGTTGCGGCCCGGCGGGCTGCTTATTATGCAGGTGGTAAACGATGAGCAGATGACCGGAGCGGTCAAAGTGGACCGCGAGCCTGGGGCCTCAGGAGAGCCCGATGACACCTTCTTCATTCATCAGTTCCTCCCCCTCCATGACGCTAACCACGGTGCCATCGCCAATTACGTCTATGCCAGCCGTGCCTATAGCGAGCTCGTCTCCGAGCGGCATGAATTGCGGTTTGCTAATGCGGCAGTGGCCGCCGATGCTCTTCGATGTGCCGGCTTTCAGGAAGTTGTTGCGTTCGGCTCAAACTCTATTTCTCCGTTTATACTTGGGCGACGGTCAAGTCCAAGTCTGCGGTGACGCCGGAAAGGAACAACGGTGCAGAACCTAGACGCTAATCCGTATCAGGCAGGTAAGGACACACATCCGCTTTCGCCGAGTAATCTTTCCCCAACTGAGGCACGGATTATTCGTGAGATTGAACAGAGAATCGCTGATGTGTGGAAGATCAGTAGGCCTGTTCGGGAAGGCGACACCTATCTCGCGCGCGCTGACGAACGTCACCGCCGCGTCCTCCTCCTGGATGGCGGCAGAGGAACTGGAAAGACCTCTGTCTTAGTAACGCTTGTAAGACGATGGAACCTCCCTGCATGCGTCGAATACGACCAACTGCTTGGTTTGCGGCCCAACTACATCCGAGTCCTTCCCATTTTGGATTTCGACCCACTGCCACCTGGCATGCCACTTGCCGCCGGGATCATCCAAGCATGGCGGCCTCTCGTAAACCATTACGATGACATTTATCGGAAGTCGGTGGAATTGCGCGATGATGAGAGCGATACTTTGCTGGAGAGTTGGCATAGGCTCTTCCGCGTTGCCGCCGTGGGATGGGCGCAAATTCCACAAAGCACGGGTCTCATCGAACAAGTACTGGATAGAGAAGAGCAGGTAGGTGAATGGCAACACCTCAATCGTCAGTGGTACGATTTTGTAGAAGATGTCATCGATTTTGGGGCCAATCGCGTCCCACAGCCCGCGAAGCCTCTACCACAAAATCCGGTGTTCGTGATCATGATCGATGACGTAGATCTACAGGTTGGTCGTGTCCGCGAACTTCTTCCGGCACTTCGCCTGCTTTATCACCCTTCAGTCGTCTTTGTCGTCGCAGCGCATCGCGAACACCTAATCGACATGCTCAAGTTGGACTTTCTTGGACAGCAGTATAAGGTGTCGTGTTTCTCTGAGCGCGGCGAGTCTTCCCTTTGGCGTGTTGCCGATGCTGACCGCTGGTCTGGTGCCCTTGCCGCATCCGCAGTCGAGAAAGTGTTTTCTACACGCGATCGGTGGCTGTTGGAATCGCTTTCTCTTGCAGAGTGGCTCGAGTTTCCGGGGGAAGCATTTACATTCCGCGAAGTGCTCAATGGCCGGGGCAAGCCACCTGAAATTACCAACTCGGTCGAGTCCGCGCATAAGGATGAGGCGCTAGGCGAATACATCCGTAGTTTCGCGGGAGCTTTGGAAAAGCATGGTATCCCGGCGGTTACGGTTATGTCGTATCGAAAAGCTCAGCAGCTTGCTGACGAAGTGTTCACCGCCAACGATCTTGGCGATGCTCCAAAAGCCACGGATCTCCTAGTTCGGCTTCTAGATCCCGCTGAATCCGAGGCAGTAGCGGTAACGGGCAGGGGTGTTCCGCCGGTCGTCGAATTTCGTACAGTCGGAGAAGTCACCGCGCTTTTTTTGCCGGAGCTTATAGAGCAGATCTACCCGCAGCTGCAAGAAATTGTTTTTAGCGCGACACCACGATTTAGATTCCGTGCTGAGGATGACTTTAATCCCGCGGGCGAGAATCGCGGTCAAAGTGCTGGCATTTTGGGGCCGCTGCTGGCAATATCCCTCCAGGATTCCAATCGCGGCGTCGTCGCTCCTGGCCTAAAGTGGGAGGCGCGACTTTCTCTCGCGTGGACTCGCTGGGTCATGAAGGACCAGGCAATCGATGCCGCCTTCCGTTGGCTTTTGCACTTTCTGCCGACACCGTTACGGCTACTTGAATGGACTGCCGAATGGGGCGTCTTCATCAGAGAATTAGCCAGCGAGGCAAAGGATATACGTGACCGAATGGCTTATGGATGGCTTTACCATCAACTACGCTGGCTAGGAGGCTCACTAGCGGGAATAGACGCTCCAATGATAGCGGACTTGGCTGATTCCACTGTCTGGGATCGCCTTCTGTCCAAAGAGCCGCCTCCTGATACCGATTCGAAGCTAGGAAAGGACCGTTGGCGGCGCAGGACACTTCCCCTTCTTGCACGTCCGGAGATAGGCTTGACACCCACGGTTCAGGAGCGCCTGTTGATCGCCTCCTTAACACAGCCTTCAGCCAAAGACTTGGCCGCTGAACGTCGCCGGCTCGTCCGAGATGCTTTCGATGCTGCGGCGGTATCACGAGGTGAACGCACGAAGGGGGGGCCTGACGAGGACGCACTCGTCGAGTCTGTGCTCGCTGCGGTCGACCGACAATACGAGGGAGCACCTTGGTATCGTTTCATTGAAGATCTGCCTGAGTCGATTGGCCCTGGTGGTGGACGTGACCGTTGATTGCAAAGCATTTCGCGACCGCGTTCTCGCGGATATGATTGCCGCTCCGTTGCGCGATCCAGCGGCGTACCAAGCCGCAAGCGTGCTTGCACAAGCCGGGCAGACGGAACGGTATGTCCGGCAACGCGCGACCATCCATCGCGACGACCTCTTCGCTACCGATGAGGACGCGAACACTGCGATTCACGAAGCAAGCGCCTTGTGGCATGAGTTGTGCCGCAGCGAAAGCAATCCATGCCGCGTGACGGCATGCATTTCGAATGTTGCACGGAGCCTACTACAGCCGTTTGGCCGGAGTATGATCTTGCGTGTTTGTAAGAAGGATCCAGGGCGCGAGATTCTACGCTGGCGGTTCATTTCTTTTTTGATACCTCCCGCAATACTTATAGCCGCAGCAACCGGAGAAAGTCTAACTCCCTCCTCAGTAGTTCGGTTATTGAGTCGTTCGATTGCGCCTGATGGCGATGTTGCAGAGCTTCACGTCCATCACGCGGCCTTAATATCGTTCGAGGCGGTCTGGGCAGTACTACATCATACAGCAGTTGTTTCGCCGGACACGCTCGTACGAAACCTCGCTCGCAAAAGTGCAAGATGCCCAGGATTGCACTCCGGGAAGTGCCCTGTCGCGTCGGCACCTAATTTCGAGACCAGAAGACACATGGCGGAGTGGGCTGACATGCTGCGGCAGGCGTTCATTGCTCGCTACATCTTAAGTAAGCATAGCTGGCATAAGAGCGTCGAGCTAAGAGGCTGTACTGAATGCAATGCTACCCCGTGGCGAAACCAGTTGCGTTTTCTCTTTCAGGGCCGTGTGCGACCATACCGCTTGGCACCGACTCCATATCCATGGCGGGATCAACGCGTAGCCTTAGATCGTCGTTGGCGTAACAGGGGTAGCTTCTCGAGGCGCACGGTTGAGACGCTATCTGCAGATGCCATACGTGATGGAGTGGCCGACGAGCGGTTGTTTCTATGCCGCGCATTTGCACACATCCAGTGTCAGAAGTTGGCCATTGTCGACGCAGACTTTGAAGCTCTTTTCCTTCAATATCTGAGGGTCAAAACCGCAGTGTTTAGTATGCTTGTTCACGCTCCGGGAGAGCGAGGCCTCGAGCAGTTTCGTACACATTTCTCACAGATCAAAGTTTACGCGCCTGACGCAGAATATATTCCACCGGATTCTCAAAGTGGACCAGAGTTGGTGGTAGCGGCGACGGAGTATCGTGTGGCGACAGACGCGTGGTTTCGCTACAGGCGCCGGAAGAAGAGAGCTATTCAGGCCGGAATTAGCCGACGGGAGGAAGGCGAATCAGCGTGGCTGATCCACCTCAAGCGGGAAGCACCTGACGACGGAATACCACTCTTTGGAAGTGGCATTAAGATGCTGGAAAAGGATGGAGAGCAAATCAAATCTGCAATTGCATTGCAGCCCACAGAATTGCGCGAGTTGCGCGGCCTTGACTTAGCTGGCGTTGAGTCCGACCAACCGCTTTGGGTTGCGGTTGAGACGCTACGGTCTGTTCGCAAACGTTCTCAGGAGGTCGCAGCACGTGACGCAAGATGGGGGGTATTGCCATTAGGGCTCACGCTGCACGTGGGTGAAGACTTTACATGGTTGACATCTGGCGTTCGCGCTGTAGCGGAGCCACTTCACTGGGACCTGCTCCTGCGCGGCGATCGGCTGGGTCACGCGACAGCCATTACTATTGATCCCACGAAATGGTGCCAGCGAAAACCAGGACAGAAAGTGACATTGAAGCGTTTTGAACGACTGCTCGATCTCGCATTTCTTGCTGAATACGCGAAAGGCCACGCTCAGCAAGAGGAAGAGTGGCTTGCAGCCGAGATGAGAAATATCGTATGTGCTATTTGGGGCAACGCTGAGAGAACCCATAGCGATAAAGATCTGATTCTTCATGTTTGCAGGTTGTGGACACTTCTCGGCACAAGACGAGCGCGCGTTTTTCTGAAACAACGCCCCGTCAGTCACCACTCGGTTGTTGAGAAGTGGTTATCCAGGTACTTGTGGAGCTCCAGTGTTCAGCACCGCGCGCATCAGGCTGAAACCCTCACGATTGAAGAATCCGTTGAGCTTGAATTACTGAAGGTTGCTCGTAAGCGAGTGATTCACGAGCTTGCTCGCCTGCAGATCTGCGTCGAGACGAATCCCTCCTCAAACCTCGTCGTTGGAAGCCTTGAGTCGGTGGCGGCTCAGGATTTCTTACATCGACGCCCGACTGTTAACGAGGAGCCTGGGGTACAGCCTGGAGATGAAACTCTCACATGGACTATCAGCACCGATGATCCCATCACCTTTTCGACAACGCTCGCGGACGAGTACGCGTATGCATGGGCTGGCTTGGTGCTGCGACAGAACAATCCGTGTGACCCTGCCTATGCACGCGCCCTCCTCGACGAAGCAGCGGCAACGTCGATGCGGATGCGGTTCACGATTCCCCGGCAGGATCGCGAGAGTATGAACAAAGGGAAGAGTCAAGGAAGAGGTCATGCGCGTCGAGACTGATGAAGTTT
Organism: Thermoanaerobaculia bacterium; assembly: GCA_049284515.1. Lineage (GTDB taxonomy): Bacteria > Acidobacteriota > Thermoanaerobaculia > Multivoradales > UBA5704 > DATARR01. The sequence goes on from JBAPYB010000247.1 coordinate 17,159, forward strand.
TGGCGAGCCTGCGCCGCGACGGATACTTCGTTGCGCGCGTGCCTGTAGGTGTTGAGGAAGCCGTCCGATTCGTGCTCGAGGTCGGCCGCTCGCTGGGTGAGATCTTCGTGCCGAAGGACTGCGATCCCGCCGAGCCCGTCATTCGCACGGTCCCGACGCGTGCGCGCCGAGCGGCTCCGTTCGACCGGCCGGAAGCGATCGGATGGCATGGCGACTTCGCCACCTATGAGGACCGACCGGAGATCAGCCTCGTCTACATCACTCGACCCGACCCACGCGGCGGCGATTTTGGAGCGTGGCGGCTCGCCTCGGTCGCACGAGTCATCGCAGCGTTACGCGCGACCGACGACGGTCGTACGGCATTCGACTTGTTGAGCCGGGAGCGGCTCCCGTTCAGCTACGCGGATGGAGAGGCTCCTCGCTGGTTTCTCGTCGTCGAGTCTCGCTCGGAAACGAACATCGGGCTCAGGTTCTATCTTCCTTCGATTCGCCGCGGCTGCATTGCGGAATACGGCGAAGTGCCGCCGCGTGTCGCCGCTGCTCTCGCGGCGGTAGAGCACGCTGCGGACGACGTCACTGAGATCGTACCAACACAGGAAGGATCTTTGTTGATCGCGAGTAACTGGTTCGCCTTACACGACCGTGTCCGGCAAACGATCAGCCGTACCCGTGAGAATCGCGAAGCGCTACTCTGCTTCGTAGCTCACCAATACGTCGGACCCAGGCAAACCGGGGCTGCGTGACGCCGCAATAGTTCTGCAAACCACGGTGCGCCCACGGGGCGTCCAGGAGGTCGCAGCCGTTGGCACCGCCCCGGAGACGCCCCACGGGGTTCCCCGGGAAAGGGTGCCAGCCAAACCGTGAGGATTCTCAGAGAGAGGAGCCTCGCCGCCTCGCTGGGTGTGGCAGGATGGACTGTGGTAGACGTCCGGAGACGGCGGTGATTAGATTAGAGCGATTTCAGCAGTTCGTCCACTGTCAGGCCTGCCTGCCGGAGGATCGACCGGAGGGTACGCTGGAGGGCACCAAGAAGATCCCTGCCACCCACTTGGGGCAGGTGGGTCAACCGACTGCCACCTCGACGTCCACCAGCTCTGCGGGCTTGGGAAGAGGGATCCCCTCCTTTTCCGCGGCTTCGAGATAGCCGAGGATTGCCTCCTGCGTATTGGCGAGCGCCTCTTCTCTGCTGTCCCCGAAGGTCGAAAGACCATTCAGCGCGGGAACATAGGTGACCCAGGCGTCCGCCTCAGAATCCCATTCGAGCAGAACCTGAAAGTGTTGCTTCGTCATTGCGTACCTCTCTGGCAGGTAGCTTACCGGATCTCGCGACACAGGGCTAGGAGAGCCTCGGGGGCGACGGGGAATCGCCTGGCACCTCTCCCGGGTGGATCGCGGCGGGACTGACCGCCCACGGCTGCTCCAGCGCGACAGCGAACCCGAAGATAGGACCAGGAACTTCCCCAACAATGTTGGGAGACTCCCAACATTGTTCCGGACGCTCCAACATTGTTCTGAGTCTCCCAACAATGTTGGGGCTCTCCCCACATTGTTCCGGAGCTCCCAACATTGTTCCGGGCGTCCCAACAATGTTCCGGGGCTCCCAACAATGTGGGGAGCGTTTTCACAATGTGAAAACGCGGCGAACAATGTGTTGGCCCGTTTTCACCATGTGTTGGGGACTTTCTCAATGGTCCTGGAGCTTTTGGCCTGTGAAAATCTCCCGCACATTGGGAAAACGCCTCCTGCATTCTGAAAACGCTTCCGGGCTCCGAAAAGGCGTCCGGAGTCTGAAAACGGGCCAAAATCATCGCAACCGGCGCCGGGAAGGCGCGGGAAGAGCGGAACTGGCGACGCGCGCCTACTCGATCGCCTGGAAGACCGCCGCGCACCGTCGGTGGGTCTACGTTGGTGCCGCCAGGAGGGCTCCGAGAACGCTGTGGTCCACAAGTCCCGCCGAGCAAGGATCAGGTCGCCCGGTTCTCCAGCCGGGTCCGGGCCAGGCGCACGGCTTCGTGCAACTTTCGCTCCAGTTGCTTCTTGGGTAGCACCTTCGTCCAATAGCTGGCCACATGGATGCCGCTTCGGGCCAATTCAAGCAGCTCGACATGCTCCTCGCTCTTGCCGGCACAGAGGATGAGGCCCAGCGGCTCGGCCTCTCCAGATTCGCACTCATGACGCTTCAGCCAGTTCAGGTAGAGCTCCATCTGACCTTTGTCCGCAGCCTCGAAATCGCCGAGCTTTAGGTCGATCGCTACCAGTCGGCGTAGCTTCCGATGGTAGAAGAGCAGATCGAGGTAGTAATCCCGGTGGTCGATCTGCATCCGCTTCTGGCGGGTGATGAAGCAGAAGCCGGTGCCAAGCTCGAGGATGAACGCCTCAATCTCCCGAAGGATCGCCGCCTCGAGATCTCTTTCCCCGTAGGCGTCTTTGAGCCCGAGGAAATCGAGGAAGTAGGGATCGCGGAAAACGAGGTCGGGCGTCAGCTTGTCCTCCTCGCGTAACTGTTTGAGCTCCATCGCCGCGAGTGCCGCCGGTTTTTTGGAAAGTGCTGTCCGCTCGAAAAGCATCCCGTCTATTTTCCTCGCCAGGGTCCTTGTGCTCCAGTTTTCTATGCGGCACATCTCAGCATAGAAATTGCGTTTGAGAGGATCATCGAGAGAGAGGATCTGGCGAAAATGCGTCCACCCTAATAGTGCACTCAGTGAGTGCACTATTTCGATGTCCGGGAAGGCCTCCGCGAAGCGGATCATGTTGAACAGATTGCGCGTCGTGAACCCACGGCCGAATTCCACCGTCAATAGTGCACTCAGTGCGTGCACTATCTGCTCTCCATACTCCGCCCGCTTCTCCTTGAGGATGTCCTCGCGGATGCGGGTGCCAATGTGCCAGTAGAGCAGCACCAAGCCAGAGTTGACCGCGCGGGCGACGCTCTCACGGGCTTGGAGGATCAATTCCCGCAAGTCCGCCAGCAGCGGTTTGGCGGACACGGAGGTTTGGCGCTTCGCCGGTGTGGTGGCGCGCTTCGTCAGCTTGTGTGTTGAGGCCGGCTTGGCGCTCATTTTTTCTCCTGACAGAGACCTGCGGTGGGGTTTGGCCGGCCCAGCATATCGCGAACCCGTGGGTCGCCGCTCCGGGAACGGCACCATCCTGCAAAGCGGGGGCAAAGCGGAGTTACGCGCGCCTACTCGATCGCCTGGAAGAATCCCTCCGCCGTGAACACCCGGAACCACTCTCGAAACTCCTCGGCCAGGGCCTCGTCGTCCAAGTCGCTGACCTCGGCCGCGGCGGCGAGGGCTTCCGCGACGGTGGCGCCGGATTGGAGGGCGGTGAGGAGGGTGTGCTGGGGGGGCAGGAGGGAGTAGCGGCGGACGATGAAGTCGCGGCGGGTGATGGCCGTGTATTCGGGCTCCGGATCGGGGATGGGGACCTCCCCTCCCTCGTCTTCCGCCTTCCGGGCCGCCGTGTAGTAGGCGTTCACGGGGAATCTCGTGGCCACGAGGCGCAGGCAGGGCACGAGGTGGAGCCGCGCCCCGGCGAAGCGCTCCGCCGGGAAGACGTTCAGCGCCTCGGAGGTCAGCAGGGTCTGCCCCTCGGTCCCCGGGCCGTCGAAGACCTTGGCGAGCACCCACTCCAGGGTGGCCAGATCGATGAGGAAGTCCGGCCAGCCGATTTCGCCCGGCGGCGATCCTCCGTCCTCAGGTCCCGGCCGGGTCTCGTCGAGGAAGCGGGGGAAGCTCTCTCCCAGGTGGTCCAGGGTGTAGCTGCGGGAGGGGTAGCGCTGCAGGTAGTCGAAGGCGAAGCCGTTGAAGACGTCCTCGCCCAAGGCCCCTTTCAGCACCGGGAAGCAGTCGCCGATGCACTCCAGCAGGCGGGCGTAGTAGGCGTTGGCGTAGATGCCGATGCGCTCGGCCGCCGTGAGGTTGCGGGAGCGCCGGATCACGGCTTCGATCTCGCCGCGCGGCAGGAAGATGAGCGCCTGGGCCTCCTCGGACTCGACGCCGCCCTCGACGCCGTCGGGATGGGTCACCACCGCCTGGAACCACTGCTGGACGGTGTCCAATGATTGCGGGGAGCGGCTCATTCGACCTCCGGCCGGATGTGGTGCAGCGGATGGGGAGCGGGCTCTGCCATCCCCGCCATGGCCAAAACGGGCTCGGGCTGCTCAAGGCCCGGTGCCGAGGCGGCCGCGGTCCTCGGCAGGTGCTCGCCCATGAACTGCTTGGCCTTGAGCACCTCCTCGTGGACCACTTCGAAGGGCGGGATGTTGGCATCCCACTCCAGCAGGGTCGAGACGCCGCCGGTCAGCTCGTGGGCCGTGCGGTAGAGCTCCCAGACGGGATCGATCACGTGGTGGTCGTGGGTGTCGATCAGGTGGGTCGTGTAGTTGCTGTGCCCCGCGAGATGGAACTGGACGATGCGCTCGTGGGGGAGGGAGCGGATGAACTTGTCGGGGTCCATGTCGTGGTTGAAGCTCGACACGTAGACGTTGTTGACGTCGAGCAGCAGGCCGCAGTCGGCCTCCTCGGCCATGCGGGTGACGAACTCCCACTCGTCCATCGTCGAATCCTGGAAGGTGACGTAGGAGCTGGGGTTCTCCAGCACGAACGGCCGTTCGAGGAAGTCCTGCAAGGTGCGGACGCGCTCCACGACGTGGCGCAGGGTCTGCTCGGTGAAGGGCACGGGGAGCAGGTCGTGGGTGTTGCGGCCGAGCACGCCGGTCCAGCAGATGTGGTCGGAGATCCACTGCGCCTTGACCTCTTTCGCCAGCCGCTTGAGCTTGCCCAGGTACTCGAAGTCCAGAGGATCCGTCGAGCCGATGGAGAGCGAGACGCCGTGCATGACGACCGGGTAGCGCTCGGCGATCTGCTGCAGCACGTAGCGCGGCCGGCCCTGCGAGTCGATGTAGTTCTCGCTGATGATCTCGAACCAGTCCACCGCCGGCTGGTGCTTCAGGATGTGCTCGAAATGGACGGACCGCAGGCCCACTCCGAGGCCGAGGTTGTCGTGTCCGAGGCGAGGGGGTCTCATGCGGCTCCTTGACTGCAGATTCGATGACTGCGCAGAAACTGCGGGCCGAGCCACCGTTCCGCCGCCGGCCCTTTCCGCTTCGAGTAGGGGCGGGTCTGGACGGCGGGGGGAGGCTCGACCCGCCCTAGATGCTAGGCAGCGCCGCAGGTGGAGGGGGCCGCGCCGTACTTCTTGCCGGCCTTCTTCATGCGGGCCTCGTAGCCCGCACGGGCCTTCTTCCAGCTATCGCCCTTGGTGGGAACCGCGCAGCTTCCCTTGCCCTTGCAAGCGTTGTCGCCGGTGCCGCCCTGACCCTTGCAGCCGTTGGTGCCGGAGCAGCTATGGGCCTCGACGGTGGCGCACGAGCCCTGGCCCGCGCAGTCGTTCTTGCCGCCGGCGCCTTGGCCCTTGCAGCCGTTGAGGCCGCAGCAGATGTGAGTGTCCTTCGCCGCCGGAGCGGCCTTCTTGTCGTCGGCCGACAGCAGGCTGCTGCCCAGCATCGAGCCGGCGACCACGCCACCGAACGCGGCCAGGGCCAGCTTGCCGAAGTCTCTCCGGCTGACGTCTTCGTCCAACTTCTTCATGGTTTCTGTCTCCTATGAAAAAAGGTCACGAGAACCAGCCGGTCCGGCTCACCCCTGAGCCTCCGGCTCCTGACAACTGTTCCGGGTTTCTCTCGTATCGCGCACAAGTCTACACTGTTAGGTACGCAGCAGGGAATCCGGCGGATTTCTCACCAGCTCATCCGGTAGAGCATCCAGTAGACGATCACCCCGGTGACCGACACGTAGAGCCAGATCGGCAGGGTCCAGCGGGCGATCCGCACGTGCCGGTCGAAGCGCCTCTTCCAGGCCCGCCAGACCGTGATGCCGGCAAGGAACGGCACCGTCGCGGCGAGGATCGTGTGCGAGATGAGGATCGTGAAATACAGCGACTTCGCACCGCCGGCCCCCGGGAAGTGCTTGGATCCTACATGCGCGTGGTAGATCAGATAGGACGTTAGGAAAAACGTAGAACAGACGAGGGCCGCGATCATCACGTTGCGATGAGCGATGGGCCGCCCCGCCCGGATCAGCCCGTACGCCGTCACCAGCAGGACGGCGGAGATGGCGTTGAGGGTGGCGTTGAGGGCCGGGAGGTCGTGGAGGTGGAGCATGGGCGGGGGTTCGATATTGATATGCCTCGGGTAGGGGCGGGTCTGGGCGGCGGGCTGGGGGCTCGACCCGCCCTGCAGCTCCGCGAGCTCCACCAGGGCGGGTCGAGCCCCCAACCTACCGTCCAGACCCGCCCCTACCCTAAGCGGTTACCGACGCCTACTTCGCCCCCACCGGAGCCGGCGCAGGCGTCACCGCCGCCGCCGCCGCCGCCGGAGCCGCCGTTACCGCCGCCTTCGGCGCGCTGTCGTCCAGCCACTTCTGGAAGTCGGCCGGGCTCTCGACGGTCAGGTAGCCCTGCATCCGGTAGTGGGTGAGGCCGCAGAGCTGGGCGCAGGCGATCTCCCAGCAGGTCTTGGAGACGGCGCAGTCGGGCAGCTTCGCCTTTTCGGGATTCACCGCGTCGGCCGTGAAGTAGACCGGGATCACCTGGCCGGGGATGGCGTCCTGCTTCACCCGCATGACGGGCAGGTAGAAGCTGTGGATGACGTCCTTGCTGGTGAGGTAGATCAGCACGGGCTTGCCGAGCGGGATGTGGAGCTGGTTGATGGTCGTGACGTCGTCCTTGCCCGCGGGATCGGTCGGATCGAGACCCAGCGGATTGGTGCCGGAGGTCACCAGCTTGGAATCGGTGCGGCCGAAGACGCCGTCCTTGCCCGGGTAGTGGACGTTCCAGGCGAACTGCTCGGCCACCACGCGGATCTGCACGGCCTGCGATTTGTCCGGCAGGTTGCTCACCCGCTTGGCCCAGATGGGAACGGCGAAGAGCACGAGGAGGACCACCTCCACGAGCACCACGGCCGCCTCACCCCAAGTGGAGAATCCGCCCTTGGCCCCGGCGTAGCTCGCCACCGGATTGGCCTTGCGGCGGAAGCGGAAGAGGCAGTAGACGAAGAAGAGGCCCCAGCCGACGAACAGCACCAGCATGAACCAGTGGACGATCGCCGTGAGCTGATCGAGCTGCGCGCCGTGGGACGACGCGGCGGGAGGGAATCCCATGGGGAGACCGAGCGTGTTTCCCATTACTGTTTCTCTCCGTGAATGAGGCGCAGCCGCTGCCGCACCGTTGCTTTCTCGTTCAGCCTCCGGGATCTCCGGCGGAAGTCCAGGAACACCTTGCCGATGCCCACGTAGACGAGGCCCACGAGGGCGATCAGAGTCAGGATGCCGTTGTTCATCCCCTGGGTCATCGGCGAATCGGCGGCGCCGTAGCAGGTGGCGCAGGCCACGGCGGCATTCGGCAGGGCGAGCCAAGCCGCAACGAGGACGATATTGCCGACGGTGACGAGCTTTCTCATGCTTCAATCCTCCTCGTCGGGGGCGATCTCGCGGAGCTTCCTGCGTGCCCGCAGACCGTAGACCAGCAGGACGAGCCCCACGGCGAAGAACAGCAGCCCGACGGCCAGGTCACCACCGCTGCGAGTTGCCTGCCAGCTCCGGATTCCCCAGACGCCCACCCACGCCGCCAGCAACACCGAGGCGGTGATGAAGAACAGGTGGAAGGAGCGCAGCGACAGGCTCATGACGTCGCGATCACCGGAGCATCCGCTGGTCCCACTGCGAGAGCGAGGGAATGGCCATCAGCGCGATGAAGAAGAGCACCGTCAGCAGCAGCACCCAGTAGATCACCTTCCGTTCGTGGGAGAGGTGCATGAAGACCGCCGCCACCAGCGAGCCCTTGAAGCTGGCAATCACCAGCGCCACCAGGATCGCGAGCCAGACGGGCATGTGGAAGTAGCTCACCGCCACCGTGAGGACGGTCATCACCATCAGGGTCACGAAGACCGTGACGTAGGAGCGGGTTTGTTTGCGGATCGATTCGACGTCGCTCGCGCTCATCGCTCAAGGCTCCTAGAGCAGGTAGAGGGTCGGGAACAGGAAGATCCAGACCAGGTCCACGAAGTGCCAGTAGAGGCCCGCCACCTCGATGCGGTTGGTGAACCGCTCGGGCTGCGTCTTGAACATCTTCGCGCCGGGTCCCCAGAAATAACCGTTGAGGATCATGCCGCCGATCACGTGCAGGCCGTGCAGGCCGGTCAGCGTGAAGTAGATGGCGAGAAACGTGTTGGACTTCGGGAACAGGCCGACCTCGAACTTGTGGCCGTACTCGAAGCCCTTGACGATCAGGAAGCCGACGCCCGCCAGGATGGTGAGCCCCATGTACATGCGGTACTTCTTGAAATCGTTGAGCTTGAGCGATGCCCACGACATCACCATGGTCACCGACGAGGCGATGAGGATGATGGTGTTGAGCGTCGCCAGCGGCACGTTCAGGAACTCACGGCCGTGGTGCCAGGTGCCGGGAGGAGCGCCCGTGCGCAGCAGCACGTAGGAGGAGAACAGGGCGCCGAACAGCATCACCTCGGAGGCGAGGAAGAGCCAGACGCCCAGCTTGGCGTTGAACACGCCGGTGTCGGGACGGGCCTCTACGGTATAGGGAATCTCCATCGCTTCAGGCCTCCTGGAGCTGGTGCTGGGGGGTGAAGTCCTGCGACGCGCCCGGCAGGCTGTAGTCGTAGGGGCCGCGGTGGACGGTGGGGATCTCCTCGAAGTTGCCGTGGGCGAGCGGCGGCGACGACGTGGCGGCCCACTCGAGGGTGGTGGCGTCCCAGGGATTGCTGCCGGCCTTCTCCCCCGCCTTCAGGCTCCAGAAGAGGTTGACGATGAAGGCGAGCTGGGTCAGCCCCAGGAGCCAGGCCGAGACCGACATGAAGGCGTTCCAGTGCAGCACCGGCTGGGCGTGGGAGTAGGAGGCGCCGCCGTCGTACAGCCGGCGCTGGACGCCCGCCAGCCCCTGGATGAGCATGGGGAAGAAGATGCCGTTCATGAACAGGAACGACGGCCAGAAGTGGATGTGGCCCAGGAGCGTGCTCATCTTGCGGCCGGTGAGCTTGGGGAACCAGTAGTAGATGCCGGCGAACATGGCGAAGATGGTCCCCGGCGCCACCACGTAGTGGAAGTGGCCGATGACGTACAGGGTGTCGTGCAGGTGGATGTCCGTGGGCGCGAGGCCTAAGGGCAGGCCCGTCAGGCCGCCGATGGCGAACATCGGCAGGAAGGCCAGGGCGAAGAGCATCGGCACCGTGTAGCGGATCGAGGCCCCCCAGAGCGAGATGATGAGCGCCGTCAGCACGATCACCGACGGGATCGAGATGATCATCGTCGTGGTCTGGAAGAAGGTGCTCATCACCGTGCCCATGCCGGTCATGAACATGTGGTGGGCCCAGACGATGAACGACATGAAGCCGAGGAACGACACGGCGTAGACCATGGAGCGGTAGCCCCACAGCGGCTTGCGCGTGTTGTTGGCGATCACCTCGGCGATGATGCCGAAGGCCGGCAGGATGAGGACGTAGACCTCCGGATGGGCCAGGAACCAGAACAGGTGCTGCCAGAGCAGCGGGCTGCCGCCGCCGGCCACGTGGAGCTGCTGGCCCGAGATCACGAGACCCGAGGGCAGGAAGAAGCTCGTCCCCGCCAGCCGGTCCATCATCTGGAGCACCGCCGCCGCCTGCAGGGCCGGGAAGGCCAGGAGGAGCAGGAACGAGGTGACGAACTGCGCCCAGACGAAGAACGGCAGCCGCATCCAGGTGAGGCCCGGGGCCCGGAGCTGGATGATGGTGACCAGGAAGTTCATCGAGCCCAGCACCGAGGAGATGATGAGGAACAGCATGCCGAAGAGCCAGACCGTCTGCCCCGTGGGCGCGATGTCCGAGAGCGGCGGATAGGAGGTCCATCCCGACTGGGCGGCGCCGCCCGGCACGAAGAAGCTCGAGAGCATCAGCACGCCGCCGATGAAGTAGGACCAGTAGGAGGCCATGTTGAGCTTGGGGAACGCCATGTCCGGCGCGCCGATCTGCAGCGGCACGATGTAGTTGCCGAAGGCGCCCACGGCCAGCGGCACGATGCCGAGGAAGACCATGATCGTGCCGTGCATGGCCCCGAGCTGGTTGTAGAGCTCGGGAGCGATGATGCCGCCGCTCGCCTTGAGCAACAGCTTGCCGACCAGGGGGATCGGCTGGTTCGGGTAGGCGATCGACCACCGCATCATCATCATCAGCGAGAAGCCGAAGAGGAGGAAGCAGAGGGCGGTGAACCCGTACTGGATGCCGATGACCTTGTGGTCCTGGGAAAAGACGTACTTCTGCCAGAAGCCCAGCTCGTGGTGGTGGGCGTCCCCATGCCCGTGCCCGTGGGCGACCCTCTCGTCAACTAGTGCCATCAACGATCTCCTTCAAACGGTGATCGGAACGACAGAACACACCGGAACGCGGCAGACCCAACGTGAGCCGCCTTGGCGTTCGGACCGACTTTTGGCGACATCTGAGACTTCATGCGACCGGCTTGGCTGAAAAAGACGGCCGGAGTCTACGACAGGGTCGCGAGTCGCCGCAAGAGTCCCCGATGGAGGCCCCGGTTCGCCCTCTTCTCCCGGTTGGGGGGAGAGCGATGGGAGAAGAGGGTGGGGTGATGAGAGGTCTTGCTGTTCTCCCTCTTCTCCCGGCGGACGGGGGGGAGGCTGGGAGAAGAGGGCCGGGGTGATGAGGGCCTCGCCGGCACTGCGCCCGCTCGGGCTCCCGTCGCCTTGACGCGGCGGCGTCGAGACCGGCAAGAGTCCGGGAAGCTCCGGTACAATACGCACTCTTTGCCGCTCCCCCGGCCGGGGAGGGCGGCGCGCGAGGATCAGCCGGTAATGAGCGACAGACGATTTCCCGACGTTCCGGGCGGTTATCCCTTCCCGGCGCTGGAGCGGCAGGTGCTCCAGGAGTGGAAGGACCAGGACGTCTTCGGGGCGACGCTGAAGCGGCCCTCTCCCCAGGGAGAGTTCGTCTTCTACGACGGGCCGCCCACCGCCAACAACGTCCCCCACGTCGGGCACGTCGTGACCCGCGTGGTGAAGGACGCCTTCCCCCGCTACCGCACGATGCGCGGCTATCACGTGGCGCGCAAGGCGGGGTGGGACACCCACGGCCTGCCCGTCGAGATCGAGGTCGAGAAGCGCCTCGGCTTCTCCGGCAAGCAGCAGATCGAGGCCTACGGCATCGCCGAGTTCAACAAAGCGTGCCTGGAGAGCGTGCACACCTACGTGGGGCAGTGGCGGGCCATGACCGAGCGCATCGGCTACTGGGTGGATCTCGACCATGCCTACTGGACCTACGCCAATCGATACATCGAGTCGGTCTGGTGGTCCCTCTCGGAGCTCGCGGCCCGCGGCCTGCTCAACGAGGGGTACAAGATCCAGCCCTACTGCGGACGCTGCGGCACCACCCTCTCCAGCCACGAGGTGGCGCAGAACTACAAGGACGCGGAGGATCCGTCCATCTGGACCCTGTTCCACGCCCGCCCCGGCCAGACCGCGAAGACCGTGGACGGCGAGGACTGGACGGTGGGGGACGACCTCTATCTCGTGGCCTGGACCACGACCCCCTGGACGACCCTCGCCAACGTCGGCCTCGCCGTCCACCCCGACCTTCTCTATAAGGTCGTGGAGAGCCCGGTGAAGCCCGGGGACCTCATCCTCCTCGGCGAGGGCCTCGGCACCGCCGTGCCCGTCCAGGTCGAAACGGACGGCAAGCGTCACCTGATCGACCTGCGGGAGGCGCCGGCCCTCGCCAGCTTCCGCGGCCGGGACCTGGAGGGGCTGCTCTACGACCGGCTGTTCACCTTTTTCGAGCCGGACGTCCCAGGCAAAGTCGTGCTCGGCGACTACGTGACCTCGACGGACGGCACCGGGCTCGTGCACACGGCCCCTCCCTTCGGCGAGGACGACTACCAGACGGGCCGGCGCTACGAGCTGCCGATGATCCTGTCCGTCGACGGCGAGGGGAAGATCGTCCCCGGCGCCGGACCCTTCGCCGGGCTGTGGTTCAAGGACGCGGACCCCAAGATCATCCAGGATTTGAAAAGCCGCGGCCTCATGCTCCATTCGGACCGCTACCGCCACAGCTATCCGTTCTGCTGGCGGTGCGACCGGCCGCTCCTCTACTACGCCACCACGAGCTGGTTCGTCCGCACCACGGAAGAGAAGGCCGAGCTGGTGGCCAGGAACCAGGAGGTCCACTGGCACCCCGAGCACATCGGCGAGGGGCGGTTCGGCAACTGGCTGGAGAACGTGGTGGACTGGGCCCTCTCCCGCCGCCGTTACTGGGGGACGCCGCTGCCCGTCTGGCGCTGCCCGGAGTGCAATCACCAGCAGGTGATCGGCTCCTTCGAGCAGCTCTTCGCCGCCTCCGGGCAGCCGAAGCCGGCCGACCTCTACGATCCGGAGCAGTTCAATCCGCACCGGCCGTTCATCGACGAGATCACCTGGCCGTGCCCGGAGTGCGGCGGCGCCGGCACCATGAAGCGGGTGGAGGAGGTCATCGACGCCTGGTACGACTCGGGCTCCATGCCCTTCGCCCAGCACCACTACCCGTTCGAGAACCGGGAGCTGATCGACCGGCGGATTCAATTTCCAGCGGACCTGGTCTCCGAAGCGGTGGACCAGACCCGCGGCTGGTTCTACACCCTCCACGTCCTGGGCGTGCTGCTCTTCGATTCAGTGGCGTTCAAGAACTGCATCGTCCTTGGCCACGTCAACGACGACCGGGGGCGGAAGATGTCGAAGCGGCTGGGCAACGTCGTCGAGCCCATGGGCGTCATGGAGGAGACCGGGGCGGACGCCCTGCGCTGGTACTTCTGCATCAACAACCCGGAAGTGAATTCGCGCTTCTCGGCCCGGCTGGTGCGCGAGGCCGCGCAGCGCTTCCTGCTGCCGCTGTGGAACGCCCTCTCCTTCTTCACCATCTACGCCAACCTCGACGGCTGGCATCCCGGAGCGCCGGAGGACATTGAACAGCCGTTCGACGCGCGGCCGGCCCTGGACCGCTGGATCCTCCTGCGTCTCGGCCGCCTGGTGGCGGACACCACGGCACACTTGGACGCCTACGACCTGACCGCCGCCGCCCGCGGGATCGAGGAGCTGCTGGACGACCTGACGAACTGGTACATCCGCCGCAGCCGCGACCGTTTCTGGGCGCCCAATAGCGACGCAGCAGGGAGGGCCGCGAAAGCGAGCGCCTACGCGGCGCTCTACGAGGTGCTCACTACGCTCACCCGGCTCATCGCGCCGTTCACGCCGTTCGTGGCCGAGGTGCTGCACCGGCATCTCGTGCGGAGCCAGACGGACAACGCCCCGGTGAGCGTCCACCTGGAGGACTGGCCGGTGCCCGTCCCCGGCCGGGCGGACGAGGCCCTGGAGAGGGGTATGGCCGCCGTCCAGCGCATCGTCACCCTCGGTCACGCAGCGCGCAACCTCCACGGCCTCAAGACCCGGCAGCCGCTGCCGGCGGTCACCCTGGTGACGGCGGACGAGTCGCTGCGGGGCTTCGTGGAGCCCTACGCCGGGCTCTTGGAGGACGAGCTGAACGTCAAGGAGATCCGCTGGGCCGCGGACCGCACGGTCTACGTCCACCGCGAGGTCAAGCCGGTCTTCCCCAAGACCGGGCCGCGCTTCGGCAAGAAGATGCCGGAGGTGAAGAAGGCCCTGGAGTCGGCGGACGGCGACGTCCTGGCCGCCGAGCTCGAGCGGTCGGGGAAGATCACCCTCCAGCTCTCCGACGGCCCGGCCGAGCTGTCCGCGGAGGAGGTCGAGGTCCGGCTCGTCGAGCGCGAGGGGACGGCCACCCAGGGGGACCGCGAGCTGCTCGTGGCCCTCTCGACCGAGCTGACGCCGGAGCTGGAAGCCGAGGGCCTCGCCCGCGAGTTCGTCCACTGGGTGCAGCAGGCGCGGAAGAGGGAGGACCTCGACTACGCCGACCGCATCCGGGTCGCCTACGAAGCCGGAGCGGAGATGAAGGCCGCGGTGGACGCCCATCTCGGCTGGATCCAAGGAGAGACGCTGGCGGTCGAAGTCGTGGGGACCGCCACTGGCTCTGCCGGCGAGCCGTCCATCCGGATCGAGAAGGTCTGAGATTTCAGAGAAGGATCAAGGGAGAGAGCATGGCCGGAATTTTCAAAGCCTACGACATCCGCGGGATCGTCCCCACGGAGCTCAATGAAGACGTGGCGCGCCGCATCGGCACCGCCTTCCAGTTCGTCCTCGACGCCGAGGACCGGGCGAACGGCAACGCCGTGGTGGTGAGCCGCGACATGCGCGAGCACAGCCCTGGGATCGAGAAGGCGCTGATCGAAGGGATCACCGCGGGCGGGCTCGACGTGATCGAGACCGGCCTCGCCACCACGCCCATGAACTACTTCGCCATCGCCCACCTCAAGACGGCGGGCGGTGTGCAGGTCACCGCCAGCCACAACCCGGCGGAGTACAACGGCCTCAAATTCAGCCGCCACGGCGCCCGGCCGGTCTCGGGCGACCACGGCATCGCGCTGATGGAGGCGAAGGTCAAGGCGGGCGACCTGCCGCTGGCCGCCAAGAAAGGAACGGTGACGCAGGCGGACGTCCGGGAGGCCTACGACCTCCACGTCCTCTCCTTCCTGGGCGACTCCAGCCGGCGCCTCAAGGTGGCCGTGGACGCCGCCAACGGCATGGGCACGATCGACAAGGCCCTGCTGGAGGCCATGAACCTCGAGATGATCCCCCTCTACTTCGAGCTGGACGGCCGCTTCCCCAACCACGAGGCGAACCCGCTCAAGGCGGAGAACCTCCACGACCTGCAGAACGCCGTGAAGGAGCACCAGGCCGACCTCGGCGTCTCCTTCGACGGCGACGCCGACCGCGCCGCCTTCATCGACGAGACGGGCGAGGCCATCGGCAGCGACCTGATGACGGGCTTGATCGCGGGCGAGCTGCTGAAGCGCGAGCCGGGCAAGGTGGTGGTCTACGACCTGCGCTCCTCACGGGCGGTGGCCGAGTACATCGAGGAGAACGGCGGCATTCCGGTGCGCGAGCGGGTGGGCCACTCCTTCATCAAGGCCACGATGCGCGAGCGCAACGCCATCTTCGGCGGCGAGCTGGCGGGCCACTACTACTACCGCGACCACTCCTACGCCGACTGCCCGATGCTTTCCGTGGTGGAGGTGCTGAACCTCGTCCGCACCAGCGGCAAGCCCCTCTCCGCTCTGGTGGCTCCCCTGCGCCGCTACGCCAAGAGCCCGGAGATCAACTTCGTGGTGGAGGACAAGTTGGGGAAGATGGACGAGCTCGCCCGCCGCTTCGCCGACGCCCAAATCGACTACCTGGACGGCATCACCTTCAGCTATCCCGACTGGTGGGCGAACGTCCGCCCCTCCAACACCGAGCCCTACCTGCGCCTGGTGCTGGAGGCCCGGACGCCTGAGGAGCTGAAGCGGCACGAGGCCGAGCTGATCGGTATCCTGGGGGAGCCGGCGGAGTAGAAAACTCTAAGGTGCCGCTCAGCGGCGCGACGCGCGCATCAGGTAATAGAGGAGCGTCATCAGGGTCGAGATGACGGCCGCCACGTAGGTCATCGCCGCGGCGTTGAGGACCCGGTCCATGCCCTCTCGCTCCTGGGGCAGGATGATGCCGGTCTCCACGGCCAGCCGCTTGGCGCGGGCCGTGGCGTCGAACTCCACGGGCAGCGTCACGATCTGGAAGAGCAGCACGGCCGAGAAGAGCATCGCGCCGAGGTAGATCATGTTCGGCGAGTGGAACATGGCGCCCCCGAACATCACGAAGTAGCCGGCCGTAGAGCCGAGGTTCGCCGTCGGCACCAGAGCCGACCGCAGCCCGAGGGCCTTGTAGCCCTGGGCGTGCTGGAGGGCGTGCCCCGCCTCGTGGCAGGCAACGCCCACCGCCGCGACCGAATTCGACGCGTAGGTGGCCTCGGAGAGCGCCAGCGTCTTGTTGGCCGGATTGTAGTGGTCGGATAGGAAGCCGTGGGTCGCCACCACCTGAACGTCGTTGATGCCCGAGGCGCGCAGCATCTCCTGGGCGGCTTGGGCGCCGGTCAGCCCCCGCACGGTACGCACCCGGGAGTATTTCTTGAACGCCGACTTCGTCCGCCAGCTCGCCCACAGGGACAGCGCGAAAGCCGGGAGGATGAAGAGGAAGTACGTTGGATCCATATGCATGAGCATGGTTTTTTCTACCCTTTCGACAGCCTATAACAGATCGAGTCCCCGCCGTATTCTCCACCGGCGGGTGTTGATACAGTGCGCGCGGAAGGAGGCGGCCATGGGATCCCAGGGGAAGATCGCGATCGTCACCGGAGGCAGCCGAGGGATCGGGCGCGGCGTGGTCGAGGCGCTGCTCGGCGACGGCTGGACGGTTCATTTCTGCAGCAAGAGCCCGGAATCGGTCCGGGAGGCCCAGGCGGAGCTGGCCAGAGCCCATGGCGATGCCGTCTCCGGGAAGGCCGTGGACGTCCGGCGTCAGGACGAGGTCGACGCCTTCGTCCGCGAGGTGCTGGAGCGCGACAGCCGGATCGACGTCCTGGTGAACAACGCCGGCCTGGGGACGTTCGCCGCCGTCGACGAGCTGACGGGCGAGCAGTGGCGGGAGGTGATCGAGACGAACCTCTCCGGCGCCTTCTACTTCCTCCACGCCGTGGCCCCCGCCATGAAGCGGCAGGGCTCGGGCTGGATCTTCAACATCGCCTCGCTCGCTGGCAAGAACCCCTTCGCCGGCGGCGCCGCCTACAACGCCAGCAAGTTCGGCCTCATCGGGCTCTCCGAAGCGGCGATGCTCGACCTGCGCCCGCATGGAGTGCGGGTGGCGGCGATCCTGCCCGGCAGCGTGGATACGGAATTCTCGCTTCACAGGGCGAAGGACCATAGCTGGATGCTGCAACCGGCGGACATCGCCGCGATGATCCTCCACCTCCTCACCTACCCCGCCCACGCGCTGCCCAGTTTGGTGGAGATGCGGCCCGCGAAGCCGCCGAAGTAGGGGACCTCTCCGGCGGATAGTGACTCCGCCCTAGCTGAGCTGGTACACCCCCGCCGCCAGGAGAACCTCCGGGCCGGCGGGCTGAGGGGCCTCGGGGTCGGCTTCCAGGGTGATCTTCACCGCCTTGGTGCCGGCAGGCATCTCCTTGGAGCTGAGCTCCAGGGGCTCGCCCGGCCGGGCGGTGAAGACACCGCCGCTCACCGGCCCCCGGTCCGCCATGAACCAAAGCTTGTACATCTTCCCCGCGGGCGCCGGCGCCACGTCGTGGAGGCAGAGGTACCAGTGCTGATGATCGGAGGCGACGAAGAGCACGCCGCGGGCCGCCGGCTGGAGCGGATTGGCGGCCGGAGGGCGCATCGGGCTGGCCTCGACGGCGGGCGAGGTGATCAGCGCGAATTTCTCCCGCATGCTGAGGGCGTCCTTGGCGGCGCTCGCGGCCCGGCCGCGCTCCAGGTCGAGCTGCTGGCCGAGGGCGTCGATCGTCTCCCTCTGCTGGCCGGCCTGGAGGTAGAGCATGGCGGAAGAGGCCGCGAAAAGCAGGGCCAGGGACGCGGCGAGAGCCAGCGGCCAGCGCGCCGGACGGAGGGCACGGCGGGGCGGAGGGGTGAGCGAAGTAGGCCTGTAGATCCGAGCCTCCTGGGCAACCGGCAGGTTGCCGGGGCGGGCCGGCTGGGCTGGCGGTACCGAGGTCAACCGGATGGGCTCAGCGAGCGTGGGAGGGTCCGGGTCCCGCGCCTCCTGGATCGCCTCGGGCTCGGCGCGCCCCGCAAGTTGAACGGCGGCCATCAGCCGCGCCTTGGCGCCGGCCGAAGGCTCCACCGGCTCGAGCTCATAGGGGATCAGGCCCAACACCTCGTTGTAGAGACGGGCCAGGGTCTCTCCCGCCTCCCCGGCTCGCGGCGCACCAGGAGAGGCTTCGCTCCCGCGCTCCAGCGCCTCGACGGCGGCGAGGATGGTCAGATCCTCAGGATGGATTGGATCGTTCACAGCAGTTGCCGAATCTCGTCGCGTAGCGCGCTACGCAGTTTTTTCATCGCCAGCAGTGTCCGCGTCTTGACCGTGCCCAATGGCAGACCCGCCTTGGCGGCGATCTCGCTCTGGCTCAAACCCTCGTAAAACGCCATCTCGAGAACCTGCCGCTGTTCCGGCGGCAGGTTCTCGAGCTCGCCACGCACCCGTTCCCGCCGCTCATGGACAAATACGGATTCCATGCCTTCAGGGGATGCATACCCGACCGCATCGCGCTTCGCCGCGCTCTCGTGCGTGCGCTCCACCACCCGGCGCGTGCGCAGGCGGTCGATCGCCCGGCTCCGCCCGATGAGGATCAGCCAGGTGGAGACCGACGAGCGGCTGGCGTCATACCTCCCCGCCTGCTTCCAGACGTGGAGGAAGACCTCCTGGAGCACCTCCTCGGCCTCAGGCACGCTGCCGAGGATGCGGGCGCCCAGGGCGAGCAACGCCGGTGCGTAGCGGTTGTAGAGAACCTCTAAAGCCTCTGGTTTCCGGTCGGCCACCTGCCGCAACACGACGGCGTCGCTCATCGACTCCAGAGGACCGGGGCTCGGTTGCGAGGGGATGGAGGGGTTCATTCCCGAAAGGGGCCGCGAAGACGGCGCAGGGCTAGGATAGCATGAAGCCCAATCGTCCCCTGATAGCCTCCAATTCGACCGGAAAGGAAAAAGATCCGAAATGGACGCCCCTCCCTCGCACCCGAACGCCGGCCCGTTGCAGCCGGCCATCCGCGTCCTCCTGATGCCGAAGGACACCAACGCCCTGGGCACCATTTTCGGCGGGATCATCCTTTCCTACATCGACCAGGCGGGAGCGGTGGAAGGGCACCGCCACGTCCCCCTGCCCGGCCGGCTGGTGACGGTGGCCATGCGCGAGGTCATCTTCCATTCCCCCGTCTTCATGGGCGACCTGGTGAGCTTTTACACGGAGACGCTACGGGTGGGGCGGACGTCGGTGACGGTCAAGGTGACGGTCGAGGCCGACCGCTCGACGGGCACCGGCCGGGTCAAGGTCACCGAGGCCGAGGTGGTCTACGTGCGCGTCGACAAGGACGGCCACCCGATACCGATCGTCTCGGGCGGGTGAAGCGGCTCGCCCGGAGAGCCCCCGCCCAATCCCTCACCCCTGTCCCCTCTCCCACCGCACTCCCCCCGACCGGGAGAGGGGAACCCGGCTGGGGCGGTCTTGCTTTTCTCCCTCTTCTCCCGGTGAGGGGGGTGGGAGGGGGCGGGAGAAGAGGGTCGGGGTGATGAGGGTCTTGGGAGGGGGGCGCCCGCGGGTTACGGCTCGAACGCCTCGTAGCAGCGGCGGCAGCGGGCCTCGTAGGACTCGGTGTCCCCCAACTGGAGCTGCTCGCCGCCGCCGGCGGTGCGCTGGCTGTAGTGCGCCGGGGCGCCGCAGCGCATGCAGACGGCGTGGACCTTGTCCACGTACTCGGCGATGGCCAGGATGCGGGGCATGGGCCCGAAGGGGCGGCGCAGGTAGTCGAGATCGAGCCCGGCCACGATGACCCGCACGCCGGCGTCCGCCAGCCCGGTGACCACGTCCACCAGACCGTCGTCGAAGAACTGCGCCTCGTCGATTCCCACCACCTGGACGTCCGGATGCAGCCGCTCGTGCAGCTCGTGGCTGCAGGTGACGCTCACCGCTTCCAGCTCCCGCTTGTCGCGGGTGATCAGCCGCTGGGGGTCCTCGTGCCGGGCATCGGCCGCGGGCTTGAACACCTGGACCACCTGGCGGGCGAGGGATGCGCGGCGCAGGCGGCGCACCAGCTCCTCGCTCTTGCCGGAAAACATGCCGCCGCTGATCGCCTCGATGCAGCCTTCCCGGGTGCGCTCGCGGATGCTCTCCAGGTCATTCACCATGGCGACTGTAACCGACTCCGGCAACGACGGGAAGCCCGCGCCGGGGACCCCTGGCCGGGAGCGGCATCTGCTATGATTTCAGGCCAATGTCCCAGCGCAGGACCATCGGCAAGCGGATCTTCTCCTACGACGAGGCCGTGAACACCTTTCCCGTGGTGCGCGACCTGACGACGGCCGCGGTGCGCCAGGTGGAGGCTCTGCTCAACAGCGTCGCGAGCCGCGACGAGCTCGACTCCCGGCGGGACGAGGTCGAGGAGGCCCGGGAGCGGATCGTCCGCGCCTGGGCGCAACAGATCTCCACCCTCGGCTGCGAGGTCAAAGGCGTTTGGCTGGTGGATTGGGACAGCGGCGACGGCTATTACTGCTGGCGCTTCCCCGAGCAGTCCCTGTCGTTCTTCCACACCTACGACGAAGGCTTCGAAGGCCGCCTGCCCATCAACTAGTACTCTCATCTACATCGCAAGGGATCGTCCCATGGCCGCCGCTTTTGGGACTCACAGCTTCTTTCCCTTCGCCGGCTGTCCCGCGAGCAGGAAGGTCTTCGGATACTTCCCCTCGCCGCAGACCTTGAACGAGCCGAAGTCCCTATACCAAGGGCCATCCGGAGCCTCGGGCTCGGACTCCCGCCACAGCTTCAACTGGTAGAGGTCTTCGGCGTTGATCCTTCGCTCACGAAGCCGCTCGAACAGATGGTCTCGCAGGGCAGCGGGCAAGTCGACCCACTGGATTTTCGGCATCAATCACCGAAAGTCATGCGCGCCAGCTCCTTCTTGAGACGGCTTTGCTCCTCCGGATCGGAAGAGCTCGCCAAACGGTCGGCCAGCTCGAGGAAATGCTTCCTCTCCTGTTCCCGTGCTTCGATGCCCGACTCGATCAGCTCGACCAGAATTCGGTGGGCACTGGTGCGGCTGGATTTCGCGAGCGACCTGACGCGGCGGGCGGTCCCCGGGGGAAGGCTTATGCTCTGGCGGACGGGTCTCTCGACGGTCGACATGACTCAAGATTACACCAATCTGCACCATGATGCACCGGCTTCCTACTCCGCTGCGATCTTCCGGCGCAGGTCCGCGATCCACTCCTCGGCCTCCCGCCGGCGGGCGGTCCCCAGGGCGGCGCCCCGGGCCGTGCGATAGCGCTCGGTTGGCGGCCCGGGATCGAGTTGGGCCAGGGCGCGGGAGAGAGGCGTCCGCTTCTTGCCCAGCGCCATCAGCCGCTCGGCCGTGGCGCCGACGCCCGCCGATTCCAGGAGCAGCGCGTCGTGGAGCAGCTCTTCCTCGGGTCCCTTGGGATCTTCCCCGATCCTCCCCAGGCCCGCCCGCACCCGGCGCGCCAGGGAATCCGCGAGACCGAGGTCGCGGAGAAAGAGGTCCAGCCGGCCGCCGGGAGCGAGCGAGCCCAGGCGGTCCACCACACCGTGGAAGACGAGGAGCAGGTCCAGCAGGTCGCCGTCGAGGTCCAGACCCTCGGCCAATCCGGCCACCCGGCGGCGGAGCCGCTCCACGCGATCGAAGGTCTGGACGCCATCGAGACCCGCATAGAGCGGACGGACGAACTGCTCCGCCCTTTGACTGACCTCCGGAGTCACCGCCGGCTGACCTCGGCGAAGAGCCGGTCGACGCCTTCGGGGGTCAAGTCGCGGAGGCTCGCCGTCACGGTGTCGGCCGCGGAAAGGCGGGCGGCTGGAAAGGTATGGGCCACGCCGAGGGTGGGGAAGCCCACTTCGGCGGCGGCGGCGAGCCCGGCCGGGCTGTCCTCCACGGCCAGCACCTCGTGGGGGTGCAGCAGGCGCTCCGGCAACGGCGGCTGGGAGTTGAGGTTCTCCAGGGCCTTGAGATAGCCCTCGGGATGGGGTTTGCCCTCAGCCACGTCCTCGGCGGTGATCAGCACCTTGAAGCGGTCGAGGATGCCCGCCTGGCGTAGCGCCCCTTCGACCTCCTCGCGCAGGGCGCCACTCACCACGCCCAGCATGCGCCCGCCGCCCGCGAGGGCGCGCACGAGCTCTACGGCGCCCGGGAAGAACGGATAGCCGCCGCGGCGAATTCGCTCCTGGTAGTAGCTCGCCTTGCGGGCCATCAGCCGCATCAGGCGGGGGACGGTCGCCGGCTCTCCCGATTCGCCGAGCGCCGCCGCGAAGCAGGTGCGGTCGTCGAGACCCAGGAAGCGGCTCTGGTAGTCCTCGGCGGAGACGGTGATCCCCTCCTCGGCGAGGACGCGCTGGAACACCTCCAGGTGGATGGGCTCGTCGTCGACCAGCACACCGTTGAAGTCGAAGAGGACGGCGCGGATCACGCCGGCATCATACCGCGGCGGTCACCGCCGTCCGGTCCCGAAGCTCCCGGGCAGCCGCTTCGACGCCGGGCTCCTGGAAGACGTCGAGGTGGCCGCCCTCCACGTCCACGACCTCGATGGGCCCCTCCAGCCAGCGCTCCCAGCCGAGGAACGGCTGCCCCTTGAATTCGTCCGGCTGCTCGACGGCGCGGAAGAGGACAGCGCCCAGCGACAGCCGGCCGGCCGGGACGAAGGGGAGGATGGCGCGGGTGTTCCGCTTCATCACCTCCCACCGGCGATGGAGCAGCGCGGCGTCGAAGGACGCGTCCAGAGCGCCGGTTTCCCGCACCCGCTCGAGCACCCGGTCGATCCACGCCTTGGGAGGCAAGGCACGGAGCTCGTCCGCGGAGACTTCCGCACCGTTGCCGTAGGTGAAGGCATAGGAAGCCAACAACTCGGCCTCGTCGAGCGGGGGCGGCGGCTCGGCCGGAGGACCGGGGCTGTCGAAAAGCAGGAGAGGCTCGGTCGGCTCACCGGCAGCGCGGAGCTGGCGGGCCATCTCGAAGGCCACGGTGCCGCCGACGCAGTAGCCGCCCAGGCGGTACGGTCCCCGGGGCTGGACGGAGCGGACCGCCTCCAGGTAGTGGGCGGCCATCAACGGCACGCTGGCGAAATGCTCGCCGCCCACGAGGGCCGGCGACTGGAGGGCGTAGAAGGGCTGGTCGGAGTCGAGCCGCTGGGCCAGGTTGACGAAGTCGTGGACGAGGCCGCCCGCGGCATGGACCAGGAAAATGGGCGGCCGGGAGCCGGTGGCCTGGAGCTTCACGAGGGGAGTCACCTCCGGCGGCGCCTCCAGGGCGTCGAGGATCTTCTCTTCGATCAGCACCGCGAGCTGTTCGACCGTCGGCATCTGGAAGAGGGCGATCAGGGGCACGTCGACCCGCAGGCGCTCGCGGATGCGGGTGATGACCTGGGTGGCGAGCAGGGAGTGGCCTCCCAGCTCGAAGAAGTTGTCCTGGACGCCGACACGGGCGATCTTCAGGAATTCGGCCCAGATCTCCGCCAGCGCCTCTTCGACGTCGGAGGCCGGCGGCACGTACTCGCGTTCCAGGCTGGGTCGCTCGCCGCCGGGCTTGGGGAGGGCCCGGCGATCCACCTTGCCGCTGCCGGTGAGGGGGAGGACCGGCAGGGGAACGAAGATGGCGGGCACCATGGGCTCGGGCAGGCGGTCCGCGAGGAATCGCCGCAGCTCGCTCGTGGTGGGCGGCTCGCCGGCCGCGACCACGTAGGCCACCAGCCGGGACGCGCCGGGATCGTCCTCCCGTAAGACCACGGCGGCCGCATGGACGCCGGGATGGGACGTGAGGACACTCTCGATCTCCCCGGTCTCCACACGGAAGCCCCGGATCTTCACCTGCCCATCGATCCGCCCCAGGAACTCCAGAGCCCCGCTGGCCTGATACCGGGCGAAATCGCCCGTCCTATAGAGGCGGTCTCCCGGAATCGTACCGAAGGGATCGGGGATAAAGGAGGACGCTGTCAGCTCCGGTCGGCCGAGATAGCCGCGGGCGATCCCCACTCCGCCCACCAGCAGCTCGCCGGCCACGCCGGGCGGCACCGGTTGCAGGTGGCGGTCCACAACATAGACCCGGGCGCCTGCGATGGGCCTCCCGATCGGCACCGCCGGAGCGTCCGCTCCCTCGGGCAGCTCCTGGCGGGTGGCGACGATGGTCGTCTCCGTGGGGCCGTAGGTGTTGACCAGTCGCGCTGGATGGCCCGCCGCCCCCCGGCGCCACTGGACCAGGGCCTCCGGCAGGGCCTGCTCGCCGCCGATGATCACCCGCCGCACGCTGCGGGGAAGCGCTGCGCCAGCGTCTGCGATGCCCGCCGCCACGGTGTGCCAGTAGGCGGTCGGCAGATTGAGGACGGTGATCCCCAGCCGCTCCAGCTCGGCCAGGAAGTGCGGCACTGTATCGAGCATCGACTCCGGCCGCAGCACCAGCGTCGCCCCAGAGACCAGGGCGGGATAGATCTCCTCGGCGCTGGTGTCGAAGCTGACGGAGGCGAGCTGCAAGGCCCGCTCGCCCGGACCCAGACCGTAGGCGGCCGCCGCGTCCAGGACATAGGCGGCGAGCGACCGGTGCTCCACCACCACCCCCTTGGGCCGGCCCGTGGAGCCCGAGGTATAGAGGACGTAGGCCGCGTTGCCTGGATTCCAGTCCCTGACGTCCCTGAGGTCCCTTGCGTCCCTTTCTTCATCCTCCAGGAACACCGCCCGCGCCTCCGGCCACCGCGGCGCCAGGTCGCGCCGGGTGAGCAGAAGGGCCGCGCCGGAGTCCGCCAGCATCCAGGTCAGGCGCTCCGGCGGGTACGCCGGATCGAGGGGCAGGTAGGCGCCTCCGGCCTTGAGCACGGCCAGCAGGCCCGCGATCAGCTCCAGCGAGCGGTCCGCGGCAATGCCCACCACGGTCTCCGGCCCCACGCCCAGCGAGCGGAGGTGGCGGGCCAGGCGGTTCGAGCGCTCCTCGAGCTCGCGATAGGTCGTGCGCAGCCCCAAGTGCTCCACGGCGATGGCGTCCGGGGTACGCGCCGCCTGAGAAGAAAAGAGGTAGGGAATCGGCGGCGGCGCCTCCGGCAGGGGCACGGCCGCGCCGCTCCACTCCGTCAGGAGCTGGTCGCGCTCGGCCGCGTCGAGCAGCGGCAGCTCGTGGACCGGCCGCTCCGGCTCCCGCAGGGCGGCCGCCAGCAGGGCCTTCAGGTGGCGGCAAAGCCGCTCGATCGTCCCGGCGTCGAACAGCTCGGCGTTGTAGCCGGCGACGCCCAGCACCTCGTCGTCGGTCTCGCGATGCTCCCGCAGGATGAGCTCCAAGTCGAAATTGACGTGCGCCTCCGTTCCCTCCTCTTCCAGGGGCGCCAGCCGCACCCGGGAGAGCTCCACAGCCTGGAGCGGGTAGTTATGCAGCACGAAGAGCGCCTGGAACAGGGGGGTGTGGGAGAGGTCGCGGTCCAGCCGCAGCTCCTCCAGCAGCTTCTCGAACGGCACCTCCTGGTGGGCGAAGGCGCCGAGCGTCACGTCCCGCACCCGCGCCACCAGGGAGGCGAAGCCCATGGACTCCTCCAGCCGGGTGCGCAGGACGAGCGTGTTGATGAAGAAGCCGATGAGCTTTTCGAGCTCGGCGCGCCCGCGGTTGCCGCTGAAGGTGCCCACGGGCACGTCGTCCTCCCCGGTCCAGCGGGCGAGGAGCGCCTGGAACGCGGCGAGGAGAACCATGAAGAGGCTCGCCCCCTCCCGCTGCCCGAGGGCCTTGGCCGCCCGAATGAGATCGGAGCCCAGCGCGACGGGCGCGACCGCCCCCCGCAGCCGCTGGACGCGCGGGCGCGGGCGGTCAATGGGGAGGGGGAGGAGCGGCGGCACGCCCGCGAGCTGATCGCGCCAATAGCCCACCTGCTCCTCCAGGAGCTCATCCTTCAGCCGCTCGCGCTGCCAGACCGCGAAGTCCGCGTATTGGACGGGCAGCTCCGGCAGGGGTGACGGCGCGCCGGTCGAAAACGCCTCGTAGAGGGCGACCAACTCGCCGTAGAGCAGGGCGATCGACCAGCCGTCCGAGACGATGTGGTGCATGGAGAAAGGCGCCAAGTGATCCTCGGGGCCGAGCCGCAGGACGAAGAAGCGCAGCAGCGGGCCGGCGCCGAGGTCGAACGGCAGCCGCCGCTCGGCCGCGATCAGCCTCGCGGCCTCTGCATCCCGCACGGCCGGCGGCAAGGCGGAGAGGTCGAGGAGCGGCACGTCGACTCCGGCCTCGGAGCTGACGATCTGGACGGGCTCGCCCGAGCCGGACGGGTCCGGCTGGAAAGTGGTGCGCAGCGACTCGTGGCGCCGCACGATCTCGCCCACGCTGCGCCGCAGCGCGTCGAGGTCCAGGGCGCCGAGGACGCGCGCTCCGCCGGGCAGGTTGTAGGCCGGCGTTCCCGGATCGAGCAGCTCCAGGAGCCACTCCCGGAGCTGGGAAAAGGAGAGGGGAAACTGATTCGTATCGCGAGCCTGGCGGGGGATGCGCTCCGCCGCCCCGGGCGCCTGTCGGGCGGCGAGCTGGCGCAGGAGAAGCTCCCGTTTCCTGGGAGAGAGACCGGCCAGCCGTGTTGAAATGTCGCTCATCGAAGATCTGTTCTCGTCTCTTGGAAGCTGATTTGACAAGCTCCCCGACCCCCGGTATCTTGACCGATGCTGCTGGTTCAAGCGGGTAGCAAGGAGCCTCGAAAATGGAAAATACCGAGCAGGTTCATCCCTCGAATCCACAAGCCGCACCCCCCCAGTCGGAATTCCCCGTCACGCTGACCCCCAAGGCGGTGGAGATGGTGAAGATCACCCGCGACCAAGAGGGGATCGATCCCTCCCACGGCCTGCGGATCGCGGTCCGGGGCGGCGGCTGTAGCGGTTTCGAATATGCCCTCGACTATGAGAGCGAAGCCCGGGAGACCGACTGGGTCTACGAGCAGAGCGGCCTGACGGTCTACGTCGACGCCGTCAGCGCGCGCTACCTCGAAGGCACCAACATCGACTACGTCCTTGGCATGGCAGGAGCGGGGTTCAAGTTCAACAACCCCAAGGCCGCCGGCACCTGCGGCTGCGGGTCCTCGTTCGCTGTCTAGACCGAGGGAGCCTCTCCGGTTTGGTGCCGGGGAGGCTCTCAGAGCATCGTCTTCGACATCTGAATCGCTAGGAGCACCAGGTCTGCCCAGGGGAGGTTGCCGCGCCATTCCTTCTGGAGCCGCGCCTTCTCCGCCCGGAAACGTGGGAGCTCGGCGAGCACCGACTCGGGCGTGAGGGTCTCGAAGACGCCCGGGCGCGTCGCCAGCCAGGCGATGACTCCCGGTACGACGGACTCCAGGCTGCCGTCGTGGCGTAGGGGGTCGAATCCGGCCAGATCCGAGACGAACTTCAGATACCCGTGCCCCTCAGGGACCAACAGCAGCCAGTCGTGACGCGTGTCCTTCCTGGGAGCCATGTAGCGCCGGGCCATGGCGATGCCCAACTCGAGAGGCATGTTGAAGCGGGCCAGCAACTCGCCGCCTTCTCCATGGCAACGGGAAAGATCGTGGATCGAGTACTTCGACGAGAAGATCGCCTGGACGATGCGCTCCATCCGCGACTCGGCGATCGTGCCCGACTCGAGAGCGCTCCGCGGCATGAACCCGCAGCAGGCGGTCGCGAAGACGATCGCGTCGAAAACAGGCTCGAACTCTGCGTCGTAGGGGCAATTGATGAAGACGGCTTTTGCAGGATCGAAGGCGAGCTGACCGCTGCCGAAGTGCTCGCGTGGGCCTCTACCCATCGCGGCCGTTGCCCTTGGAAGGCGGCGTCCTCAAATTCTGCTCGACATAGGAGGCCATGGCAGAGAGGGCCTCTCTCCGCTCATCGTCCGCGCGCTGGAATTCACGAATCTGAACGGCTTCCGTTCCCCGTGACGTCCGCCCGTTGAGCAGGTCCAACACCGCCTGGGCGACGTTCCGCACGTTGCGCGAATTCTCGACCTGAACGGCTCGGACCTTGCCCGGGGTCCCACTGCGGACGAACGAGGGCAACTCGGCGCCGCGCAGGAGGATCGGGACCAACCGCTTGCTGGAATCCTTCCAGACAGCCTCAAGGGCCACCCGCCAGGTGAATCGTTGCGCCTCGTCCACACGATCTCCCACGAGAACCAAGATAGGGTCGGAGGAACGGATGGCCTTCTCGATCCGCTGCTGCCATCTCTCGCCGGCAGCTATGGACTCGTCCTGCCACACGGACAGCCCGTCTTTGGTCAGCTCCTTGGACAGTCTTTCGGCCAGCTTCCTGTCGGCGGAGGAATAGGAAAGGAATGCATCCATGAGCTTGACTCCTCTTTACGGAACTTTACCACGGATTGGCTCACACGAACGGCAGCTCCCTCACCTCCGCCACTCCGCCGCCCGGCACTTCCAACCGGGTCCCCGGCTCGGCGGCTCGGCGGTGGAGGATGCCGAGGCCAATGGGCCGGCCCAGCGCCACGGATTGGACCACGGTGGTGGCCTTTCCGGATTCGCGCCCTTCGTGGAGAAGAACGGTTCCCGGCGCGGGCGCCGGACCGTCGCCGAAATCGAGCCCCCGCAGGATCTTCTGCACGCCGCCCCGGTAGTGGATGCGGGCCACCACTTCCTGCCCCAGGTAGCACCCCTTGGTATAGCTGACGGCCGCCTCGTCCGCGCCTGTCTCCTGCGGGAAGTTCTCCACGCCGAAGTCGCGGCCGAAACGGGCGATGCCCGCCTCAGTGCGTAGCACCTCCAGGGCCTCAAAGCCCACGGGGACGACGCCGGGGAGCCCCAACAAGTGCTCCATCAAGGGACCCGCGATGGAGGCGGAAACCCAGAGGGTCCAGGCCTCGGCACCGAGCCGGCCGGTGCGCTGGAGCTCCACCTCAGTGCCGTGGATCTTGGTCTTCAGGTGACGCCAGTCGCCGGGCTCGGGCAGGTCGCAGCCCAGGATCTCGCCCGCCCGGGGGCCGAGGAGGGTGAGGGGGAGCATGTCCTCCAGGGGACGCACCTCCACCCGGTCCGCCAGGATGTATTTCTTGAGGTGGGCGGCGATAACCTCCTCCTGTCCGGCGGGGAGCTGGAGCCAGAGGCGGTCCGCGTGGGCGAGCACCACCACGTCGGAGAGGATGCCCCCTTTCGGGTTGGTGAAGAAGCCGTAAGCCCCCTGGCCCGCAACGAGCCCCTTGACCTCGCAGGTGACGTAGGCGTTGAGGAACCGTTGGCGGTCCGCTCCCAGCAGCTCCAAGCGTCCGGTCCACGAGCGGTCCGCGAGGCCGCAGCCCGCGCGGAGAGCCTGGACCTCCATCGCGACAGGTCCGTAGCGAAGGGGTGCGGTGGCATGGCCGTCCACGGGGCCGGCGACTGCGGACAACTTGTCATGGAGCTTCGCGAGGGGGAGGGGCTTCGGCGGGGCAGTGGGGGCGGTCGTCATCGCTGAAGTCTACAATCCCCGGCGTGAATGAGGTGAGCGCTCCGATCCCCTTCCATCTGGAGACGACGGATTCCACCCTCAACGGACGGGTCGACCTGCCCATCCTCCCGGGCGAGCGGCCGGCCGTGGTGATCTGCGTGGAGGGCTCGCTGGAGTGGGGCTTCCTCCCTTACCTCG
Organism: Thermoanaerobaculia bacterium; assembly: GCA_049284515.1. Lineage (GTDB taxonomy): Bacteria > Acidobacteriota > Thermoanaerobaculia > Multivoradales > UBA5704 > DATARR01. The sequence continues at coordinate 46,469 of JBAPYB010000247.1, forward strand.
CCACTTTGCTCGCCGCGCGCGGCTTCGTCGCCATCCGCGTTGAAGCTCGCGAGCTGGCGGGCCTGCTCGCCGTCCTCGAAGCCCTCTTCGAAGCCAACGGAACGATCGCGCCCGGCCGGGTTGACCGCCGGCGGCTGGGCCTCTTCGGCCACGGC